>NZ_DALZMB010000003.1:0-58545 GCF_032007265.1 Paracoccus sp. (in: a-proteobacteria) | reverse complement strand
CAGATGCCTCGCAGATGCCTCGCAGATGCCTCGCAGATGCCTCGCAGATGCCTCGCAGATGCCTCGAAAGGGCAAGCCCGGCCGCGGTTCAGATGCAACTAGAAACGATCCAGCAGGCGCCCCAAATAATCGCGTTCGTCTTGCGCGCGGTCCCGGTCGCCCAGTCGGCGGCGGATTTCATCCAATAGCCCGCGCGCCTCTTGTTGGGGATCGACACCTTCAGCCAGCGGATCGCCATTGGTGATCGTATTGCCCTGCCCCGACAGCTGACGCCCCAGCGGATCGGTGCCGGGCTGGCGCGAATAGGGCAGAGCAAGACCACGCTCGCCACGCTGATCCCCCGAGGGGCCCGCAGGACCATCTTGGCCCTGTTGTTGGCCCGGCTGACCCGATTGCTGGCCCTGTTGTTGGGCCATCATATCGCCCAATGCGCGCATACCCTCGCGCATGGATTGGATCGCTTCGGCCTGACGCTCCATTGCGCCGACCGAATCGCCCTCGCGCAATGCCTGTTCGGCCTCGTCCATCGCGCGGCCTGCCTGATCCAGTTGACGCGCCGCCTGATCGCCCCCGGCACTGCCCTGCCCCGGAAGCAGCCCGCGCTGACGCCCCAAAGCATCGCGCAGTTCGCGCTGACGGTCGGCGAAGCTGCCACCACCCTGCTGTGCGCCGCCACCGCTGGGCCCCTGGGCGCCCTGCTGGCCCTGCTGACCTTGTTGGCCTTGCTGACCCGGCGCGTCCTGCTGGCCCTCTTGCCCAGACTGACCTTGCGGATTTTCTTGATCTTGCTGATTTTGCTGGCCAAACGGGTCTTGCATGAACTGATTTTGCAAATCGCGCATGATCTCATCCGACAGCTTTTGCTGGTCGCGCAGGGTTTCAGCCAGACGGTTCAGCGGCCGCTGGCGCCCGGCGCCATTGGGATCGTTGGTCTTTGAAACCTGAAGATTTTCCATCATGCGGTTGAACTGCTCAAGCAGCTCTTGCGCCTCGGCCATCCGGCCCTCGTTCATCAGGCGCTGGATCTCATCCATCATCTTCTGGATCTGATCGCCGCTGATCTGCTGGCGATCCTGTTTGGGCGAGCGGTCGAATTTCTGCGCCGGGTCTTCGCCTTTTTCGGCCAGCATATCGGTATAGGCGTCGGTGGCCTTGCGCAGCTCATCCATCAGGCGCTGAACCTCGTCAGGGCTGGCGCCATTGCGGATGGCCTCGGACAGGCGTTGCTGGGCTTTTTGCATCCGTTCCAGCGCATCTGACAGCCCCCCGTCCTCAAGGGCGATTGCCGCATCCCAAAAGAGCTGCGCCAGATCATCGCGGGTCTTATCGCTTAACGGGCCGCTTTCCAGCACCGAGATCGCGGCCTGGGCCTTGGCCTTCAGGGCGGCGTCCATCAAATCATCCGGCTGCCAGGCAATGGCCCGCAAGATCTGAGCACTGCGCAAGCGATTGTCGCGCGACCAAAGCAGATCGCGGCGCAGTTCGATCAGACTGGCGGCCAGCGGGTCGAAAAAGCGCCGGCCCGCCAGAATGGTATGCATCGGATCGGACTGACCCTGCTGTTCGATCCCGTCCAAGACCTCGAGGCGGACAATGACGGGCAGATTGGCCCAAGGGTGGCGCGACAGATCCGCCACCAGCTGACCCCGGACTTCTTTGCGTGTCCCGGTCGCGGGCAAGGGCAGATCCAACTTGATCTCATCGCGCGTCTCGGGGGCCAGCTGCAGGCCAAAGCGGCGATCAACCGCAGCCAGATCCAGCGAAATGATGGCTTTGCCCGCCGTGATCCCGTTGTCATCGCTGGCCGAGAATTCCTGCACCAAGCGGCCATCCGCGCGCCGCGTCGGCGCCGAGCCCGCTTGGACCATGGGCGCAGCATCGGGCTGAACGGTCACGCTAAATCGGCGGCCCGTCACCTCGATCACGCCGTCATGTTCAGCGATGAATTCGGGCGCTTTGGGATCAGCGGCCCCAGCGTTGGCCGCTTTGGGATCGGGCGTTTCGGGATCGGGCGTTTGGGAGACGAGAGGCCCCTTTTGCGGATCACCGTCAAGCGCGGGGCCGATGTTTTGCGTCACAGAGGCGTCTTCGCCATAAAGCCGAAAGCTGATCTTGCTGCCTTTGGGCAGGACCAGCACATCATCGACAGGCAGCGCGTTCAGATAGATTGTCGGGCGACGCGTATAGGCGGGCGGCTCGGCCCAGCCTTCCCAGCCGGGGCCAGATTGCACCGTCGCCACCGCGGCGGCAGGGGGGCGCAGGCTGGCCGCAAGCGCCGAGACACCCTGACCGATCTCGCCTGACGGGGCAAAGAACAACACCATGGCAAGGGCCGTCAGCCCGACCAGCCGCAAGCCGAACGGATCGCGCGGCGCCAATTCGGCATCGGGGCGAATCGGGCGGGCCTGCTCGGCCTGCGCACGCATGCGGGCCAGATGGGCGCTCCACAGTGCCTGTGCGCCCTCATCCCCCTCGCCCAAAGCCATCTGATCGCCCAAAGCCGCAAGCGGACGTCCCGGCAGATCAGCATCGACGCGCGCGCGCGCCGCATCAAGGCTGGGCCTGCGAAAGCGCCACAGACCCCAGCCCGCGGTCCCCAGCACCGCCAAAACCGCGCAAGCCGCCACAAGGATCAGCCAGTTGCGCCCCAGCCCTGCAATCAGGCCAAAGGACAAAGCCACCAGCGTCAGCGCCACGACCACAAGCAAAGGCCAAAAAGCACGCGCCAGCTGCTCCCAGACCATGCCCGCACGGGTCAGGCCAATGGCATAGGCCACGCGACGGCTGTCACCGTGGTCCGGCTTTGGCTTGCCTTGATCTGAAGGGGCTAAACTCATGCCCGGCGCATTTCCCTTTTACGTCTGAGGCGACTATTCCATGAGGAACGACAGGGAACAAGCGCGGCGATCCATGCCGCGCTGTCAGGTCATTGTTTGGCAAATGCCCGGCAATATCAGTCCTGTTTGGTCATCCAATCCGGGATTTGATCGCGAGAAATCAGTTCTTCGACGCTGGGTCGGGCGCGGATGACAGCGAATTGATCGCCCGAAACCAGAACCTCGGGGACCAGCGGGCGGGTGTTATATTCCGATGCCATCACCGCACCATATGCCCCGGCCGACCGGAAGGCGACCAGATCACCCTGAGCCAGACGGTTCAGTTGCAGCCCCTTTTCAAAGGTATCGCCAGTTTCGCACACCGGACCCACCACATCAAAAGCCGCAACCTCGGCGCCAAGGGCGGGTTCGATCACCGGGACAATATCGTGATGCGCACCATACATCGCCGGTCGCATCAGATCGTTCATCGCCGCGTCAAGGATCAGGAAATCGCGCCCCTCGCCTTCCTTGAGATAGATCACCGAGGACAACAAAATCCCCGCATTCCCCGAGATATTGCGGCCCGGTTCGATCTCGATCTCGCAGCCCAGATCGCCGACGGTGTCGCGGATGACCTGTCCATATTCAATCGGCAGCGGCGGGGCGTTATTGTCGCGGCGATAAGGAATCCCAAGGCCGCCCCCCATATCAAGACGGGTGATCTTATGCCCATCTTCGCGCAGCTGACGGGTCAGCGCAGCCATTTTGGTATAGGCTTCGCGGAAAGGCTCCAATTCGGTCAATTGGCTGCCGATATGCATATCCACACCCACGACCTGAATGCCCGGCAAGCTGGCGGCATAGGCATAGACCGCGCGGGATTTGGCGATCGGAATACCGAATTTGTTGTCGGATTTCCCGGTGGCGATTTTCTCGTGTGTATGGGCATCGACATCGGGATTGACGCGCAAGGCAATCGGCGCCGTCACCCCCATGCTGCTCGCCACCCGCGAGAGCAGTTCAAGCTCGGGCTCGGATTCGACGTTGAATTGGCGAATGCCGCCTTCAAGGACCTGCCGCATCTCGGCCTCGGTCTTGCCCACGCCCGAAAAGACGATGCGATCACCGGGAACGCCTGCAGCTTTGGCACGGGCATATTCCCCGCCCGAAACCACATCCATGCCTGCACCGAGATATGCCAAAACCTTCAGAACGGCGACGTTCGAGTTCGATTTGACAGCGAAACAGATCAGGTGATCGGTCCATTCCAGCGCCTTTTGGAACTGCTGGAAATGGCGGGTCAAGGTTGCGGTCGAATAGACATAGACCGGGGTGCCCACGGCCTTTGCGATACGCGACAGCGGCACGTTCTCGGCGCAAAGAACGCCATCGATATAATTGAAATGGTCCATCAGGCGATCCTGCGAGAACGGATGAAAAGATAGAGAGGCAGCGCGCAGCCGATCCCCAGCCACAAGGCCGGTAACGTCAAAAACGCGGCCCAGTTGCGCCGTATCGTCGTTTCAATCAGGCACCACAAGCCCAGAACCACAAGGCCCAGCCCTTCGGTGGATCGCAGCGGTGCCTGCGACATCAGGCCAAGCACCGCACCGACAAGCGCCAGCCCCAACCAGACCAGCCGCAGCGGCGTCAACTCAAAGGGTAGAGACGACACCGATGCGGGCCTCGCCACTGACCGACAGCCCCGGCGGCGGGTTGTCTTGTTGCGGACCCGGACGAACCGGCGGGCCATCGA
The DNA here is from genome assembly GCF_032007265.1 of Paracoccus sp. (in: a-proteobacteria). Taxonomy (GTDB): domain Bacteria; phylum Pseudomonadota; class Alphaproteobacteria; order Rhodobacterales; family Rhodobacteraceae; genus Paracoccus. The sequence goes on along the minus strand of NZ_DALZMB010000003.1, from coordinate 53,970 downwards.
CGCCGCAAGCGCCAAGGGCCAAAAGCGCGATCAGGGGCAATAGCTTCATGCGAGGATCTCTTTCCAGCGAGCGATCTGTTTGCGCACCTGATCGGGGGCGGTGCCGCCATAGCTTTGACGCGAGGCAACCGAATTATGCACGCCCAGAACCGTAAAGATATCCTCGGTAATCGCGGGATTGACCGATTGCATCTCGTCCAGCGTCAGATCGGGCAGATCGATGCCCTGTTTCTCGGCCATCGCAACCAGCGTGCCTGTCACGTGATGCGCATCGCGGAACGGCAGGCCCGCCTCACGCACCAGCCAATCGGCCAGATCGGTCGCGGTCGAGAAGCCCGAACCGGCAGCGGCCTCGAGCTTGTCGCGGTTCGCCGTCAGATCGGTCAGCATCCCCGACATCGCGGCCAGTGCCAGCATCAGGTGGTCCGCCGCGTCAAAGACTTGTTCCTTATCTTCCTGCATGTCCTTGGAATAGGCCAGCGGCAGCCCCTTCATCACCACGAACAACGCGACCGCCGCCCCCAGGATGCGCCCGATTTTGGCGCGGATCAGCTCGGCTGCATCGGGGTTTTTCTTTTGCGGCATGATCGACGAGCCAGTCGAGAAACGGTCCGACAAAGTGACAAAGCGGAACTGGGCCGAGGACCAGATCACCAGCTCTTCGGCCAGACGCGACAGGTGGACCGCGCAGATCGCGGCCGAAGACAGGAATTCCAGCGCGAAATCACGATCCGAGACCGCATCAAGGCTGTTGGCCATCGGGCGATCGAAACCCAAGGCCGCAGCAGTGGCATGGCGGTCGATCGGGAAGCTGGTCCCCGCCAAAGCCGCCGCACCCAAGGGTGATTCGTTCATGCGCTTGCGCGCATCCTCGAAGCGCGACTTGTCGCGGCCAAACATCTCGACATAGGCCATCATATGGTGGCCCCATGTCACCGGCTGGGCGGTTTGCAGATGGGTAAAGCCCGGCATCACCCAATCGGCGCCCTTTTCGGCCTGCGACAAAGCAGCGCGGATCAGCTGGTCCAGCCCCGCGATCACCGCATCCGCCTGATCGCGGACCCAAAGGCGAAAATCGGTCGCGACCTGATCATTGCGCGAACGCGCCGTGTGCAGGCGCCCTGCGGGTTCGCCGATGATCTCTTTCAGTCGCGATTCCACGTTCATATGGATGTCTTCCAGCGCGGTTTTGAAAGGGAAATCGCCGGCCTCGATCTCTGACAAGACCGTGAGCAGCCCTTCCCCGATCGCCTTCTCGTCGCTAGTGGAGATGATACCCGTCGCGGCCAGCATCGCGGCATGGGCGCGAGAGCCGCGGATATCCTGCGCGTAAAGCCTTTGGTCGAAACCGATCGAGGCATTGATCGCCTCCATGATCGCATCCGGTCCGGCGGCAAATCGACCGCCCCACATTGCGTTCGCCGTAGTGTCGGGCGCGGTGTTGTTGGACTGGTCGGTCATATCTTACCCTTCGGAGGTCACATGCTTCGTTCGCTTCTGCTTTATACGGCGCTGGTATTCGGTGCAAATGCCGCAACGGCCGGAGAGATCGACTTCGATGCCGCCCATGCCAATGGTTTGGCAAAATTGACGGCTGTGGATCGCACCGAGATACCCGATGCGGTCTTTTTCGACCCCGAGGGCGGCGAGCATCGCTTGCAAGATTATGCAGGCAAGGTCGTGATGTTGAACTTTTGGGCGACATGGTGCGCGCCCTGCCGCGAAGAGATGCCCTCGCTAGATCAGCTGCAAGCCGAGCTGGGCGGCGATGATTTTCAGGTCGTGACCTTGGCCACAGGACGCAACCCCCTGCCCGCCATCGAGAAATTCTTCGAGGAAACCGGCGTCACCAACCTGCCCATCCTGCTGGACCCCAAGCAGCAGGTGGCACGCCCGATGGGGGTGATGGGCATGCCCGTCACCGTGCTGATTGACCGCGAGGGCCGTGAACGTGCCCGCCTGATCGGCGGCGCGGATTGGGCAAGCGAGGCCTCGAAACAGGTTATCCGCGAGCTGCAAGCGCCCTGACCGGCGCACGCGAATGGCACGTGGTCAGGTGGTCATTCACCAGCCCACAAGCCTGCATGAACGCATAACAGATCACCGGACCGCAGAATTTAAAGCCATGCTTTTTAAGCGATTTTGACATGGCTTCGGATTCGGCGGTCTTGGTGGGCACTTGCGAAATCAGCTGAAATTCATTCTGAATCGGTTGGCCGCCAACGAATCCCCACAGATAGGGCGAAAATCCTTCGCGCGATTCGATCTCGAGATAGGCGCGCGCATTGGTGATTGTCGCCTCGATCTTGCCGCGATGACGAATAATGCCGGGATTGCTTAATGCAGCGGCCACCTCGGCCTCGCCCCAATTCGCGATGCGCTGGGGATCAAACCCTTCGAAAACCTCGCGAAAGCTGTCGCGTTTGCGCAGGATGGTGATCCAGCTCAAACCGGCCTGAAACCCGTCCAGGATCAGCTTTTCCCACAGGCTGCGGCTGTCGAATTCGGGCACGCCCCATTCATGGTCGTGATAATCCGTGTAAATCGGCTCGGTCCCGCACCAGTCGCAGCGCTGAGTCATATTGGGTTAACCTCGATTCTAGATAGCCTATCCATTTTTACCGCGATTAAGGGAAAATCCGCCAGTCTGCGTTGAATTGGTAAGGAGTCCCATCATGTCCACCACCCTCATCCCTTCCGGGGGAAGAAGCTCGCCTTTGGACTTTGTCATCGATCACCAGGCTCGCAAAACTTTGGAAACCGTGCAGCAAGCGATCCAAAGACGCGACGCCGTACTGGCCTTTCAACCCGTGGTTCAATCCGACCGCCCAAACCGCGTCGCCTTTTATGAGGGGCTGATTCGCGTGATGGATGAGGCTGGCCGTTTCATCCCGCTTCGGGATTTCATGCCTCAGGCCGAAACCAGAGAATTGGGTCGGCAGATCGATTGCGTTTCCTTGTCATTGGGCCTGAAGGCCCTGGCCGAAGAGCCCGCTTTGCGGCTGTCGATCAATATGTCGGCCCGCTCGATCGGCTATCCCGAATGGATCAGAACCCTGCGCGAGGGGATCAGCCAGGATCCACGAATCGCCGAGCGCATGATCCTGGAAATCACCGAAAGCTCGGCCATGGACATGCCGACGGTGGTCAACCGCTTCATGAGCGAATTGCAAGATCACGGCGTCAGCTTTGCCTTGGACGATTTCGGCGCAGGCTATACATCGTTCAGATATCTGCGTGATTTCAGTTTTGACATGATCAAGATCGACGGTCGCTTCATCCGCGAGATCGCGGATCACCCCGATAATCAGGTTCTGACACGCGCGCTTCAGACCATTGCCCATCACTTCGATATGTTCACCGTCGCGGAATCCGTCGAGACCGCAGAGGATGCGGCCTATCTGATCGATATCGGCATCGACTGCATGCAGGGTTTCTATTTCGGCGCCCCCACCATCGTGCCGCCTTGGCGCTCGCCGACCGCGGCCGCGAATCGAAGCTGACCCCGCCAGCGGCAACATAAGCGACATTTCAGACTTTCGGGGCAGCCCGACCTTGACCTTGGGCAAACAAAAAGGATCACTTGGTCTAGAGGTACCGGGATTGCCCCGGCTGATGAATTGAGGAGTTCCTATCTATGACCAAGGCCGTCATCGTTTCCGCCGCCCGCACCCCCGTGGGCAGCTTCATGGGCGCATTCGCGCATATCCCTGCCCATGATCTAGGTGCGGCTGTTCTGCGCGCCGTGGTCGAACGTGCCGGCATTGACCCCGCCGAGGTCAGTGAAACCATTCTGGGTCAGGTGCTGACCGCAGCTCAGGGCCAGAACCCCGCCCGCCAGGCTCATATCAAAGCCGGCCTGCCTCAGGAATCGGCCGCATGGCTGATCAATCAGGTCTGCGGCTCGGGGCTGCGCTCGGTCGCGCTTGCGGCCCAGCAGGTCATCTTGGGGGATGCAACCATCGTCGCTGCAGGCGGTCAGGAATCGATGTCGCTCTCCACCCATGCAGCCTATCTGCGCGCGGGGCAGAAAATGGGCGATATGCAGATGATCGACACCATGATCCGCGATGGCCTGTGGGACGCTTTCAACAACTATCACATGGGTCAGACCGCCGAGAATGTCGCCGAAAAATGGGGCATCTCGCGCGAAGAGCAGGATAAATTCGCCGTTGCCTCGCAAAATAAGGCCGAGGCGGCTCAGGCTGCGGGTAAGTTCGCCGACGAAATCGTACCCTATATCGTGAAAACCAAAAAAGCCGAAATCTCGATCAGTGCCGATGAATATATCCGTCACGGCGCCACGATCGAGGCGATGGAGAAGCTGCGTCCAGCCTTTACCAAAGACGGCAGCGTCACGGCGGGCAACGCATCGGGGCTAAATGACGGCGCGGCCGCCGTCCTGGTCATGACCGAAGAAGAGGCCGCGCGCCGTGGCCTGACCCCGCTTGCAAGGATCGCCTCTTATGCGACCGCCGGGCTTGACCCTGCGATCATGGGCACCGGCCCGATCCCGGCCAGCCGCAAGGCGCTTGCCAAAGCAGGTTGGTCGGTCGCCGATCTGGATCTGGTCGAGGCGAACGAAGCCTTTGCCGCGCAGGCCTGCGCCGTGAATAAGGAAATGGGCTGGGACCCCTCTATCGTCAACGTCAATGGCGGCGCGATTGCGATCGGCCATCCGATCGGGGCCTCGGGCTGCCGCGTCCTGAACACACTTCTCTTTGAAATGAAGCGTCGAGACGCCAAAAAAGGCCTGGCTACCTTGTGCATCGGCGGCGGCATGGGTGTCGCCATGTGCCTAGAGCGCCCATAAAATTTGAAAGCTGCTCGCAATTATATTGCGAGCAGCTGGTCGTTCGGGCAATCTAATTACCTAAGCAAATGTTACCTGAGGGGGGAGAAATATGAGCAAGGTCGCCATTGTCACGGGGGGCTCACGCGGAATTGGGGCCGCAATCTCGAAGGCATTAAAGGATGCCGGCTATACCGTTGCCGCGATCTACGCCGGTAATGACGATGCCGCAAAAGCCTTTACCCAAGAGACCGGGATCAAGACCTATAAATGGTCAGTGGCGGATTATGATGCCTGCGTCGCGGGGATCAAACAGGTGGAAGATGAGTTGGGGCCGGTTGCGGTTCTGGTTAACAACGCCGGAATTACCCGCGACGGCATGTTCCACAAGATGACTGTCCAACAATGGAAAGAGGTCATCGATACCAACCTGAACGGCCTGTTCAATATGACCCAACCGGTCTGGTCGGGGATGCGTGACCGCAAATTCGGCCGCGTCATCAACATCAGCTCGATCAATGGCCAAAAGGGCCAAGCGGGTCAGGCCAATTACTCGGCCGCAAAAGCAGGTGACATCGGCTTTACGCGCGCATTGGCCCAAGAAGGGGCACGCGCTGGCATTACCGTCAATGCGATCGCGCCCGGGTATATCGGCACAGAGATGGTTCGCGCGATTGACGAAAAGGTTCTGAATGAGCGGATCATCCCGCAAATTCCGGTCGGCCGACTGGGCGAGCCCGAGGAAATCGCCCGCGCAGTGGTCTTTTTGGCAGCGGACGATGCGGGCTTTATCACCGGCTCGACCATCAGCGCGAACGGCGGACAGTTCTTCTCTTAACCCGCGGTCGCGCCATCCGGCCATCACTGGGCAACGGATGGCGCAAACCGGACCTGCCACAGCAGCTCAGATCTTTGCGTGAAAACCGCCGATCTTTGCCGAAAAAACAGATCGGCCTTGGCTAAAAAACACGACGGCCCGCAGTGATCTGCGGGCCGCTGAAGTTCGTGCCTCTTGGTCGCGCGCGTCAGTGCGACAGTCGGGTAATCTCCTCCTTCAATCGCATTTTCTCCTTTTTCATCCTCGCAATGCTGAGATTATCAATACCGGGAGAGCGTTCAGCAGCCTCGACTGCCTGGGCCAGCGATTGATGTTTGCGGCGAAGTTCCTCCACATGGGAAGCTACCGTCATGTCGTCCTCCTTCATAAAACCAGTCGAACATCCCGAGTTCAGCATAGTTTCATGATTCTGTCACCGGGTTTTCACATCCCTCAATGCCAGCCCCATCCCGTCACGCAAAACCGCGCGCGCCTCTGCGGTTAAATCCTCAGCATCTTGAATATGCTTGGAATTTCCGTGCATGACGAATGGCGCCAGCAGCCGCAACGGCCCATTTGCGCCTTTGCGGGCGGTCACGATAATGCGACCTGCCTCGCGTCCACTGCGCGCAGAAATAGGTAAAACTGTAATCGCCCCCGCGCCGCCGCCATGCAGCGCAGCAAGAACTTCGGCCAATCTATCCGCGCGCTGGATCAACGTCAGATGCCCTTTGGGGCGCAATCGTTTCAGCCCGACCGCTATCCATAGATCAAGCGCTGTCGCCTCGTGACGCGCCACCCCTCTGCCCGCATCCGGGGCCAAAGTCCCCCCAAGAAAGTAGGGAGGATTAGCGATGACATGATCAAAGCTCAGTTGACGTAAATCCGGGGGCATTGCCGCCAGATCGCCACAAAAGATTTGGGCATCCAGCTGATTGGCTGCGGCATTTGCTTTGGCAATTTCAGCGTAATCGGCTTGCAGCTCGAGCCCTGCCAGCTGCAGTTCGGGCACGCGTCGCCCCAAACACAGCAAGGCGACCCCGACACCGCAGCCCAGCTCAAGCACAGATTGGCCGGGCAAGGCAGGGCAGGCAGCCGCCAGCATCACCGCATCCGCCCCCGAGAAATACCCCCCCAGCGGCTGTGCAATCCTTAGCCTTCCATCCAAAAATCGGTCCATCCGCACCTGTCGGCCCGCGATTTCGACGGACGCGGTTTCAGATAGGGGCGGGTCAGGGAATAAGGTCATGATCTCGCAAAATCGCAGCTGCTAGGAAATGGTCGCGATCAGCAACCATCAGTCGGCGCGGCAAAATCCCAAGCGAGCCTTCCAGCACGCTCATGTATTGATCGAAGGCGAATGCCAAGATGCCTTCCTGCGCCAAAAGATCGGTCGCGCGGGTCACAAGCAGGGGGTCGGTGGTTCGCAGGATTTCCTTCATCACCACAAAAGACTAAGCGGAGGTTGCGAAACTGTCCATTGCGTGGCAATTGCTGGCTGCGAAAGGGGTGGCAGATGGGTATGAACGAAAACGTCTCCAAGCCGTTGGATCAGCTTTTAGAGCTGCTGGCCGAGGATATGGACGCTGTCGCGACGCTTTTAAGCGAGCGGATGTTCAGCGCACATGCACCACGCATCCCCCAGGTGACCGCCCATCTGATCGATGCCGGCGGCAAGCGCCTGCGCCCGCTGCTGACGGTCGCGGCGGCGCGGCTGTTTGGCTATCAGGGCCAGCACCACCAGCTTTTGGCCGCGACGGTCGAATTCATTCACACGGCGACGCTTCTGAATGATGATGTCGTCGCTGAAAGTACCTAGCGCCGCAATCGACCGACAGCGAACCTGCTATGGGACAATAAATCCAGCGTTCTGGTTGGTGATTATCTGTTCAGCCGCAGCTTTCAGCTGATGGTCGAGACCGACAATATGCGCGTGATGTCGATTCTGGCCAATGCCAGCGCGACGATTGCCGAGGGTGAGGTGCTGCAGCTGACCGCAGCTCAGGATCTTAAGACGGACGAATCGATCTATCTTCAGGTCGTGCGCGGCAAGACCGCGGCGCTGTTTTCGGCGGCAACCGAGGTTGGCGCCGTGATTGCCGGTGCCAGCGAGGATCAGATCCGCGCTTTGTTTGAATATGGCGATGCTCTGGGCATTGCGTTCCAGATTGTTGACGACCTGCTGGATTACGGCGGCTCTAGCGAGACAATCGGCAAGAACACCGGCGATGATTTCCGTGAACGCAAACTGACCTTGCCTGTGATCAAGGCCGTCGCCAAAGCCGACGAGGCTGAACGCGCCTTTTGGGTACGCACCATTGAAAAGGGCGACCAGCGCGAGGGCGATCTGGAAGAGGCCATGCGCATCATGAACCGACATGCCGCATTGGCCGAGGCACGTCAGGACGCGCTGAACTGGTCCGCACGTGCGCGCAGCGCGCTGGCGCCCCTGCCCCCCAGCCAACTGCGTGATCTGCTGATCAATCTTGCTGATTTCGTGACCGCCCGCGTCGCCTGAAACTGCGCGGGCTGAAACCAGCCATTTCATGGCCCTGGGCGCGCACACGCGGCCTGTTGTCATGGTCGGAGATGGCTGGCGTTTGGCGATGCTCCGCCGATTTTTCCAGACGCTGTTCAACCGCCGATCACGGCTAGGTCAGGCAGGTTCTCAAGCTTTGTTTCTTCATGTATGGTCCTGCCAAAGGCCGGACATAATCGGCCGTGCAGGAAAACAGGCATGAAGAAACCGACGGGCAGCAACCGCATTGTTGCGGAAAAACGCCAATTCGCCGAGAAACAAGCCAAAGAGCAACGTTCGCCCCGCAAGCAGCCTCGCAAGAGCCGCAAACGGGTCGGCAGTGCCGTATCTGGCGGAATCGTGGGCTTTATCCTGCTGATCTGGCGGGTGATCTGGGGATCGGTCTGGCGTCTGGGCCTGACCCTGTTCCTGATCCTATTCGCAGCCAGCTTCTATTATTACAGCACATTGCCCGAGGCCTCGGCGCTGTTTGATGGCCGGGCGCGCGGCTCGGTCACGATGCTGGACACTGACGGGCGCGTCTTTGCCTGGCGCGGCGAAACATTTGGCATGGTCAGCGCCGACAAAATCGCGCCCGCGCTGAAAAGTGCTGTGGTCGCCACCGAGGACAAGCGCTTTTACCGCCATTTGGGCGTGGACCCGCAGGGTGTGGCCAGCGCGATCAAGATCAACCTGTCTCAGGGGCGCGGTGCGTTGCAGGGCAACGGCGGCTCGACCATCACCCAACAGGTGTCCAAGCTGCTGTGTCTGGGCGAGGCATTTGACCCGATCAAATGGAAGTCCGAATCCGAATACGAGGCCGAGTGCCGCAAATCCTCGATCTGGCGCAAGATCAAGGAAATCCCGTATTCGCTGGCAATGGAGGCCAAATACTCCAAGGACGAGATCCTGAACATCTATATGAACCGCTCGTATCTTGGGGCTGGGGCACGTGGATTTGAGGCCGCAAGCCAGCGTTATTTCGACAAGCCCGCCAGCGATGTCACCCCTTCCGAGGCAGCCATGCTGGCCGGTCTGCTGAAAGCACCCAGCTATTTCGCGCCGACGGCCGATCTGCAACGCTCGCAGGACCGGGCGACGGTAATCTTGGGGCTGATGCATGATCAGGGCTATCTTGATGATGCCCAATATAATGATGCCAAAGCTCATCCGGCGGTCCTGTCCAAAGCGGCGGCCGCGCGTGCGGGCGGCTATTTCGCAGATTGGGTGATGGAATCGGGGCCGGGCTTCCTGACCAGCGAAACCACCGAAGATGTGACGATTCAGACGACCTTTGATCAGCGCGTGCAACGGGCGGCGGAGCGCGCGATGAACCGCATCCTGAACGAAAAGCTGGCCAAGGGCTCGAAGGTTCAGGCGGGCGTCGTGGTGATGTCTGCCGATGGTGCGGTACGCGCAATGATTGGCGGGCGCGAAGGTGGGGTTGCGGGCGTCTTTAACCGCGCGACCCAAGCCAAGCGTCAGACCGGCTCGAGCTTCAAGCCCTTTGTCTATGCCGCCGCGCTGGATCAGGGCTATCGCCCCAATGACATGGTTTTGGACGGGCCGCTGACCATCAACGTCAAAGGTTCGGGCCCCTGGTCGCCGCAGAACTATACGCGCAACTATAAAGGCGAGGTCACGCTGACCAATGCGCTGGCGCAATCGCTGAACACCGCCACCATCCGCTTGCAGGAAATCGCAGGCCGGGACGCAGTGCGCCGCGTGGCCGAAGATTTCGGCTTTGCCCATAACCTTGCCAGCGGTCCGGCACTGGGTCTTGGGGTGTCCGAATCGACCCTGCTTGAGATGACGGGCGCTTATGCGGGCATCCGCAACGGCGGCTCGGCTGTGCGTCCCTATGGCCTGATCGAACTGCGCATCAAGGGCGATGATCAACCCCTGATCGGTCAGGCGGGCGGTATTGGCACCCGCGTGATTTCGCAAAACTCGGCCCGCGAATTGATCGGGATGATGAAACAGGTGATCGATCACGGCACGGGCGGTCGCGCCAAGCTGAAAGGCCGCGAGGCCGCTGGCAAGACCGGCACCACCTCGAGCTATCGCGATGCCTGGTTCATCGGCTTCACCGAGCAATATGTGACCGGCGTCTGGATGGGTTATGACGACAACACCCCGCTGAAAGGCGTGACGGGCGGCGGCCTTCCGGCCGAGATCTGGCAGGCCGTGATGACCGAAATCCATGACGGACTGCCCGCCGAACCGCTTGGTGGCTTTGCTCCCGACAGCGAACGTGCCGTTCCGCAGGTTGTCAGCTCGGGCAGCGACGGCGGCGCGATCGATCCCTTGGCCGCAGCGCTATCCGAGGCTTTGGGCCAGCCCAACCCTTCGGCCGGTGCGGGCAACCCCGACGCCGTTGCCCCGGATATGGGCGGCGAAAGCGGCACCTCGGATATTGGCACGGTCCCCAATGAAATCCCGCAATCCGAGGCGGGCCTTGCGCCCCGGACCGACGGCAGCACCATCAGCAGCGATGGCATGGATACAAACGCGGGCTTTAGCGAAGGGGTGATTGGCGCGGATACCGAAATGTCGCCGGGCTTTACCATGGATGGCGGTGTGGGCGATCAAAATGGCGAGGCCGTGCCAGAAGATGATCCCCTTGCCCGCGCCCTACGGGGGATCGAGGGGGTCTATTGACCCTTTCGCCCCCCCCGCATCACGTGACTTAGTGGTGCCAGTTTTCCGCAACAGGCCTTAGCCGGCCTGTTGCAAATCCGCCGTCAGCCCGGCCAGATCGCCATGACGGCGTGCCAGCATGGCCCCAATTTCCGTACGCTCCGAGGCCAGCATATTGATGCCCTCGATGATGATGTTGAAAAACCGGCTTTGCCCCGATTTATCCGACACGTGCCATTCCACCTCTAGGGGCGCGCGGCCCTTCAGAAAGGCAATCGAGGTCACCGCGTAAAAGCTTTTGACCTTATGCGCCTCTTTGACTTCGATCTTCGAGCCGATGAATTCGCGAAAGCGCTTGCCGTATTTCCGCCCGATATAGCCCTGAAACGCCGCCTTATAGGCCGCGAACTGTTGCGGGCTGGCCTGACGCGCCGCCGGGCCAAGCGCCGAGCGTGCAATGACATCGACATCGGCATAGCGCGCAAAGATCGCCTCGAAGTCGCGGTACATCTGCGCGCTTGGCGCGCCCGAGTTGATCACGCGATAGACCTGATCCAATGAGGTCTGAATCAGCGCGCGCGCCTCGTTGGTGTCAAGCGCTTGGGCTGGGCTGGCCGCGACGACAAGCGCCGCCCCCATCCATCCCAGAAAACCGCGCCGGGTTTCAGTCGGCATAAGGGTCAATTGCGTCTTCCTCTTGTCCTAGTTCATGCCTGCGATGTTGCAGATAGATCAGCCGTGTCTGGGCGTAGCTATCGGCGCTGTCGTGCAGCACGGAATCGACCGTATCACCAAACCGCGCCCGCGACGCCACTTTCGACACGGCTCGCGTCGCCAGATCGATCACATATTCGTCGCGGTTCAGCCATTGGCGCATCGGGTCGATCGTCAGATCAACCAGCTTGCCAGCAAGGTCACGTTCGGTCGAGGGGCCGATCAAAGGCAGCTCCAGATAGGCCCCTTCGGGGACGCCCCAGACCGCCAATGTCTCACCGAAATCGGTATCTTGCTCAGGCAAAGCGAAATCCGCCCCGGCCGGGTCCAGAAAACCACCCAAACCCAGGGTAGAGTTCACCAGAAAGCGAAAGGTGTTCTTTACCGCAGGCTCTGGCTTGGCCTGAAGCAGGTGATTGACGACTTTTCCCGGCAACGACAGATTCGCGCCAAAATTGCCAACCCCCGTAACCACGGCCTCGCCCAGCCCAGTTTTGGATGCGCCCGGCTGGCCCTTTGGCCCAGAAAGCCCCGAACTGACCGGCTTGATGACCTTGGCATCCAGCGCCGCGTTGAATTCATGGGATTTTCTATTGACCCGCTCATAGGGATCATGCGGCCCATCCCCGCGCGGCGCGGCCGAGCAAGATAAAAGCGCCGTGACTGACAAAAAGACTAGGATCGTGCGGTGCAAGGAATTGCTAACCTCCAGTTGATAGGACTGACGAGGCACAGACGAATCGCGGTAAGCGCTGGCCGTCACCCTATCTTTTAGGGGATAGTGAAAGAGACAAATCCGGGCAAGTGCGCCCTGATCAGCAAAGGGTTTCTGGCATGGTTACGCCGGCGGTGCGAATGGATGGGTATCAAGAACTTCGCAGCGCAAGGGGCGTCACCTGGCACCTTTTCCTGATTGTCGGGCTGTTTTCGGCCGTGGTGAACCTGCTGATGCTGACAGGGCCCTTGTTCATGCTTCAGGTATATGACCGTGTGCTGGCCAGCCGCTCGATCGAGACGCTGACCGCATTATTCGGCCTCGTCGTCTTTTTGTTTGTGATGATGGGCATTCTGGATCTGGCGCGTAACCGCGTGATGACCCGGGTCGCCGCACGCTTTCAAGAACGGCTCGAGGGGCGGGTTTTTGCCGCCGCGATGCAGGATGGTATCATTTCAGGCCAAGATGCGGCCACACGCGGTGGGATGCGCGATCTTGAGGCGGTGCAGCGCCTGATCGCCTCTCCGGTCCTGATGGCGCTTTTCGATCTGCCCTGGGCGCCATTTTTCCTTGCGGCGGTTTATCTGTTTCATCCCTTGCTGGGCGCTGTTGCAACATTCGGTCTGTTTGCGCTGGTCGTTTCTACCGTGCTTAACCAGATCCTTAGCAAAGCGCCCTTGCAGCAATCCTCGATCGCCGCGCAGGCCTCCGAGCGGATGTCGGACATGTTTCGCCAAGAGGGCGAAATCATCGGTGCGCTTGGCATGCGCGGCGCGGCCTTTTATCGCTGGCAAAACGCACGCGATCGCGCGACCGAGGCCACGATGCTGGGCAATGATCGCGCGGCCGGATTCACCGTCTTTTCCCGGACCTTTCGGCTGTTTTTACAAAGTGCCCTGCTGGCAGCCGGTGCCTGGCTTGTTCTGAAACAAGAGGTGACACCGGGGGCCATGATTGCATCCTCAATCCTGATGGGGCGCGCGCTTTCGCCCATCGAACAAGTGGTCAGTGGATGGCCCATGGTGCAGCGCGCGCAAGACGGCTGGCAGCGCCTGAGCGGACTTTTATCGCGCCGACCGCCTGTTGCCGCGCGCACGCCGCTGCCTCGCCCCGAGGCGTGGCTTGATGTGAACCAGATCACAGTCATTCCGCCGGGGCAAAACACGCCCACGCTGCGCGCGGTCTCGTTCACGCTGGGGCCAGGCCAGGCGCTTGGCGTCATTGGCCCCTCAGGGTCGGGCAAATCGACACTGGCGCGCGCCCTGATCAGCGCCTGGCCGATTGCCGCGGGCTCGATCCGGCTGGATGGGGCAACATTGGATCAGTTTGACCCGGATGTGCTGGGCAAGCTCATCGGATATTTGCCACAGCAGGTGACACTTTTTGATGGCACGATCGCCGAAAACATCGCACGCCTGTCGCCGACCCCAGATGCAAGACGCGTGGTCGCTGCGGCCCAGGCTGCGGCTGCCCATCAGATGATCCTCGACCTGCCTCTTGGCTATGACACGCCGTTGGCTCAGGCTGGGGGGCGCTTGTCAGGCGGCCAGATCCAGCGGATCGGCCTTGCCCGCGCCCTTTATGATGACCCGGTGCTTTTCGTTCTCGATGAGCCAAACTCGAATCTGGATAATGATGGCTCTGAGGCGCTAAATCTGGCGATCCGCAACATCAAGGCGCGCGGGGGGGCGGTGATCATCATGGCCCATCGGCCCGCCGCCATCAGCGAATGTGAATATCTGTTGGTTTTGGAACACGGCATGCGGCGCGCCTTTGGCCCTCGCGACGAGGTGCTGCGCTCGATGGTCAAAAATGCCGATGAAATCAATCGGGCGCATGGCAAAAGCGGGGGCGTCGTATGACAGAAAAGCAGCCCCCAACCGGGCGCGCGCCGGTTAAAACCCTGCCACAACTTCGTGGTGGACGCCGTGATGGCCAGGGGCGCACACCCCGCCAGATGCCTTCGCCCGAGGCCCCGCCCCCCTTGCCCCCACGCCGCCCACCCGAGGAACGTTGGTCCGCCCGCGGTGCCATCCTTACGGGCATGGTGGCCTTGGTTTTGCTGTTTGGTGGCTTTGGCATCTGGGCTTGGGCGGCTCAGATCGCGGGTGCCGTAGTCGCAACCGGCCATGTCGAGGTCGAGCAGCGCCGTCAGGTCGTGCAGCACCCTGACGGGGGCGTCGTGGCACAGATTTTCGTCAAGGAGGGTCAGCTGGTCAGCGCGGGTCAGCCTTTGATCTTGCTCGATGGCACCGTCCTTAACACCGAACTGGCCATCGTCGAGGGGCAGTATTTCGAAATGCTCGCCCGTCGCGGCCGGCTTGAAGCCGAGCGTGCAGATCTGGCCCAGATCACCTTCCCGGCCGAGCTGGTCGAGGCGGCAAAATCCAATCCCAGTCTCTCTGCCCTGATCACGGGGCAAACCAACCTGTTCCTGGCTCGCCGTGACACGCTGGCACAGGTTCTGGGTCAGCTCAGCAAGCAATCCGAACAAATCGCTGCGCAAATCACCGGCATTGATGCCCAAAAGGCCGCGCTTGAGACCCAGCTTGGGTTTATTCGCGAAGAGCTGACCAGCCAGCGCTCGCTTTTGGACAAGGGGCTGGCACAGTCTGCACGTGTACTGGCGCTCGAGCGCGAAACGGCACGGTTGAATGGACAGATGGGCGAGGTAACGGCCGCGCGCGCCCAAGCGGTGACGCGCCTGACCGAGATTGACCTGTCCAAACTGGCCAAATCCGCCGAGCAACGACAAATGGCCGAAACCGAGCTGCGCGATCTGAGCTACCGCGAGTTAGAGCTGGCCGAGCGCCGCCGTGGCCTGCGCGAACAGATTTCGCGGCTGGAAATCCGCGCGCCCGTCGCGGGCATTGTTCAGGAATTGCTGGTCACAACGCCGCGCGCCGTATTACGCGCCGCCGAACCGGTTCTTTATATCATTCCGCAAGATCGCCCGCTGGTGATCAGCGCCCGCGTGGCAACGATCAACATCGATGAAATCCATCCCGGCCAAGAGGTCGTGCTGCGCTTTTCAGCCTTTTCCTCGCGCACGACGCCAGAAATCGACGGGATTTTACAAACCGTTTCGGCCGATGTCCTGATCGATGAGGCGACGCATGTGCCCTATTACCGCGCCGAAGTCGTCATCCCGCCCGAGCAAATCCAAAAGCTGGGGGATCGCACGCTGGTTCCGGGCATGCCGGTCGAGGTCTATATTCAGACCGGAAAGCGCAGCCCTATGGCCTATCTGCTCAAGCCCTTAAGCGATTACTTCACCCGCGCCTTTCGCGAAAACTAGCGCAACTTGCGCCTGATCGATGCGTGGGGTGAAAAATCTGTGCCTTTGACGCAAAAAGACCCGCTGCGACATCGCGCAGCGGGTCTTTTTTTCACATGTGGCAAGCCGAAATTACATCGCAGCAAGCTGGCCCAGGGCCGCGCGGGTGCGCGCGATATCATCGTCCAGCGCGATCAGTTTCTCACGGGTTTCTTCGATGACCTCTGGCTCGGCATTCTCGACGAATTTCGGGTTGCCAAGGCGGTTGCGCAGGCCATTGGCATCCTTCTCGGTCTTGCTGACCGATTTCTCCAGTCGCGCCATTTCCGCTTTCACGTCAATCACATCACCGACCGGCAAAGCAAAGCTTGCGCCCTGAACCCCGACCGAGATCATGCCCTGCCCCATTGCGCCATCCCGCACCGAGGCAATTCGCGCCATACGCTCGACCAGCGGACCATTCGCAGCCAAGGCAGCACGCGCGCTCTCATCGGCCTCTGTCACGATCAGCTCGAGCTTGGCACCTGCCGGCACACCGATCTGTGCGCGGGCCGAGCGGATGGCCTCGATCAGCGAAATCACCCAATTCATTTCCCGATCCGCAATCGGATCGATCTGCTCGGCGCCAATCTGGGGCCAATCACCATGAACCAGCATCTTGCTGCGTTCGCCGGTCAGCGACCACAGCTCTTCGGTGACGAAGGGCATGATCGGATGCAGCATGATATAGCACTGATCCAGAACCCAACCCATCGTCGCACGGGTTTCCTCGGCATATTCACCGTCAAACAGCGGCTTGGCGAATTCGACATACCAATCGCAGACCTTGCCCCAAACGAAAGCATAAAGGATCTGCGCCGTATCGTTGAAGCGATAGGACGAAAGGGCCTCGTCAAAGGCCAGGCGCGTCCGCGCCACCTCACCAATGATCCAGCGGTTGACGGTATGTTTGGGCTCGGGGCGCGCGCCCCCACCACGAACACCGTTCATCTCGGCAAAGCGCGTCGCGTTCCAGATCTTGGTGACGAAGTTGCGGTTGCCCTCGACGTGGCGCGGCCCAAGCTTGGGATCGCGCCCCATCGCCGCCATCGAGGTCAGCGTGAACCGCAAAGCATCCGCACCGAATTCATCGATCAGCACCAGCGGGTCAATGACGTTGCCCTTGGACTTGGACATCTTCTGGCCCTTTTCGTCCCGGACAAGCCCGTGGACATAGACCGTATGGAAGGGGATGTCGTTGACCACTGCCAATTGCATCATCATCATCCGGGCCACCCAGAAGAAGATGATGTCAAAGCCCGTCACCAGAACGTCGGTCGGGAAATATTTCTGCAATTCCGGCGTATTTTCCGGCCATCCCAGCGTACCAATCGGCCAAAGACCCGAGCTGAACCAGGTGTCCAGCACATCGGAATCGCGCCAAACCGGATAAATCAACCGGGTTGGATCCTGAGACAGGTTATATTCCGCCAAAGAGGCCGCCAGCGCGTCAATCGCCGCATCGCGATCGGCAACTTCGACCACGCGCGAGATTTCCAACGGCTGGGGCAATCCCGCAATATTGTCGCGGAACTTCGCGGCAACTTCGTCAAAGCTGGTCGCGGCATGGTGCAACTCGCCGCGATGGACAAGCCCATCCGCCAAAAGGCCGAAAATCTCGACCTCATCCAGCGCACCATCGCCCTCGTCATCGCTGAAGCCGCTGGCCGACAGATCAAGCCCGTACCAGACCGGGATCTGGTGGCCCCACCAAAGCTGGCGGCTGATGGTCCAGGGTTCGATATTTTCCAGCCAGTGGAAATAGACCTTTTCATGCTGCTCGGGCAGGATCTTGGTGCGGCCACTGCGCACGGCATCCAGGGCCGGGCCAACGATTTTGGCGGTGTCCACGAACCATTGATCGGTCAGCATCGGCTCGATCACGACGTTCGAGCGGTCGCCGAATGGCTGCATGATCATTTTATTATCGACCAAAGGCAGACGCTCAAGATGCTCGGCACCGGTCTCTTTATCGATGGATTTATGCAGATAGGTTACTGCAAGGCCTTCGGCGGTGATGGCCGCAATCACGCGCTCACGCGCCTCATAGCGGTCTAGTCCGCGCAGATCCTCGGGTACAAGGTTGACGTTCGAGACATCACCCACATCCTCGCCCCGCGCCGCGCGGCTGGCGATTTCGGCGCTTTCTTCGTAGGAAAGGCCGTCAACGCGCATCTGAGCGCGGGTATCAAGCAGCGCAAAAAGCGGAATATTATTGCGCTTGGCGACGCCATAGTCGTTGAAATCATGCGCGCCGGTGATCTTGACCGCGCCCGAGCCAAAATCAGGATCGGGATATTCATCGGTGATGATCGGGATCAGGCGGCGATGCTCTTTCGGGCCGACGGGGATTTCGACCAGCATGCCAACGATCGGCGCATAACGCTCATCCGAGGGGTGAACGGCAACTGCACCATCGCCCAGCATCGTCTCGGGACGGGTCGTCGCGATCGAGATATAGTTGCGCGTTTCGCGCAAGGTGACGTTTCCGTCCTCATCCTTCTCGATATATTCATAGGTGGCGCCCCCGGCGAGCGGATATTTGAAATGCCACATATGGCCCGCGACTTCGCGGTTTTCGACCTCAAGATCCGAAATTGCCGTCTCGAAATGGGGGTCCCAGTTCACCAGCCGCTTGCCGCGATAGATCAGGCCTTTGTCATACATATCGACAAAGACCTTCATCACGGCCTGAGGGAAATTCCCCGACATGGTGAAAGCGTTGCGCGACCAGTCACACGACGCGCCCAGACGCTGCAGCTGACCAATGATCGTGCCGCCCGACTTTTCCTTCCACTCCCAGACCTGCTCAAGAAACTTTTCGCGGCCCATTTCCTTGCGCGTCGGATTCGACGGATCTTTGGCAAGCTCGCGTTCGACCACCATCTGAGTGGCAATGCCCGCGTGATCCTGACCCGGCTGCCAAAGCGTGTCAAAGCCGCGCATCCGGTGCCAGCGCACCAGAATATCTTGCAGCGTATTGTTCAGCGCATGACCGATATGCAGACTGCCGGTGACGTTTGGCGGCGGAATTACGACTGAAAATGTCTCGGCCCCCGGCTTTGCATTGGCGCCCGCGGCAAAGGCGTTGATCGCCTCCCACTCGGCTGCGATCCGCGCTTCGGCCGTAGCCGCCTCAAAACTCTTGTCCATGCTCATCGGTCAATCACCCGTAAAACTTGAGTAACGGATAGCGAAAAGGGGGCGAAAGGCCAAGCCCGCTTCGCCGGGCAAACTCGGCTGCGTTAACCTGACCCTAACTTTCTGGCCCCAAGATGTTCGCAAGATACAACTTCGGGAAACCAGATGAATATGTTTCAAGCTGTGGGAAATTGCTTTTCCAACTACGTCACCTTTTCCGGACGGGCCACGCGATCCGAATATTGGTGGTTCACACTTTTCAACCTGCTAGCCGGCTTCGTGCTGGGCATGGTGCAGGCAGCTATGGGTTTGCAGTTCGGACTGGCTGACCTTTACGCGCTGGCTGCAATTCTGCCTGGCGTGGCGGTCACAAGCCGACGCCTGCACGATGTCGGACGCAGCGGCTGGTGGCAGCTCTTGATTTTTGTGCCCCTGATCGGCGCGATCGTTTTGCTGGTCTGGCTGGTAAGTAAAGGCGAATACGGCACGAACAGCTGGGGCGAGGATCCATTGGCTGCCCATCGCGAACCAGCCCTCGCCTAGCTTCATCCGTGCGGCGCAACTTACGCCGCACGGAATTTTCACGTGAATCAGTCAGGCGTCAGATTGCGGCCAGCAAAGCTTCGCCGCCCGACACTTCGCAAACACCGGGGCTTTCCTCAAGCTGAAGCACTTTCACGACGCCATCCTCGACCAGCATCGCATAACGCTTGGAACGCGACAAAAGACCCGCAGGGGCCGCGTCGAAATCCAAGCCAAGTGCTTTGGTAAAGGCGCCATCTGCATCGGCAAGAACCTCGATCCCGGCCTTGTCGGCGCCTGTGGCCTTGGCCCAGGCATCAGCCACAAAGGGATCATTGACCGTGATGCAGTAAATCCGGCTGACACCCTTGGCGCGGAACTGATCCGCCGTGCGCACAAAGCTGGGCATATGGGCCTGCGAGCAGGTGGGCGTAAAGGCGCCGGGAACCGCAAAAATTGCCACGCGCCCCGTCGTCGCTTCCGCGATCGAGACTTTTTGCGGACCTTTTTCGCCCAATTTCAGCAGCTCGCCCGCGGGCAGCTTGTCTCCGGTGGTGATCGCCATGTTGTTCCTCCATGAATTGCATCGCCTGCGCTGCGACTATAGGCTGTGGCGCTCATATGAGCCAGCGAGGCAGAATGAAAATCGTCATCCTAGGAGCGGGGCAGGCAGCTGCCTCATTGGCAGCTAAACTGCGCAATTTGGGCCATGACGGCCCCATCACCATATTGGGCGAGGAGACCGCCCCGCCCTATCAGCGCCCCCCCCTCAGCAAGGCCTATCTGCTCGGAGAGATGGCCCTTGATCGCCTGACCCTGCGGGGCGAGGATTGGTGGCAAGACCACAACATCACGCTGCGCTTGGGCGAACGTGCAACTGCGATCGACCGCAAGGCACGCATCGTGACCACCGACCGCGGCCAGATCGAATATGACGCGCTCGTCCTGACGCTTGGTGCAAGCCCACGCCGCCTGCCAGCTGATCTGGGCGGAGAAATGCAGGGCGTTTTCACCATTCGCGACCTGCAAGATGTCGATCTGCTGGCGGATGAGCTGACACCGGGGCGAAAGCTCATCGTCATCGGTGGCGGCTATATCGGCCTCGAGGCCGCAGCAGTTGCCCGCAAAATCGGCCTTGAGGTGACCCTGATCGAGGCAGCCCCCCGCATCCTCGGGCGCGTTGCCGCAGCCGAAACCGCCGATATGATCCGTGATCTGCACCGCGAACATGGCGTCGAAATTCTCGAAGGCATTGGCCTGACCGCGATCACCGGAACCGCGCGTGCCGAAGGCGTAAGCCTGACCGATGGCCGCACTCTGCCCGCCGATTTGATCATCTGCGGCATCGGTGTAACACCGCGAACCGAACTTGCGGCCCAAGCCGGGCTCACGATCGACAATGGCATTGCCACGGATGCCATGGGCCGAACCTCCGATCCCGCGATCTGGTCGGCTGGCGATTGCGCAAGCTTTTCCACGGCCCAATCCCGCCTGCGTCTGGAAAGCGTCGGCAACGCCATCGACATGGCCGAACTGGTCGCGGCGAATATCCTTGGCGCCAATCTGCCCTACGCCCCCAAGGCCTGGTTCTGGTCCGATCAATTTGACGCCAAACTGCAGATTGCCGGCCTCAATTCCGGCTCTGATCGCACCGTTGTGCGCAAAAACGAGGCTCCCCATTCAGGCAGCGTCTGGTATTTCCGGCAAGACCAGCTGATCGCGGTGGATGCGCTGAACGATGCCCGCGCCTATATGGTGGGCAAACGTCTGGTTGATGCGGGCCGCTCCCCCTCCCCGGACGAGGTCGCGACAGCAACCGATCTCAAGGCTTTGATGAAATGAACATCACTCTGACGAAAATACCTTCGGGGGGAATCCTCGCAGAGGATGGGGGGCAGAAGGCCCCCCTGCGCGCATGAGAATCGTGGGGGGCCGCCTGCGCGGGCTCAAGCTGACCGAGGTGGGTCAGGGCGACGCGGCTGCGCATCTGCGCCCGACCTCCGACCGCGTTCGCGAGGCGATCTTCAATCTTCTCATCAACGGCAACCACGGCAATCCGGTGGCCAATGCCCGCGTGCTTGATGTCTTTGCCGGAACGGGCGCGCTTGGCCTCGAGGCATTGTCGCGTGGCGCCTCGCATGCGGTCTTTGTCGATGACGGCGCCGCCGCACGCGGTCTCTTGCGCAGCAATATCGAGAAAGCCCGAGCCATGGGCGTGACCGATGTGTGGCGCCGGGATGCGACGGCAATGGGCGAGAACAGCGGCCCAAAGTTCAGCCTGGTCTTTCTCGACCCTCCCTACGGCAAGGGCTTGGGCGAGCGCGCGCTTCTATCGCTTTTGGCGGGCAATTGGCTTAGCCCGGACGCCACGGTGGTTCTGGAAGAGGGTCAGCAGCCGCTGCCCCCTCCGGGTTTTGTTCAGTTTGACCAGCGTCGCTATGGCGACACCTATGTCACATTGCTGCGACCGGGCGGTTAAATTGCCCGATCCAGCTTTGTGGACAAGTGAATTAGGCTCTCGCTGGATTTAACCCCTGTCAAACTGCCGATCTGGTCCAGCGCATCGTCTAGCCGGCTCGTCGATTCGGCTGATACTTGTAGCAAAAGGTCAACGCGTCCGCTGGTTGTGTGGATGCGTTCGACCTCTGACAGGGTCCGAAGCCGCGAAACAATGGCAGCTTGCGACCGCGGCTCGATGGTCAGCAGGCAAGTTGCGCGAATCCGCGCCTCTTTCGCGGCCTCCCCCAAACGCAGGGTATAGCCCGCGATTGCACCGGTGCTTTCCAACCGCTCTAACCTAGCCTGTACTGTAGAACGCGCGACTTTCAGCCTGCGCGCCAAGACGGCAACCGACATGCGCGCATCCTGCGCAAGCTGTGCTAATATGCCCCGATCAAGATCGTCCAAAGCCCTCTCCGTCATTATGCCCGCTTTGTCATCAAAATAACGAAAGCCGGGGCCATTTCCACCCTTTTCATTGGCTCAAACGGGAACCATAGGGCGCAGACTTTGTTTTCACCGCAATCACTGGACATAGGGGGATCGCGCATGGGACTGACCGAAGGGCGTGGGACCAAAACCATTTGGAAGAACCCGGCCGAGATCATCCGGACTCTCTCACCCGAGAATCCGGTGATGGCCTTTTCGCCGCTTGCACTTGAGCAGACTGCTCAGCGCTTTCTGTCCGGTTTTCCCGGACTGGTGACCTATGCGGTCAAATCGAACCCTGATGAGGCAATCATCCGCACGCTGACCCAAGCGGGCGTCAAAGGCTTCGACGTGGCCTCTCCTGCCGAGATCGACCTGATCTCGCGTCTGGCGCCAGGTGCGGCACGCCACTATCACAACCCGGTGCGTGCGCGCGCCGAAATCGCCCATGCGGTCGAGGCGGGCGTGACCTCTTGGTCTGTCGACAGCAACTCCGAGCTGGAGAAGCTGTTTGACGCGGTCCCGGCCGAGAATTGCGAAATCTCGCCCCGGTTCAAACTGCCGGTGGTTGGTGCGATTTACGATTTCGGCTCGAAATTTGGTGCTTCACCCGAACTGGCAGCCGAGATGTTGGCCAAGGTTGCGGAACGCGGCTATATCCCGTCGCTGACCTTCCATCCCGGGACGCAGTGCACCGACCCCGCCGCCTGGGAGACCTATATCCAAACCGCCGCGGATATCTGCAAGATGGCTGGCGTCAAAGCCAAGCGACTGAACGTCGGCGGCGGCTTTCCCTCGCATCGCGTCTCGGGGGTCGAACCTGATCTGACCGCGATCTTCGAGCTGATCGCGCGCGTCACGCGCGAATGCTTTGGCGAGGATGCCCCGGTTTTGGTCTGCGAACCCGGTCGCGGCCTGTGCGCTGATGCCTTTTCATTGATCACTCGCGTCAAGGCCGTTCGCGACGGCATGGCGATTTTCCTCAATGACGGGGTCTATGGCGGGCTGTCCGAGCTGCCGATCGTGGGCAACCTTGACCGCATCGAAGTGCTGGATGCCAAGGGCGAGCCCCGCACGGGCGAGCCGGTGAGCCGCACGATCTTTGGCCCGACCTGCGATTCGGTCGACCGTCTGCCGGGCGAACTTGCCTTGCCCAGCGACATTGCCGAGGGCGACTATGTGATTTTCCACGGTGCGGGCGCCTATTCCTCGGCGACCAATACGCGCTTCAATGGCTTTGGTCAGATGGTTCACCTGACTGTGTTGGCGCTGGAATAACCATCTGTGGTGAAAATGCTGGGGGCGGGCAAGGTTCATGCTAGCCTAGGATATGGAATCAAGCCGCCCGCCCCTGCACCATGTCGTTTTGATTGACGGCACTTTCGCGTCGCTGGACCCCGATCAGCGCAGTTCGATTGGGAAAATCTACGCGGCGCTTTCTGGGCTATGGGGGCCACTGCCCTCGCGGGTGCAGATCCGTTACGAGCCCGGCCAGCAATGGGAAACCTGGCGCACCCTGTCCCGGCTGGCGGCTGGATCGGAACTGGAAAGCCGCATCATGGGGGCCTATCTGTGGCTGGCGCGGCAATGGCATCCCGGCGATCCCCTGTTTTTGTTCGGCTATTCTCGCGGCGCTTTTGCCATCCGCTCATTGGCGGGGATGATCGGCAAAATCGGTCTTTTACGTCCCAGCTCGCTGAACGAAGGCAATATCCGGCGCGTCTGGCAAATGTATCGTCAAGGCGCGGATCGTGAAGAGCTGGCGCGCTTTCGTCAAACTCACTGCCATGACCATGTGCCGATCCGCATGGTTGGCGTGTTTGACACTGTGGTCGCGCTGGGCATCCGTTTGCCGCTTTTGTGGATGCTGGCCGAGCCGCGCTATCGTTTTCACGACCACGAGCTGGGCAGTCATGTCGAACTTGGCGCGCAGGCCCTAGCGCTGGATGAAACCCGTGCCGCTTTCGCACCGCTGTTGTGGTCCTCTGATCCTCAGCCCGGACGGGTCAGGCAGATGTGGTTTCGCGGCTGTCACCCTGACATCGGCGGACAGCTAAGCGGTGCAGAATTTGCAAGGCCTTTGGCGAATATTCCCCTTAGCTGGATGATGGAAACCGCGTCCGAGGCCGGGCTGCCCTTGCCAGACGGGTGGCGCGACAAACTGCCTTGTGATGCCAGCGCCCCATCCGTCGGCTCTTGGCGCTATTGGGGAAAGGCCTTTTTGGCAAGGGCCCCGCGCATGGCGGGCGCCGACCCAAGCGAAGCATTGCACCCCTCGGTCGCACTGCCCTATGGCGGCCCCGCGCTTTTGACGGGCCATCTGTCGGAATTTGCCGCCGATCGCATTCGTCCGCGCATCAGGCCGCGCAAAGCCCCAAAAGCCAGCCCGCCCGCAGCTGATGATCCATCCCTGTTACAAACCGGCCCGGCGTCGTCCGGGGCCTGGGATGGGAACGATGAGACATCATCCCCCCCACAAGGCGTGAGCGACCAACCGAACCCGCTGGCCGTTCCAGACAGCGCCGACCAAAGGGCCGCAGAAGGCGATATGGCCTTGGCCTCGGGGATCAAGCCCTCGCGCTTGCGCAAGGGCAAGCGTGCCGCAACCGGCCAGGTAGACCCCGAGCAGCAGGGTTAAGCGACTTTGTTGACCTCGACCTTGGGCACAACCCCAAGAGCCGCGCATACCCGGCTGGTCAGATCAGGCTTATTCAGCGTGTAGAAATGCAGCCGATCCACACCGCCCGCGATCAGCTTTTCACACAGATCGACGCAAAGGTCATAGGCCAACTCGGCCTCGCCTTCTTTGCCTGCCTTGGCAAAAGCATCATCGGCCCATTGAGGCACGCTGGTGCCGCAGCGCGCAGCAAAGCGCTTGGTCCCGCCCCAGCCCTGAATTGGCAGGATACCGGGAATGATCGGCGCAGCGATCCCCGCAGCAGCGCAAGCATCGCGGAAACGGAAATAGGTATCGGGCGAGAAAAAGAACTGCGTCATCGCCGACGAGGCACCCGCATCGATCTTGCGCTTGAGCCAGGCCACATCGGCAGCCGTATCGGGGCTTTCGGGATGAGGCTCGGGATAGGCGCCAGCGCGAATGGTGAAATCACCGCGCTGAGCAATCGCCTCGATCAGCTCGACCGAGCTTGCAAAACCATCGGGATGCGCGGTGAAGCTGTCCTGCCCCTGCGGGGCATCGCCGCGCAAAGCCACGATCTCGCGCACGCCCGCTGCGGCGTAATCCGCCACGATCTGCATGGTTTCCTCCCGCGTGGCGTCAACGCAGGTCAAATGCGCGGCCACGTTCAGCCCATAATGGCTGGACAAAGCCGTCACCGCCTCGTGGGTCAGCTGGCGGGTGGTGCCGCCCGCGCCATAGGTCACCGAGACGAAATCCGGCGACAAGGGTGCCAAAGCCCGAGCGGTTTCCCACAACCGGAACGACTGATCCAGATTGCGTGGCGGGAAAAACTCGAAGCTGATGGCAGGCGTCTTGAAGGCGGGCGTCTGGGACATGGTCTCATTCCTTTTTCGTAGGGGGCTTGTCGCATGCGCCGCGTCGTGAGACAAATTCATAATCTGCAACATTGTTATGAATTGGCCTCAAGATGCACCTCGAGCTGCGCCATTTGCGCCTTTTGCGCGCCATCCATGAACAGGGCGGGCTGGCGCGGGCGGCCGATATTTTGAACCTGACCCAATCTGCGCTGTCGCATCAGATCAAAGCATTGGAAGAACAGACCGGAATTGAGCTGTTCCTGCGCAGGACCAAGCCGCTGCGCCTTTCGGCGGCGGGGATGCGGTTATTGCGCACCGCTGAACAGGTTCTGCCCCTGATCGAGGCCGCCGAGGCAGAGTTTCGTGACATCGAACAAGGCCGCGTGGGACGGCTGCATGTCGCTATGGAATGCCACCATTGCTATGATTGGCTGCTGCCGGTTCTTGACCGGTTTCGCCGCGCCTGGCCGGAAATTGACCTGGATATTCGCTCGAGCCTGTCGCTCAAGGCGCTGCCCGCGCTGTTGAAGGGCCAGGTCGATCTGGTGATCTCTTCAGACCCCGAGGAAACCCCCGGCCTGACCTTTCAGCCGCTGTTCGACTATGCCCCGACAATGGTTGTGCCTGCCGATCATCCTTTGGCGGCCAAAGGCTATGCCGAGCCGCAGGATCTGCGCAGCCAGACCCTGATCACCTATCCGATGGAGCGGTCGCGGCTGGATGTTTTCTCGCAATTTCTTGACCCTGCCGGGGTCGAGCCTGCCCATATCCGTCAGGTCGAGCAGACTGCGGTTGCCTTGATGCTGGTCGCCTCGGGGCGGGGCGTTGCGGTCATGCCCGATTGGGTTTTGCGCGCACAGGCCAACAACCCCGAACTGGCAACCATCCCGCTTGGACAAGGTGGATTGCTGCGCCGCCTTTATGCCGCTATGCGCCAAGAGGACCTTGCCCAGCCCTATATGGCCTATGTTTTGCGACTTGCGCGCACCGAACCTCTGCGATTCCTGCGTTAATCGCGTTACGGGGCGGCGCAAAGTCCATGCAAGCCTTCACTTTGCGCGATCATAGGATTATGAGGCGTGCCTAACCCCGATAAGGACATCTCCAATGGCCAGCGCCAACCTAAACGTCATGATCAAGGCCGCGCGTAAGGCCGCCCGTTCCTTGGTCAAGGACTTTCGCGAAGTCGAAAATCTGCAAGTCTCGGTCAAAGGTGCGGGCGATTTCGTCAGCCGCGCCGATAGAGAGGCCGAGCGCATCATCAAAGAAGAGCTGCGCGGCGCCCGCCCGAACTACGGCTGGATCGGCGAGGAAACCGGCGAGGAAGCAGGCGAGGATCCGACCCGCCGCTGGATCGTCGACCCGCTGGATGGCACCACCAACTTCCTGCACGGCCTGCCCCATTGGGCGATCTCGATCGCATTGGAACATAAGGGCGAAATCGTCGCCGCAGTGGTCTATGATGCTGCCAAGGACGAAATGTTCACCGCCGAAAAAGGCGATGGCGCCTTCATGAACAACCAGCGCATCCGTGTGTCGGGCCGCAAGCAGATGATCGAGTCGATCTTTGCCACGGGCGTGCCCTTTGGCGGTCGTGGCACCCTGCCCGCCACCTTGGCCGATCTGGCGCGCCTGATGCCTGTCACCGCCGGCGTGCGCCGCTGGGGCGCTGCCGCCCTTGATCTGGCCTATGTCGCATCGGGCCGCTACGAAGGCTATTGGGAGCGTGGCATCAATTCCTGGGATGTCGCGGCTGGTATCTTGCTGGTCAAGGAAGCCGGTGGCTTTGTCGAATCGATCCGCCCCGAGCAGAACCCGATCGATTCCGGAAATATCGTCGCGTGCAACGCGGCCCTGTTCGAGAATTTCTCGAAAATCGTGCGCGAACGCCCCTGATCGGGCTTTTGCAGCGCTAACCCCTTATCCCGACTTGACCTTATCGGTCGGGCGGCGCAGGTCTCGTGGTATCAGCCGCGAGACCTATCATGCCCCAGACTGTGCCGCAGCCCGGCCAAGTGACGACGACAGCCTCTAAGCCCGATCCTGCGACAGAACTCGACCAAGCGGCCATTACCAAGCCCGCCTTGGATGATGCGCTGACCGTCGTGCCCAGCATCGTTCCCGAAATCACGCCCCCGCCGATGGCACCGCCATCCGCGCAAGGTCAGGGTCTGGTGCGCGGCAATCAGGGCAAGGCGATTTTGCTGATGTGTCTGGTCAGCTTCACCTTTGGCATGCAGGACGGTTTTTCGCGCTATCTGGGCGGAAAATACTCGCCCATGTTCATCATCATGCTGCGGTTTTGGTTCATGGCGGTTTTCGTGACCTTGCTGGCCATGCGCGCACCCGGCGGCCTGCGTGAGGCCGTCAAATCAAAGCGCCCGGTATTGCAAGTGATTCGCGGGGTTTTGCTGGTCCTTGAAATTCTGGTCACGATCATCGCCTTTGTCCGGCTGGGGCTGATCGATACCCATGCGATCTTTGCCTGCACCCCCTTGTTGGTGGTGGCGCTCTCTGGCCCGGTCCTGGGCGAAAAGATCGGCTGGAGGCGCTGGATCGCCGTCGGCGTCGGCTTTAGCGGCATCTTGATCGTGCTGAAGCCCACCAGCGGCGTCTTGTCATGGGATTCCGCCCTGCCATTTCTGGGCGCGGTCATGTTCGCGCTTTACAGCCTGCTGACGCGCATGGTCGGACGCGACGATTCCGCAACGGTCAGTTTCTTCTGGACCAGCACCGTCGGCGCGGTCACGGCCACCGCAATCGGGATTTTCTGGTGGCAGCCTGTCGAGCTGCCCGATGTTCCGCTGTTGTTGATCCTCTGCGCAGGTGCGGCACTGTCGCATTTCCTGCTGATCCGCGCTTATGAAATGGCCGAAGCCTCTAGCTTGCAGCCTTTTGCCTATACGCAGCTGGTGTGGGTCTCGATCATCGGCGTGCTGCTGTTCAACGAGACCCTTGCCCCCAATGTCGCCGTCGGTGGGGCGATTGTCGTTGGCGCGGGGCTGTTTACCTGGTGGCGCTCTCGCCAGAAGGCCCGAGAGCAGGCGTAATCGCGATCGCGGCATTGGCCTCGGTCAAGGTGGGGGCTTGCCCCTCATCAGGGGCCGGCTCGCCCTGATCGGGATCGCTTGGGCCTTCGGTTGCACCCGCATCAACAGCGGCATCCGGGGCCGCAACGGGCGGAATTCCTGACGGCGCTTGCCCCGGCCCAGTGCCTTGCGAGGGCTGAACCACGGGCGTCGCCGGTGGCAAAACAACCGCCCGAGCGGACGCATTTTCAGGCAAACCACCGTCAACTGGCACAACCGAATGTGCCACCAGTGCTGGCCCGATCACCGCTTGGCTTGCCCCGCCCGCGATCAAGGCAATGATCGCGCGCTGCGAAATCGGAGGCCGCGCCGAGGCCCACAACCGGATCCGTGGTGGGGGCGGCGCAGGCATCAACCCTCCTCCTGTCAGATCAAAGCTTGGCACGATCGGCGCAGGCTTGCCCATGATCCGCGCCCGATAAATCGGCAGCGATTCCGCAACGCGCATGACGTAGTTGCGGGTTTCATCCAGCGGGATCATCTCGACCCAATCGACCGGATCGGCCTTTTTGCGAATATCGCCGAAATCGCCCAGCCAGCGCGCCGGACGGCCCGGCCCTGCGTTATACCCCGAGGAAATCAGCGCCACCGAATAGCCAAAGCGGTTTTGCAAGCCGCGCAGATAGGCCGCGCCCAGCCGTGCATTGTAATCGGCATCCGTGGTCAAACGGGCAAAGACATAGGGCTCATCGATCAGCTGCGCCATCTCGCGCGCGGTGCCCGGCATGACCTGCATCAGCCCCTTGGCGCCCGCATGAGAATTGGCCGCGTGATTGAACTCGCTTTCCCGGCGCGCAATCGCCAAGACCAGCTCGGGCGCAATGCCATGATCCCCCTTTTCCAGCCCGGTCAGCGGGAAATAGGCCGCAGGATAGATCGCCCCCTTGCCTGCCGCGACTTTTGCCAGCCGCAACGCATGCCAAGGCTGGCGCAGTTCCAGCATCAGCCGGGCCATGCGCGCAATGTCGTCAGGCTGTGCGGTTTCAGCCAATTGCATGAAAAACCGCTGGCCCTGCTCGGGATAGCCCGCCGCAACAAGCCAGACCCCCGTCTGCCACAGGGTATTTTCGTTGATCATCGCCCCGCGCCAATCTGGCAGGCTGATGATGGCATCACCGGGCACGGCCAGCTCGGGCGTCATCACCTGCCCCAGCTTTTCTGCGGCCAGCTGGCCGTAATAGGCCGTCTGATGGCGCGCAGCCGCGCCATAGGCGGTTTCTGCGGCGCGCGCATTGCCCAGATCAGCCTGCGCCCGACCCTGCCAGTAAAGCGAGCGCGAGCGCGTGATCGGGGTCGCGCCTTCGGTCTCGAGGCGCTGGAAATGGGTCAAGGCGCGATCAGGTGCACCGCCGCGCAATGCGGCATAACCCGCAAGCCATTCCAGATCGGTATAGTCCTTATGCCCCTCGGGCAGGAAATGATGGCTGGCGAAACGTTCCGCGCGTGCCCAATTGCCCGCACGCAGATCGGCGCGGGCATAATCGGCACGCAGACCTGACCAAGCGCCGGGATCACGCAGGGCCTCGGCGCTGATTGAGCGCTCCAGCATCAGATCCCGGGCAAGATCGCCCATCTTGTTTTTGACACGCCAGCGAAACCGGTCCAGCGCCAACCCCGCATCCCCCTGAAGAGACGGCGAAAGGGCCAAAATCGTCGCATCCACGCCCGAACGTCCGGCCTGCATGGCAATTCGCGCCTTGGCCACGGCCTGAGCATCAGCGCTTGCGCGCGTCAAGATCCGCTCGGCCGCAGCCCATTCCCCAAGATCCAGCAACAAGGCCAGACGGGCATCATCGGCCGATTTAACACGGGTGCCGAACTCGGCCAGAAAGCTGACCTCATCGGGGGCGCTCAGGCTGGTTTGGGTCCAAAAGCGCGCCAATTCGGCATCTGCGGCGGGGCTGGTTGCGCCCAATGCCGCCAGATAGGCGCGTTCACCGTTCAGCGTATCGGGGCGGCGCGTACCAAACCATGTCAGGATGTCAGCGGCAGGCAAGCTGGGCGACAGCACGGCATCGCCGCGCTTGAACAAAAGCTCGAGCCCGGGGAAATCGGGATGCATTTTGGCAAAATCGCGATATTCGGGCCAACTGCCCTGCCCGGCACGCAGCTTTTGCCAGGCGATCAAGCTGGTGCCAATCGCGCCCGAGCGCGTGGCCGCGGCCTCGGCCTCGGTCCAGTTGCGCTGCCCGGCATAGCTAAGGGCTTGCGCAATATCGGTCAGGTTCTCGGCCCCGGCCGGGGCTGCTGCAACGGCCATCGCGAAAGTCAGGCCCAGAAGTCTGTCACGAAGAGGATACAACATAGCACTGTTGTGACCGCCCAAGGCGGGCGACGCAACTCACATCCTTGGCAAGGCGCGCTGTGGGTAGTAAGCCCAAGAAAACAGCTTCACAGGATGCTCGCATGTTCAAAGGCTCGATGCCCGCGCTGGTCACCCCCTTCACGCACGATGGTGAATTGGATCTCGCCACGCTCGAGAAGCTGGTCGAATGGCATATTTCCGAAGGCAGCCATGGCCTGGTGCCGGTCGGTACCACCGGCGAAAGCCCGACGCTTAGCCATGACGAGCACAATCTGGTCATCCGCGAGGTCGTTCGCGTGGCCGCTGGCCGCGTTCCGGTCATCGCAGGTGCCGGTTCGAACTCGACCCGCGAAGGCATCAGCCTGATCAACCATGCTGAACAATCAGGTGCGGATGCGGCTCTGATCGTGACGCCCTATTACAACAAGCCCACGCAGGAAGGCATGATCGCGCATTTTGCCGCGCTGCATGACGCCTCGAACCTGCCGATCATCATCTATAACATTCCGGGCCGCTCGGTCGTGGATATGTCGCCCGAAACCATGGGCGAGCTGGCCAAGCTGCCGCGTATCGTCGGCGTCAAGGACGCAACCGGCAAGATCGAGCGTGTCTCGATGCAGCGCATGACCTGTGGCGCGGATTTCATCCAGCTATCGGGTGAAGATGCGACTGCGCTTGGCTTTAACGCTCATGGCGGCACGGGCTGCATTTCGGTCACGGCCAATGTCGCACCTGGCCTTTGCGCGGCATTCCAGAATGCGACTTTGGCAGGCGATTACGCCAAAGCGCTGGAATATCAGGACAAGCTGATGCCGCTGCATATCGCGATCTTCCTTGAGCCGGGTGTTGCAGGCGCGAAATACGCCATGTCGCGCCTTGGCCTTTGCAATGAGCGCGTGCGCCTGCCGCTGGTGGCGCTGACCGGCCCGACCCGCGACAAGATCGATGCCGCGCTAGAGCATGCCGGTCTGTTGTAAGACCCACCATCGCCCCATCCACAAATGAAAACGCCGCCCAGATCGGGCGGCGTTTTTATTTCGGGCCGTCAGACTGGCACTCTATTCCACTTTGTCGACATTCTTCACCGGATCGGAAAATGTCGCCCATTCCCCATGCTGAGGCAACGGGATCTGATCGCGGCGACGATTTAGATGCATATCGGCCTTGGCGATGAAATGGCCGGTAATGGGCGCTGTCGCCAGCAAGAAGATGGTGATCAGCAGCTCGTGCCAGCTCAAATAGCCGCCAAAGATCGGCGACCAGATCAGCGAGGCGATCAGGATCAGCCCGACCCCCAGCGTCGTGGCCATACCCGGCCCATGCAGGCGTGTCATCAGATCGGGCAAACGGATCATTGCCAAAGATCCGACCAAGCCGAAGAAGCCCCCCAAGACCAGCAGCGCGGATACGATGATTTCTGCAATCAAGATCATGGCTGCCTCATTCGATAATATCGCCGCGCAGGGCGAATTTGGCGAAGGCCACGGTCGAGACAAAGCCGAACATGGCGAAAATCAGCGTCGCCTCGAAATAGGCCGAGGTGCCGTGCAAAATGCCAAACAGCGTCAAAAGCGCGATCACATTGATGGTCATCGTGTCCAGCGCCAGCAGCCGGTCTGTCAGCCCCGGCGCCACCACGACCCGATACAGGCAGCACAAAAGCGCAATCCCGAAGCAGGTGAACGCGAACCAAAGCGCGTAAAGGATCATGGATAGATCTCCTTCAGTCGGGCCTCATAGCGGGTCTTGATCTCATCGACCACCGCCGCCGGATCGGGCGCATGAAGGCAATGGACCAGCAAAGCGTGACGATCTTCGGACAAATCGCAGGTCAATGTGCCCGGCGTCAGGGTGATCGCGCTGGCCAGCATGGCAATCGCCTCGGGCTGACGCAGCTCCAAGGGGACCACGATCCATGCGGGTTGCAGTTGCGATTTGGGCATGAACAGAACGATTTTGGCAACCGCGATATTGGCCTTGATGATGTCGATGAAAACGACCCAGAAAAAGCCGGGCAGACGGGTAAAGTGGCGATAGCCGCTGACGCCGGGCCAATAGGGCGCGGTGGCCAAGGGGACCAGCACCCCCAGTATCATCGCAAAGACCAAAGAGCCCCATGCGAATTGGTTGACCAGCATCATCCAGACCAGCACCACCATCAGCGACAAAACCGGATGCGGGAAGATCTTACGCATCATCTTGTGCCCTCCTGATGAACCAGCACGGCATCGGTATAGGCCGCCGGGTCCAGCAATTGCGCGGCGGTGGCCTGCGCGAATTGCAAAACGGGGCCGGCAAAGATCGTCAAAAGGATCATTGCCCCAAGCAGCGCCCCGACCGCGCAAAAGGCCAGCGCGCTGGATTGGGCGTCGTCTGCATCCTGCACCTGCTCGTCCGGCTCGACCTTGATCAACGTCCCGTCCAGCGTTAGGCGGCGCTTGGCAATGTCTTGGCCCGCTTGGCCCTCTTGGCCGGGCTGCGGCATGGCCGCGACCTCGGTCGCCTTCCAGAAAATCACCGAGCCTGCTCGCATCATCCCCGCAATCGCAATCAGCGAGGTAATCAGCACAGTCGCCCAGATCAGGGCCCAGGCTGATGCGCCTGCGGTGACATCCAGAACCAGCAGCTTGCCGATGAAGCCAGACAGCGGCGGCATCCCGGTCACGGCGATTGCGGTGGCAAAATAGAATGCCCCGACCAGCCCGGCCCGCGCAATCGGCGCCTGCGGCAACAGCCACAGGGTCGAGCGGCGCGCCCCGATCAGATCGACGACCAGAAACAAGGCCCCCGCCGCCAGGGTTGAATGAATCATGTAATAGATCGCGGCCGAGATCCCCTCGGGGGTGAATTGCGACATCGCGATCATCAGCGTCCCGATCGAGCCGATGGCCGCGAATGCCGCCATCCGGTTCAGGTTCAACGCACCAAAGACCCCGATCTGGCCAATCGCCAAAGTAAACAAGGCCGCCGGCAAAAGTAGCTCGCTTGCCAATCCGGCGCTGGCCCCATCTTGCGGGAAAACCAGCGTGAAGAAGCGGATGATGGCATAGACGCCCACCTTGGTCATGATGGCAAACAGCGCGGCCACCGGACCCGGCGCATTGGCATAGGTCGCAGGCAGCCAGAAATGCAGGGGCACCAGCGCGGCCTTGACCGCAAAAACCAGCATCAACAGCACGGCCCCAACGCGCAAAATGGCGGTCTGATCGGCAGGCATCTGGGCCACCCGCGCGGCCATATCGGCCATGTTCAGCGTGCCCGTCACCGAATAAAGCGTGCCAAGCGCGATCAAAAACAGCGTTGATCCAGCCAGGTTGAAGACAACATATTGCACCCCTGCCCGCAGCCGCATCGCGCCGCCGCCATGGATCATCAACCCGTAAGAGGCGATCAGCAGCACCTCGAAAAAGACGAACAGGTTAAAGGCGTCGCCCGTCAGAAAGGCCCCGCAGACGCCCATCAGCTGGAACTGCCACAAGGCATGAAAATGCCAGCCCTTGCGATCCCAGCCCGAGCCGATGGCATAAAGCTGCACCACAAGAGCCAGCAATGAAGTCAGCAGCAGCATCAGCGCCGCCAACCGGTCAAGCATCAGCACAATGCCAAAAGGCGCAGGCCAATTGCCCAGACGATAAACCGTGATCTCGCCGCCAAAAGCCTGCCAGTTCAGATATAGCGCAATCGCCAAAAGCACGGCGGTCCCAGCCGTCGAAAACACGCGCTGCAACAGCAGATCCGTGCGCATCGCCAGCAAGATAATGGCGCCAAGACAGGCTGGCAGCACGACTGGGGCGATCATAAGATGGCTCATTTCCGGCCCCCTTTGCTGTCGTTTTGGGGCTTTTGATCGGGGGCGGGCCTGCGATCTGCGGCTGGCATATCGATGCGGTCATCGCCGCCGGTGATGAAGGCACCCAGCGACATCATTACCGTCACCGCCGTCATGCCAAAGGAAATCACGATCGCCGTCAGCACCAAAGCCTGTGGCAGCGGATCGGTATATGTGGTCGTGCCATCGCTTAATATCGGCGGCGCATTGACCACCAGCCGTCCCGTCGCAAACAGGAAGAGGTTGATCGAATAGCTGAGCATGGTCATGCCCAGCACCACCGGAAAAGCGCGCCGACGCAAGATCAGATAGGTTCCGACCGCCGACATGATGCCGATGGCACTTGCTACGAGAATTTCCATCAGGCCTGCCCCTCTGATCTGATTTGGGGCTGTTCGGTGCTGGGAACGCGTGCCCCCGCAGAAAGCCGCGCGATCCGGCTGAGCGAGTTCAGCGCAAGCATCACCGCCCCCACCACGCAAAGATAAACGCCCAGATCAAAGCCCATGGCCGTCGCCAACTCGAAGGGTTCGATCAGCGGCAGATCCACATATCCGAAACTTGAGGTCAGGAAGGGTTTGCCCGCAAACCATGCGCCAATCCCGGTGATTGCCGCCGAGGCAACCCCCAGACCGATCAGCGTGTGATAGGGGATCTTTTGGCGCTCATGTGCCCAAGTGTAACCCGAGGCCATATATTGCATCACCAGCGCGACCGAGGTGACCAGCGCGGCGACAAAGCCACCGCCGGGCGCATTATGGCCGCGCAGGAAGATATACAGCGCCACCACCAGCGTCAGCGGCAAGATCACGCGCGTCACTACCGTCAGCAGCAGCGGATGCACATCACCCGAACGCCCCGCCTCGGGCAGGCGCGCGCGCAACCGCCGCGAGGCCTCGCCGCGCATCAGCGTCTCGGTCAAAGCGAAAATCGTCAGGGCAGCGATGCCCAGAACCGTGATCTCTCCGAAGGTATCATAGCCGCGAAAGTCCACGAGGATGACGTTGACGACGTTGTCTCCGCCGCCAAGGTTGTGGCTATTGGCCAGCATGTAATCGGCAATGCTTGGAAAGGCGAAATCGCGGCGCATGATCGCATAGGCCAGCCCGCCAAAGCCAAGCCCCGCCAGCACTGCGATAAAGGCGTCAAAGCCGCGTTTGCCCTGATTGGTTTCGGCCGGGGTGGTCTTGGGCAGGAAATTCAGCGCCAGGACCATCAGCACCACGGTCACCACCTCGACCGAGATCTGCGTCAGCGCCAGATCCGGGGCCGACAGATAGATAAACGCCCCCGAGGCGATCAGCCCGACGATCGAAATCACGACCAAAGCCAGAATGCGGTTGTGATGCAACCATGCCAAAGCGAGGCTGGCCGTGACCAGAAGCACCCAGCCAATCAGCGCAACCGGCTGAATGGGCAGCATCGCACGGCTCGCGGCTCCGGCATTTCCTGTCGACCATGCCCAGATGCCACAGGCCAGCACCGTCAGCGTGAAAGCGGCCAGCGCCCGCGCCATCGAGCCATTGCTCAAGCGATCGCTGAATGCCGTGGCCGCCCGAGCCGCGCCATTAAAGACCGCATCGAACATTACCTTTGCATCGGGATGGGGCAGCGCGCCATGCAGCCGCGCAAAAGGTGCGAACAAGACCAAAAGCGCGATCCCGCCGCCAATCGCCAGGACCGACAGCAGCAAGGCGGTCGTCACGCCATGCCAGATCGCGAAATGCGGATGCAGCGCCTGATTGGCCACTGACGAGGATGCAGCCTCGACCAGCCAGCCCACCATCGCGTTCGAGCCAAGCCCGATCAGCACCACCAAAACCGCCAAAAGCGCGGGCGGCCCCCATAGGCCGATCCCCGGATCATGCGGCTTAAGCGGATAGTCCTGACGCTTTGGCCCCATGAATGTCGCCCACACCAGCCGCAGCGAATAGCAGACCGAGAAAAGCGCCCCCAAAGTCGCCACCCACATCACCATCGGATCGGTCTTGACGGCCTCTTCAAGCATCAGTTCTTTGGACAGGAAGCCGTTCAGCGCCGGAAAGCCCGCCATCGACAATGCGGCAATCAGCGCAATGACAAAGGTGATCGGCATCAGCCCCGACAATCCGCCAAGGCGCTTGATGCTGCGCGTGCCGGTCTCGTGATCGACGATCCCTGCCACCATGAACAGCGCGGCCTTGAAGGTGGCATGGTTGATGATGTGCAAGATCGCAGCCGTCACCCCATCAATCGTGCCAAAACCCAAAAGCATCGTGATCAGGCCAAGATGCGAGACCGTTGAATAGGCCAGCAGCGATTTCAGATCGTCGCGGAAAATCGCGATAAAGGCCCCGATCACCATCGTCATCAGGCCCGCGCCGCCCACCAGCCAGAACCAGGCATCCGTCCCCGCCAGCACCGGCCACAGCCGCGCCAGCAAAAAGATGCCCGCCTTCACCATCGTCGCAGAATGCAGATAGGCCGAAACCGGGGTCGGCGCGGCCATGGCGCGCGGCAGCCAGAAATGGAACGGGAATTGCGCAGATTTGGTAAAGGCGCCCAGCAGGATCAGCAAAAGCGCGGGCAAATACAACGGGCTGGCCTGAATGGCCTCGCGTTGGGTCAAAATATCGGTGATGTCATAGCTGCCGGCGATTTGGCCAAGGATCAGCATCCCCCCGATCATCGCCAGACCACCCAGCCCGGTCACGGTCAGCGCCATGCGCGCACCCTGACGCCCTTCGGGCAGATGTTTCCAATAGCCGATCAGCAAGAAGGACGACAGCGAGGTCAGCTCCCAGAAAATCAGCAAAAGCAGGATGTTATCTGACAGCACGATCCCCATCATCGCGCCCTGAAACAGCATCAGATAGCTGTAGAACTGCCCGACAGAATCTTTGCGCGACAGATAAAAGCGCGCATAGGTGATGATCAGCAAGCCGATGCCCAGGATCAGGATGCCGAATAAAAGCCCCAGCCCATCCAGCCGGAAATTCGCATTCAGCCCCAGGCTTGGCAGCCAGTTGATCTGTGCCAGCACCGCGCCGCCGCCCAGAACGGCAGGAATGTGCAAGCACAGCCCGATCAACGCGGTCAGCGTCACCAGCCCGCAGGCGATTGCCGCGATATCTCGACCCGAGCGGATCAGCAGTCCCGGCAAAAGCGCGCCGAAAAATGGAAGCAGTGCTATCAGGGCTGGAGACATGTCACCTCTTTCGATTGCCTTGCGGTTTTCCAAGGGGGGGACGGGCTTGTCAACCTTAACAGAAAATGAGCTAGGCGATGTTCGCCTTTCGTGCTAGCTCTGACGAAAAAGGAAACAGGCATGATCATCCTTGGTATCGACCCGGGACTGCGCAACATGGGCTGGGGGGTGATCTCGGTCGACGGCCCGCGTCTGCGCCATATCGCGAATGGAATCGTCCACTCGGATCAAGGTGATCTGGCCGAGCGTCTGGTGGTTCTTTATCGCGGCCTGCGCGAGGTGATTGCCCAGCACAGCCCCGATGCGGCTGCGGTCGAGCAAACCTTTGTCAACAAGGATGCCGTGGGCACGCTCAAGCTGGGTCAGGCCCGTGGCATCGCCCTTTTGGCACCGGCGGAATCCGGAATTCCGATTGGCGAATATGCCCCCAATGCGGTCAAGAAAACCGTCGTCGGTGTGGGCCATGCCGCGAAAGAGCAGGTCCAGCATATGGTCCGCTTTCAGTTGCCCGGTGTGCAGCTGTCGGGACCGGATGCGGCGGATGCACTTGCCGTGGCGATATGTCACGCCCATCATCTTCAGGGACGGGCTTTGCGGATCAAGGTTGCTTCATGATTGGACGAATTGCGGGAATCATCCTTCATCGCGGGATGGATCAAGTGCTGATTGATGTGCGCGGCGTGGGCTATATCGTCCATGTCAGCGAACGCACAGCCGCCAGCCTGCCCCCTGTCGGAGAGGCGGCAGCACTTTATACCGAATTGGTCGTGCGCGAGGACCTGCTTCAGCTATACGGCTTTACCACGATGATCGAGAAGGAATGGCACAAGCTGCTGACCTCGGTTCAAGGGGTTGGGGCCAAGGTTTCAATGGCGATCCTTGGCACGCTTGGTGCGGATGGCACGGGCCGGGCGATCGCACTTGGCGATGCAAATGCGGTGCGCAAATCCCCCGGCGTCGGGCCCAAACTCGCGCAGCGCATCGTGTTAGAGCTTAAGGATAAAGCGCCATCGATCATGGCGATGGGTGCGACGCTGACCGTTGATACCGGCCCGGTCGTGATCGAGCAGGACGCAACGCCCGCCAAGACAAGCAAGCCCCGGGCCGCCGCCGCGCCCGACCAATCTGCCCTTGCCAGCGCTGAGGCCTTATCGGCGCTTTCCAATCTGGGCTATGCCCCCTCCGAGGCGGCAGCTGCGGTGGCCCAAGCCTCTAGCATGGAACCCACAGCCACGACCTCTGCGTTGATCCGGGCTGCATTGCGCGCGCTTGCTCCGAAGGAATAGCACAATGGGAAATCTGCGCACTTTCATCCTGATGGCCGCCATGACTGCGCTGCTGATGGGGATCGGCTGGTTGATCGGCGGCAGTGGCGGCATGATCATCGCATTGATCTTTGCGGGCGCCAGCAACGTCTGGGCGTGGTGGAACAGCGACAAGGCGGTTCTGCGCCAGCAAGGCGCACAGCTGATTACTCGCCCGCAGGCCCCGGATCTGTATGATCTGGTCGAGGGGCTAGCCCGCAACGCAGGGCTGCCCATGCCCGCGCTGTATATTCTGGATACCCAACAACCCAATGCCTTTGCCACGGGGCGTGACCCCCAACATGCGGCCGTTGCCGTCACGCAGGGCATCATGCGCGTGCTGACCCGTGACGAGCTGGCAGGTGTCATCGCCCATGAGCTGGCCCATATCAAACATCGCGACACGCTGACCATGACTGTCACCGCAACCATGGTGGGTGCGATTTCGATGTTGGGCAATATGCTGATGTTTTCCAGCATGACCGGAAACCGTGACGAGCGCGGCAGCGGCATTGGTGGGCTGATCGCAATGATTGTGGCCCCGATTGCAGCGGCTCTGGTGCAGATGGCCGTGTCGCGCACACGCGAATTCGAGGCTGACCGGGGCGGCGCCGAGATTTCCGGCAAGCCCTTGGCGCTGGCCTCGGCGCTGGCCAAGATTGCGACTGCGGCGGGGCGCACGGTGAATATACCTGCGGAACGCAACCCGGCCTCGGCCGCGATGTTCATCATCAATCCCCTTCACGCGCTGCGCGCCGACCGGCTGTTTGCCACCCATCCCGCGACCGAAGACCGGATCGCCCGACTGCAGGCCATGGCCCGATGATCCAATCCGACCCGACCCTGCGCCCCGAACCGATGGAGGGCGACAGCGAGGACCGCGCGCTGCGCCCTCAGAAGCTGGAAGATTTCGTAGGTCAGGCCGAGGCCCGCGCCAATCTGCGCGTCTTCATCGAAAGCGCGCGCATGCGTGGCAAGGCGATGGATCACACGCTGTTTCACGGCCCTCCGGGTCTGGGCAAGACCACGCTGGCACAGATCATGGCCCGCGAACTGGGTGTGAACTTCAAGATGACCTCGGGCCCGGTGCTGGCGCGGGCGGGCGATCTTGCCGCGATCCTGACCAATCTCGAGGCACGTGACGTGCTGTTCATCGACGAGATCCACCGCATGAGCCCCGCTGTCGAAGAGGTGCTTTATCCCGCGATGGAGGATTTCGAGCTTGATCTTTTGATCGGCGAGGGTCCGGCTGCGCGCACGGTGCGCATCGAACTGCAGCCTTTCACCTTGGTCGGGGCGACGACACGGCTGGGATTGCTGACCACCCCGCTGCGCGACCGCTTTGGCATTCCCACACGTCTGCAATTCTATACGATCCCGGAACTTGACCTGATCGTAAAGCGGGGCGCGCGGCTGATGCATATCGATGCCGAACCCGAGGGCACATTGGAAATCGCGCGCCGCGCCCGTGGCACGCCCCGGATTGCCGGTCGCCTGCTGCGCCGCGTGATCGATTTCGCTTTGGTCGAGGGGGATGGCCATCTGTCACGCCAGATCGCCGATACCGCCCTGACCCGGCTGGGCGTCGATGATCTGGGGCTGGATGGCGCCGACCGCCGTTATATGTCGCTGATGGCCGAAAACTATGGCGGCGGGCCAGTGGGGGTGGAAACGCTGGCTGCGGCCATGTCCGAAAGCCGCGATGCGATCGAAGAGGTGATCGAGCCCTATCTGCTGCAACAGGGGCTGGTCGCACGCACGCCGCGCGGGCGCATGCTGGCGCATAAGGGCTGGCGGCATCTGGGGCTGGATGCACCGCGCAACCAGCAGGAGACGCTTTTTGACGGCTAGGGTGTATGGCGCGGCGCCCGCATCTTGGCCGGTCAACGTTGCCTGACGCCTGACGGCCCGCCCCCCCTGCCCCGGCGATTGTCCTCGCCCGGTTTCCCGGCCCGTCGCACGCCCATGGACCAAGCGCAAGCCATCCTGTCACCAAGCCCCCCGCTTGCCGTCCGCGGTGAGTAACGCGGCCCTACAGCGCCCCGCCCGATAAAGCGGCAGGTCGCGACCAATGCCCTGATCTTCGGCACCAAAGGCCCGTTGGTCGGCCCTGCTCAACAGGGCCGGGCCACCGGCATGGCTGGCCTTCACAGTGACCGATGGACTTGGTGGGCAAATTACTTGCGTGGACAGCACGCGGACCCTCGCGACGGCGCGCGCGTTAGGGCGACTTTGGCGACAGAATGCGATCTTCTTGGGCGATGAAATGTTCCATCATCATGCGCCACAACCCCTCGGCCAGATCGGGGTCAAGCCCTTCGATCTCGGCGCGGCTGCGGGCATTCTTGGCCACTTCCTCGACGCGGCCATGCAGGCGCGCGGGCAGCTTTTCCTGCAGCTTGATCTGGGCCGCTTCGTCGATCAGGCGCGAGCGCTCGGCCAAAAGCGCAACAAGACGCTGGTCAAGGGCATCGATTCGGGCACGCAGATCATGCATGCGCGAATTGGCGGAAAGGATTGGATCACTGCTCATGGCCCTTCAGATGCACCCCAATCGCCGCCAGAGCAAGACCTCTGTCGCATATAGGCCGCAGATCACGCCCCTTGCCGGGTCGCTTGGGCAAGAGTGCTGGCTTTTATACGGCTTTGTGCAACCATCAAAGACAGGGGGAAAACGCAAGCTGTCAGAACTGGAGGGTTAAGATGAACGCAGCAAGTATCGTGATTTCACTGGGCTTCGGTCTGGGTCTGGTTCTTGGCGCGGCTCTGTTGCTGGTGCTTTAAGACAGGCAAGCCAAAAGCCGGGCAACGCAGAATTCAGGCGACGCAGAATTCAGGCGACCCTGCGGACAGGCTTACCAATAGGCAGCAAGCCAACCAGCTTCCACAAAGCCGCAAAATTGAAAAAACCCCGGCTATCGGCCGGGGTTCTGTCATTTTGCCAGGTTCATGCCACCTGCAGCTGGGGACTTAGCCCTGCGGCTGGGGCGTCACGTCGGCGACGGGGCGGACGGCTTCGACCTTTGGGGTCGAGCTGACCGAAGGGATCGACGAGCTGGGCGTATCATCATCGCCACCCAAGGCCTCACCGCGCAGGACTTTGCCGATTTCTTCGCCGGTCAGGGTCTCATATTCCAACAGGCCCTTGGCCATGCGTTCGAATTCGACCTCTTTCTCGATCAGGATGCGGCGCGCCTCTTGATAGCCGTTTTCGATCAGCTCGCGGACCTCTTGCTCGATCAATTCCTTGGTCGCAGCACTGACCGAGAAACCTGCCGTATTGCCCGAATAGCCCTCATGCGCCTCGGCATAATCGATGGCGCCGACCTTGTCGGACATCCCCCAGCGCATCACCATGGCGCGTGCCAGTGCCGATGCCTGCTGAATGTCGCCCGCCGGACCGTTCGAGACCCCCTCTTCGCCATATTTAAGGATCTCGGCGGCCTTGCCGGCCATCGTCATCGTGATCTTCTGCTTGGCCTCGTCCTTGTGGTAGTTCAGCTTGTCCATTTCAGGCAGGCTGACCACCATCCCAAGGGCGCCGCCACGCGGAATGATCGTCGCCTTGTAGACCGGATCGCATTTGGGCAGCGACAGGCCGACGACGGCGTGACCAGCCTCGTGATAGGCGGTCTTTTCCTTTTGCTCAGGCGTCAGGACCATCGAGCGCCGCTCGACGCCCAGCATGACCTTGTCCTTGGCGTTTTCAA
This sequence comes from Paracoccus sp. (in: a-proteobacteria), assembly GCF_032007265.1. Lineage (GTDB taxonomy): Bacteria > Pseudomonadota > Alphaproteobacteria > Rhodobacterales > Rhodobacteraceae > Paracoccus. The sequence goes on along the minus strand of NZ_DALZMB010000003.1, from coordinate 10,945 downwards.
AATCATCCATCGCAACAAAGCGGCGACCGATACGGGCAGCCATCAAGGCGGCCTCGTTGACGAGGTTCATCAGATCTGCACCCGAGAAGCCCGGCGTACCGCGCGCGATGATGCGCAGATCGACATCCGGTCCCAGCGGCACTTTGCGTGCATGAACGTTCAGGATCTTTTCGCGGCCCTTGATGTCCGGATTGCCGACATAGATCTGACGGTCAAAGCGGCCCGGACGCAGCAGCGCGGGGTCAAGCACGTCTTTGCGGTTGGTCGCGGCGACGATGATGATGCCCTCGTTGGCCTCGAAGCCGTCCATCTCGACCAAAAGCTGGTTCAGGGTCTGTTCGCGCTCATCATTGCCGCCACCGATGCCGACGCCACGGGCGCGACCGACAGCGTCGATCTCGTCGATAAAGACGATACAAGGGGCCGATTTCTTGGCCTGCTCGAACATGTCCCGCACGCGGCTTGCGCCGACGCCGACGAACATCTCGACGAAGTCCGAACCCGAGATGGTGAAGAAAGGCACGCCTGCCTCGCCCGCAATTGCGCGAGCCAGCAAGGTTTTACCCGTACCGGGCGGGCCGACCAGCAGCGCGCCTTTCGGGATCTTGCCACCAAGACGGCTGAACTTCTGCGGGTTGCGCAGGAATTCAACGATCTCTTCCAGCTCTTCCTTGGCTTCATCAATGCCCGCGACATCGTCAAAGGTGACGCGGCCGTGCTTTTCGGTCAGCAGCTTCGCGCGCGATTTGCCAAAGCCCATCGCGCCGCCTTTGCCGCCGCCCTGCATGCGGTTCATGAAGAAGATCCAGACCCCGATCAACAGGATGAACGGCAGCCAGACGCCCAGCATCGACATGATGCCCGACTGTTGCTGCGGCTCGACCCGGACATCGACGCCTTTCCCGATCAGGCGATCGGCGACCTCTTCGCCCTGCGGGCGGATGGTCGTGAACTGCGAACCGTCTTTGGTCGTCAGGCCAATCTTTTCGCCATCGATGACGACATTAGAGATCTGGTCCTTATCCACCCGCTGAATGAAATCGGAATAGCTGATCTGACGGCTGCTCATTTGGCTGCCGCCGTCGCTGAACAGATTGAACAGCGCCAGGATCATCAGAAACAGGACCACCCAGAAGGCGATATTACGCGCGTTGCCCAAGGGCATATCCTCCGCGGGATTGATTGCTTAACGATGAAAATAGGGATTCCACGGCGAGGTTCAATGAGAGAAGAGCAATCGTTGAAATTGGCCGAGGTCCCGGCAGGGCCGAATCACCACTCCCGTTGGGCTTTTCAGCAAAGGTGCGGCAATCAGCCGCTCTGATTGATAAAGGCCCGGGCTGGCGGCAACCACGTCACGCGTCATGCCGCTGCTGCGCCAATCCAGACCCGCAAGCCCGCCATAGCCAAGGGCGCGCAATTCCTGCCCCGAAGCCAGACCGCTGACCTGCCAGCGCCCGTCCCAGACGGCTTGGCCATTGGCATCCGCCATGACGCAGGCCGCGCGCGACGCCGCCTCGACCTCGCGCATCAGGACCAGCCGGTCGCCGCGCGGCAAGATCACAGCCCCCTCCAGCGTGAACTTGCGCCCCGCCTGAATGGCCGTCAGCGCATAAGCGATCTTGTCGCGCCGCGCAGGATAATCCGCGCCGTTGATCCATCGCAGACCTGCCACCAGCAGACGGCGGCGAATCTCCTCGGGGGCGGCAAGAAATTCGGTAAGCGGCAGAAATAGCACGGAATTTTCGGCCAATGCTTGGGCGGCAATTTCAGCGGCTATGTGGCGAAGCGCGTCACGCGCCATGCCAAGATTGCCCAAGGTCTGGGCAAAACTTGCCAGCGGAAGCCCCAACGTCGCCAGCGCCTGACGCATGCGCACCCGTTCGAAATCGCGGTTCTCGTTCGAGGGATCATCGATCCAGCCAATCGCGCGTGCCGACAGCCAATCACGCAATTCGGCCCGGGCAATCTCAAGCATCGGGCGCAAGAAAATCATGCCCTGCGCCTCTCGCGCAGGGGCCATCCCCGCCAGACCATCAACCCCCGCACCCCGCGCCAGGCGCATCAAAAAGGTCTCGGCCTGATCATCCAGTGTATGACCCAAAAGCACCGCATCCAGACCTTCAGCCCGCGCCCAATCCGACAATAGCCGCAGCCTTGCATCCCGCGCCTGCGCCATCAGATTGCCGCGGCCCAGATCGTCGCGCTGCCAGTGCAAAATGCTGTGTGCGACCCCCGATTGCTGCGATTGCAGGCCCGCTTGCTGTGCCTCAAGCCGCGAATCCGCTCGCAAGCCATGATCGACCGTCGCCGATTTCAGGACCGGTTTCATGGGCGCCGTTTTGGCCCAGAGCGCAGAGAGCTGAAGCAGCGCGACCGAATCGCCCCCGCCTGACAAGGCAATTCCGATGCGATGACATGACCCCGCCAGCGCATCCAGTTGCGCGCTTACCCGGGCAAGAATGGGATCGTTCATTGCCCCTCGGGCTGGTCGGATGACGGCATGGACATCTGGTCCATATCAAAAGCGGCCTCGGGATCATCGACAATAATATCGGCCGGGTCAAAGACCTCGCAGCCGGTGGTTTCCAGACGTTTCGCGGCCTCATTGGCCTGCGGCGTCTCGGGAAAGCGCACGGTAATTTCTAGCAGAAACGGGCAGCCATTCTTGGGCTCTCCGGTGGCGGCCTCGGCGCGGGCAAGGCCCAAAAGCGCGTCGGGGGCCTGTGGTCCGTTGGGATTGGCGGCAAAGCTTTCCAACCATGCCGCGCCTGCGCCAGCAAGATCATTGGCACTGTCAAGCGCCGCGCCGCGCAAAAACAGCGCTTCGGCGGTTAGTGGGCCGCCCGCATGGGTTTTGGCGACGGCCGCGAAGAGGTCCGCAGCAAGACGAAAGTCACCTTGACCGAGCACCTCCTGGGCCCGGTCGAAATCGGCTTTTTCTGCTTTGGTTGCAGCCCCTGCCCCAGAGGAAGCAGAGGGGCGCGCAGCGCCCCCCCCATTCAACATCCCGGTTTGGCTGGATGACGGCAAATTCGCCGCCCCATGCTGTTCACCCAATGTGGGCGTGGTCAGCGATCCAAGATCGCAACCGTCCTCCATCTCGCACAGGCGGAACTCGATATCGCCGATGCGCGTGGTTCCATCCTTGACGATGCGATCGATGCGGTTTTGCAGCTGCTCGGTCTGGCCGGTCAGTTGCTGCAACCGCGATTCCATCGCATTCATGCGGTCGATCGCGCTGTCACCACCCGCAGCAGCAAAGCCCGCAGGCCCCGAAGCCACAAGCTCGCCGCGCAGCGATTGCAGATCGCTGGTCAGCTGGTTCAGCTCGGTGCGGATGTCAGCCAGCGACTGGGAATCTTGCGCCGGTGCGTGTTGCACCGTCATCGTCAGGCCCAGAAACGCCAGCCCTGCGGCAAGAAAAAGCCCACGCATCAGCTGCCAACCCCCGATTTCAGCGCCGTCACGGCGCGGCGGTTTTTGGTGTAGCATTCCTCGGTCGAGCAGATCGCCAGCGGGCGCTCTTTGCCATAGCTGACCGTGCGCAGGCGTCCTGCCTGAACCCCTTGCGAGATCAGATATTCCTGAACCGAGCTGGCGCGGCGCGCACCCAGTGCGATGTTGTATTCGCGGGTGCCCTGCTCATCGGCGTGACCCTCGATCACCGCCGAATAAGACGGGTTCTGGCCCAGCCATTGCGCCTGCCCGGCCAAGGTCGTCCGCGCCTCGGGGGTCAGGGTCGACTGGTCAAGCATGAAGGTGACGGTATCTCCGACGGTGGTGCGGAAATATTCCGGGCTGTTGGGCCCGCCCAGCACGCCCGTGCCGACACCGCCAGCCCCTGCCCCGCCCGCCATGCCGTTGGCGTAGGGGTCATTGACCATGGCACCTTGCGGTTTGGAACAGGCCGCAAGGCCCAAAACCAGACAAACTGCGGCCAGTTTCGTGATATTTTTCATCGCCCTATCCATCATGATCCTTTTACGGCAGCAGCGGACCCCAATCCGGGTCCGAGGCCGCGCCATTGATTTGAACGGGCCGCATATTGCGACCGGTAATGTCTACGGAATGCAGTTTAGACTGACCGGAATCGCCCGAGCTTGACCGCGTGAACATCACAACCCTGCCATTGGGGGCCCAAGTCGGACCTTCGTCAAGGAACGATTCAGTCAGCATTTTCTCTTGTGAACCATCGGTCCGCATGACGCCGATATGGAAACGGCCGCCGACTTGACGGGTGAATGCGATCAGATCACCACGAGGCGACCAGACCGGCGTACCATAGCGGCCATCGCCAAAGCTGATGCGGCGCGGCTCACCACCATTGGCGCTCATGACATACAGCTGCGGGCTGCCCGAGCGGTCGCTTTCAAAGACGATCTGCTTGCCATCCGGGCTGTAGCTGGGCGAGGTCTCGATCGAGGGGGCATTGGTCAGCGCGCGCTGTGCGCCGGTCGAGGCATCCATCTGATAGATGTCGGTATTGCCGTTCTGCTCGAGCGAATAGACGATCCAGCGACCATCGGGCGAGAAGCGCGGTGAAAAGCTCATCGTGCCCTGCTGCTCGCCAAGCGAGCGGGTCGACAGGCTGTTGACATCCATCAGCATGACCTTGGGAAAGCCCGAGGCATAAGAGGTGAACAGCACGCGATTGCCATCGGGCGAAAAGCGCGGTGCCAGCACGAGCGCCGATGTGTCGGTCATCCATTTCGTATTGGCACCATCGTAATCCATGATGCCGATCCGCTTTAGACGCGCATTCTTTGGCCCGGATTCAGACACAAAGACCACGCGGCTGTCGAAATAGGGCTTCTCGCCGGTCAGACGGGCATAGACCTGATCGGCGGCCTTGTGTGCCGCGCGGCGCCAATTGCCCGAGCTGGCGTCAAACTGCATGCCATCGCCCAAAGGCTGTCCGGCAAAGACGTCAAACAGTCGAAACTTCACGACGACCTTGCCGCCCTGAACGCTGACCGCACCCGTCACCAACGCCTGAGCATTGATCGCCTTCCAGTCCTCATAGGCGACGGGGGCGTCAAAGCTGGCGGGGCGCGAAATATGGGCGCTTGCCGGGATCTCACGGAACAGCCCCGTTCCGGTCAGATCGGCTGCAATCAGCTTTTGCACCTGATCCAGATATTTGCCCGCGCCGCCCTCGTCCTGGAACGGGGCGATTGCGATCGGCATCGGCTCGATCACGCCATCGGTGATTTCAATGCGCAGCGGGCCATCTTGCGCCTGCACAATGGCGGGCAATGCGGTCAGAGCCGCGATGACGGAAACAGCGGTGGTTACGAGCAGTTTACGAAACATTTGACGTCTCTTTTGCGGTCTGGGTCACAGGTTACTTGCTAAAGGGCATCACTTCCATGCCCTTACTTGATCGTTGCTGATCCCGATGGGTTGAAGTCAATTATGACATCTTTCCAACGGTTGTACTTTTCTGAGGGCAAATCATAGCCGCCTTTTTCGCACATCAAAATGGCGCGGCGTCCGGCCTCATAGGCTTGCTTGGCCGCAGCATCCGAGCCACCGGAATGGCTGGCCATGCGGATCGAGCCTTTATCAACCTTGCCGGCCTGCGTCATCGAGAAGGCGATAGAGACTTTGGTCTCGCTGGCCTCGGTCGACAGTGAGCCACGGTTCCAGCAGGCCTCGACCGCCACCCGGAAGCCGTCCTTTTCGCCCTGGCTCAGCGGCGGGCCATTGGCCGCGCTACCCCCGCCCGAGGTTCCGGCAGAACCCTCGGCCTTCTTCTTTTCGGCCTCTTGCTTGGCGGCCTTGGCCTCGGCGGCCTCTTTGGCTTTGCGTTCGGCCGCAGCCTCTTCTTTGGCTTTGGCTTCAGCCGCGGCTTTTTCAGCTTCTTTCTTGGCCTTGGCTTCGGCCTCGCGCTTTTCAGCGGCCTCTTTTTCCGCAGCAGCCTTGGCTTCGGCCTCTTTCTTGGCTTTGGCCGCTTTTTCAGCAGCAGCCTTTTCAGCGGCAGCCTTTTCAGCAGCCTCGGCTTTTTCAGCGGCTTCAGCCCGCTCTGCGGCCTTCTTGGCGGCGGCGGCCTCGGCCGCTTTTTCGGCAGCGGCCTCTGCGGCCTTCGCCGCAGCCTTTTTCTCGGCAGCTTTATCCGCGGCGGCCTTTTCGGCCGCTTGATCAGATGCCGCCTTTTCTGCGGCCTTTTCTGCGGCTTCTTGCTCGGCCTTCTCTGCCGCCTTTGCGGCAGCTGCCTTTTCCTTGGCAGCTTTGTCCTTGGCGGCGTCTTTTGCCGCTGCTTGCTTGGCCGCCTCATCGCGGGCGGCTTGCTCGGCGGCAGCTGCCTGACGTTCCTCTTTGCGCTTGGCGGCAGCAGCCTGTTCGGTTGCCGCCTGTTCGGCCTCACGCGCTAGAACCTGTTCGCGCTCGCTCGCCGCAGCCGCTGCTGCAGCCTCGGCCGCAGCCTGGCGGCGCGCGCGTACCGCATCAGCCAAACCGTCGGGGCGCGCATTGGGGCGCTGTGACGTCAAAGGCGCAATCGCCGAACGCGGCGGGGTCACCGCTTCGGGGGGCATGACTTCGGGGCGGGCCGATGTATTGGGCCGCTCATTGCTTTGCGGCAGCGCCGCAATATCGGTCGATTGATCGGGCTGCTGAGGCTGCGGCGCGATCGTGGCCAGACTATCGGGGCGCGAGGCCTGCGCCAGATCACTTAGGTCCGGGCGGGCCTCAGCGCTGTCGATGGGGCTGGGCAGCGTCGTCGCCTCGGGTGCAGGAGAGGGGGCAGATTCCGCTTCGGGTGCGCCCAGAACCGCCTCATCCGAGGGCGGGCGAGGCTGTGCGGGCGTCGTGGTCGAGACATCCGCCAAAGGCCCGGCCCCGGCAGCAGCCGCAGCAATGGCCTGAAACTCGGCCTCGGACATGGTCGAGACCTCGGTCATCTGGATCGCTTCCAGCGGCTCGGGCCGAAAAAAGACGCCACCGATTGCCGCCCAACCGATCAGGCCGGCATGCGCAACCCCCGAGACCCAGGCGCCGATACGTTCCGAGCGTTCCATTGCCTAGCCATCCATCCGCGGGCCGCCCGTATCGGTGACCAATACGATATTGTGGAACCCACCGGCATTTAGCGCGCCCATGACCTCCATGACGCGGGCGTAAGGGATCGCACCATCTGCACGCAGATAGATCTTGTCGCTTTGCCGCTCGGCCGCGACAGCGCGCAAACGTGTGATCAGCTCGGCCTCGGGGATCTCGCTGGTCATCAAGACCAACGGCCCTTCGGTGGTGATCGACACCGTCAGCGGCTCTTCTTGTTCAGAGGGCACGGATTGGGCAGCGGTTTTGGGCAGCTCCAAAGGAACTCCCACCGTCAACATCGGCGCTGCAACCATAAAGACGATCAACAGCACCAACATCACATCGACGAAAGGCGTGACGTTGATTTCAGCCATCGGCTGATTGCGGCGACGCGCGCCGCGACGTGGAGTTCGTTTGGTGACGCCGGCGCCCATCTTAACCCTCGTTCAGCTGGCGCGACAGGATGGTCGAGAACTCATCGGCAAAGGTCTCGTAATTGCCAACGATGCGATCCGAATCCGCGGACAGCTTGTTGTAGAAAATCACCGCAGGGATTGCGGCCAAAAGGCCCAATGCCGTCGCGATCAGTGCCTCGGCAATCCCGGGGGCGACAACCGCAAGGCTGGTATTTTGCGAGATCGCAATTTCCTCGAACGCGATCTTGATGCCCCAGACCGTACCGAACAGGCCAACAAAAGGCGCAGTCGAGCCGACAGTGGCCAAAAAGTTCAGCCCACGCGACAGGCGGTCGCTTTCCCGACCAATTGCCACGTTCATCGCACGATCAATGCGCGAGCTGGCGCCCGCGATCATGCCGCCATCATCGCGGTGGCTGCGCCGCCATTCCAGCATCCCGGCTGCGAAAATGCGCTCGGATGCGCCCTTGGGGTTGTCACCAATGCGGTCAAACAGATCGTCCAACGGCTGACCCGACCAAAAGGCGCGGTCAAACTTGTCGGCATCGCGACGCGCTGCGGTGAAGGTGATGAACTTCTGAATGATGATGGCCCATGCCCAGAACGAGGCAAAGATCAGCATCAGCATCACGATTTTGACGGTAAGCGACGCGCTGGTGAAAAGCGCGATCAGCGAAAAATCGAGCTCTGGCGCTGCGCCGAGAATGGGTTCCATGTCACTGCCTGTCTGTATTTGGCCGATATATTGCCGTTGCACGGCTTGTTAGCAGGGCTTTACCAGAGCGTCAGTAAACCTGCCTTACACAATGCCTTGATCTTGCAGTCCCGTTACGTCGGCTGCATGGCCGCCACAAGGGCCGCCGGCAAACGTACGGGCCGACCGGCCTGATTGATGCAAACCAGCGTCACCTGCGCTTGAAAAAGCAGCGCGCCGTCACGCAAGACCTGCTGATCAAGCACCAACCGAGCCGGCGAAAGGCTGTCCACGCGGCTTTCGATGGTCAACAGATCGTCGTAACGCGCGGGCGACAGATAATCCGCCGTGAGCTGACGCACGACAAACACAAGCCCCTGCGATTTGAGCGCAACCTGATCGATGCCGATGGCCCTGATCCACTCGGAACGGGCGCGTTCAATGAACTTCAGGTAATTGGCGTAATAGACCAATCCTGCAAGGTCGGTATCTTCATAATAGATCCGGGTTTCAAATCGGTGCATCCTGCCCTCGATCGTTACGGTCCAGGCGGGGGCCTTCCGCCCCCGGCCGCCCAAGGGCGGCTCCCCCGGAGGATATTTTTTCATGAAAGACGCGGTGCGGCCTGAATACGCGCAGCAAGGCGCAGAGCATGAGAAGGGTCCGTGGCGGCAACAGTTAGCGCAGGATCATAAGCCGCGCGCAGCAATTCAGCGATCCGGACCGAAGGCACAACGTCGCGCGCAAACGTCAACATGGCGCGAACGGCCAAGGCCTCGGCGAGCTGCGCAGGATGCGCCTGAGCAAGCCCCCCACTCATATTCACGAAAGTCAGGCAGGCGCGGATGCTGCCATCGGCGTCAAATCTGAAAATGCGACACTCGTCCGCGTCTTGCCCCGAAAGGCGTCCTGCCAGATCGGGCTGGCCCGTCAGGCTATCCAGATCTGGGATCTCGGCCAGTTCTGACCAGTCTCTGACAAAAAACATCATCAGATTCGCCCCCATTTCTGGATCGGTCTCCATCATGGGATGGCGAATATCGCGCAGAACAGCTGCAAGGACATCGCGGAATATCGCCAGACTTTCATCTTCAAGCCCGAAGATCACCGGCGAGACCGGCCGCCCCCATTTCGCACAAAAGAACTTCCCGTCTCGCGTGAAAAGCTCTGTAATGTCGTCTGAATTCATTTCGAGGCACTCCAAGCCGTCTTTTCTTCCATGCCCCAATATCCGCGGGGGTGAATTGCGGCCAGAGCCGCAAGAGGGGGCAAAAGCCCCCTCAAATTGCTTCAGCCCTCAACCAACGATCGTGGCTTCGGTCGACTGCCGCAATTGCGCTTCGCTGACGCCATCGGCCAGCTCGACAATTTTCAGACCACCCTCGACCACATCCAGAACGCCCAAGTTGGTAATGATGCGGTCGACCACAGACTGCCCGGTCAAAGGCAATGTGCAGGCTTTAAGAACCTTGGATTCCCCGGCTTTATTGGTGTGATCCATCACAACCACAACGCGCTTCACCCCGGCCACAAGGTCCATGGCCCCGCCCATGCCTTTCACCAGCTTTCCCGGAATCATCCAATTTGCCAGATCGCCGTTCTCGGCCACTTCCATCGCCCCCAGGATCGCCATCGCGATCTTGCCGCCGCGGATCATGGCAAAGCTTTCAGCGCTATCGAAAAATGCCGTCTGCGGCAGTTCTGTCACCGTCTGCTTGCCAGCATTGATCAGGTCGGGGTCCTCTTCACCCTCATAAGGGAAGGGCCCAATCCCCAGCATGCCATTTTCAGACTGCAAGGTGACCTCGACGCCCTCGGGGATGTAGTTAGCAACCAGCGTTGGAATGCCGATCCCCAGATTGACATACCAGCCATCCTGCAGCTCTTGCGCCGCGCGTGCGGCCATCTGATTTCTGTCCCAACCCATGGCTCAGGCCTCCTGCTTGCGAGTAGTGCGCTGCTCGATCCGCTTCTCGTGCTGTCCTTGGATCAGGCGATGAACATAGATGCCCGGCAAATGGATCGCATCTGCATCAAGGCTGCCTGTCGGCACGATCTCTTCAACCTCAACGACACAAACCCGACCGCATTTCGCGGCAGGTACGTTGAAGTTGCGCGCGGTCTTGCGAAAGATCACATTGCCGCTTTCATCGGCCTTCCAGCCCTTCACAATCGCCAGATCCGCAACAATGCCGCGCTCAAGGATATAGGTCTCGCCGTCGAAATCTTTATGCTCTTTTCCCTCGGCAATCACGGTGCCGACCCCGGTCTTGGTATAAAAGCCCGGAATCCCTGCCCCACCCGCGCGCATACGCTCGGCCAAGGTACCTTGCGGGTTGAACTCCAGCTCCAGCTCTCCCGACAGATATTGCCGCATGAACTCGGCATTTTCTCCGACATAGGATGAGATCATCTTTTTGATCTGCCGACTATCCAGCAAGATCCCAAGGCCAAAGCCATCAACGCCACAATTGTTCGAGGCGATGGTCAAATCCTTCGTGCCCGACTTGTGAATCGCATCGATGAGCAATTCAGGAATTCCGCACAGGCCAAAGCCCCCTGCCGCGATCAGAATGCCGTCCTGCAACAGGCCCTGCAATGCATCAGCCGCACTGCCATAGATCTTCTTCATCACTACCTCCGCCTAGCTTGCTGCGTTTCTCGCTATTCTGCACTGCGGTGTCAACGCGGCGTCACTGCGCAGATGCCTTTGGACTTGGGCATTTCTTCATCACGCAAATACCCAAATACGCCTGCAAACCGCGCCCTGCCCCAGCCAAAAGAAAAGCCG
>NZ_DALZMB010000002.1:4154-105693 GCF_032007265.1 Paracoccus sp. (in: a-proteobacteria) | reverse complement strand
TGGTCTTCGGCCAGATCAGCCCATCACAGAGGACGCATGCGAGCGGTCCCGTCACCCCAGAGAGACAGGAGACAGCGGCGATTCTGAAGGAACCGGCAGGAAGGCGCCAAAGGCAACCACCGGCGATGATCGCCCTAGCCGTGAACAGGCGGGCTCGCGCCCTTCCCCGCCGACCTGCCGCCACGGGGAAGTCGACGCATCAGATTGGATACGGCCGGGACGCCGGATCGGCACCTGCCGCCCAAGCGCTCGATCGGGAAGAGGGACAGGGCAGGAAGCGCGATCAGAGCGTGCCACTGATCCGCAGAACCCACGATCAAAGAGGCCGGAAAGAGGGAAAGACTGAGCCCTGTGCGCTCATGACGACCCTGGGGAAAAACGCCAACCAAAACGGCCGGTCGAACGGCCGGGGTGACCATTTCAAGCCACCTCATCCCACAGCCCGTCGGCGATCTCGCGCACAAGCATCGTTCGGGCTTTCAACAGCAGGTCCGCGCCACAGGTGTCTATGTGACCATAGAATCGGGCACGACAACCGTCAGCCAGCCAGTCTGCATAGAAGCAGTATTCCGGCCGATCGAGACGGAACACCCGCAAGTCGTCCGCCCAGTGGGGCTTCGGCTCTACGACGACGGAAATACCGCTTTTGGACTCGCGCCAGGGCAAGCACCGTTCTGTGGGCGGGTTACAGCGATCTTCGGTGAAGATCGCATCTATGTCGATCGAATGCGACATGGGGACGTGCTCCAAAAGAAAAGCCCGGTCACGAGGACCGGGCAGGCTGGACTGAGAGGGTAAAGGGCGGCCGGAGCCGCCCCGCGTGAAGGTCATTCGGCAGCGATGCTTTGCGTCGGCACCTGCTCCTCGTCTTCCAAAGGCTCATCGTCCTCGCCGTCGCCCGTGAGGAAGTCAGGCAAGGTTTCCGCTTCTGCGCTGCCCGCATCGGCCGCATCTGCGATGGCATCCTGATCGTCTATCCGCAGAGGCTCCGGCAGCCAGCCACTGCCTGCCAGCAGCCGTTCGGCTTCGGTCGCCATCTCGCCCTTCTTCAGATGGACGATCAGTTCCACCGCCTGCTCGCCAACACCTTCCCGCACGGCATCCAGGATATGCGCCTTGGTCACGCGGCCGAAGTAATTGGCGACCGTCGGCTTCCAGCCCGTCTCGACCAGATCGAGACCGGTCACGCGCGCGAGACGATCTGCCTCCTGCATGCGGCGATCCAGGCCATGCTGGCTGATGCCATTGCCGCTATAGGGGTTCGGACGCTCATAGAGCGCGTTGACCCCGAAGCTCAGGCAATGTGCCAGCAGAGCCTGTCGGCTGGCCTCGTCGAGAGCGTGCAGCCAGTCCCAGAGCCGGTCATCGCCGTCATCGAGCGGGATATCCGCTCGCCATGCCGCATGCCGCTCGTCGATGGCCTGCGCCGGGATCGAGTCGCCAAGATCCGGAGCCTGCACCGACAGATGCACTTCGTTGATACGGGCCTGCAGCGCATTGCCCGCACTGCGGATGCCAAAGCAGTCGAGCACCAAGCGGTGCAGCAGCGCCGTCATCGCGATGCGCGGGTTGTTGGCGACAGCATCGCGCAGCGCGAGGGTCCGGTGCGCGGTCAGTTCGATCACCAGGCGTTCCGGCAGCGGCTTGATCGCCTCTCCTTCGTCTTCCTCCTCTTCGGGCGAAGTCGCCGGCTCGCCCCCAAGCGTGATCACAGCACGCTGATGGCTGGTTTCATGCTCGGCGCGCTGCAGAACCTCGCCGGTCTCGGGATCGACGATCTCGGGCTCAGGTTCCAGCGGTGCTTCATCCTCGGCCCGGACATAACCACGCTCGATCAGCAGCGTGCCGTCGACATCGAGGCTGACAAAGACCCCTGCCCGCGCCATCTGCGCAGGTTCGTAGATCATCGACCGCATCTCGAAGGCGCCGAGGGTCTTCTCGATCTCGCCCAGCCGGGCATCGACCTCATCGGGGTATTCTTCCGCTTGCGAATACTCGGCCTCAAGCCGGTCGTATTCGTCTCGCAGCGCCTCGCGGGTGGCGCGCTCATCCTCGGTCAGATCGACCGTGGTGCCGATCAACTGCCGCATGCCATAGGCGTGGCTGTAGGGGAAGCTGACCGCGACCTCGATCCATTTCCAGCCCTCGGCGGCGATGATCTCGGCCTCGGCCTTCAGCTTCTCGTTCACCAGCCGGTCGAGCAGCACCGGATCCTGCAGCCAGCCGCCATCGTCCTGCTGGAAGAGGTCGCGCAGCACATAGCCGCCCGCCGCCTCATAGGCCTCGATGCCGACAAAGGTGACGCGCTTGTCGGAGGCCCGCACCGTGGTCTCGGTCAGCAGGCGGCGGATGTTGTAGGGTTCCTTCGACCAGCTGTCCTTCACCGCCTCCCAGACCTGAACCTGGCGCTCATGGTCCGAAGAGATGGTGAAGGCCATCAGCTGCTCCAGCGTCATGCCGTCCTCGGCATAGATCTCGAGCAGCGCGGGCGCGACCGAGACCAGCCGCAAGCGCTGTTTCACCACTTTGGCATCAACGAAGAAGGCGGCCGCAATGGCCTCCTCGGTCATGCCCTTCTCGCGCATGGCCTGGAAGGCGCGGAACTGGTCGACCGGATGCAGCGGTGCGCGCTCGATATTCTCGGCCAGCGACACCTCGTCGATCAGCACGTCGTCGGTTGCGTCGGACACGATGCAGGGGACCGGGGCGGTTTTGGCGAGGCGCTTCTGCTTCACCAGCACCTCCAGCGCCCGGAAGCGGCGACCGCCGGCGGGCACCTCGAACATGCCGGTCTCGGTACCATCCTCGCCCAGAACCGGGCGGACATGCAGCGACTGGATCAGTCCGCGACGGGCGATGGACTCGGCCAGTTCATCGACCGAAACGCCGGCCTTGACGCGCCGGACGTTGGACTGGCTCAGCACCAGCTTGTTGAAGGGGATGTCGCGCGAGGACGACAGGGTGATCTTCTGAACGGCAGTAGCCATGTCAGATACTCCGAGGACGGGCGCCGGGGAGACCCTCTCTCCGGCTACCAACCCGTCATGGAAAACCCCTCCCCACTCTCCCTCTCCTGACCGGCGGCAAGGAAACGGTCGAACGGCCAAAGGCCCAGCCCATCTCGGGCATTGATCTGGAACGGATTTCCTTGGCCAGGGGGCAAGCCTGTGCAACAATAACACGATCCCGCCATGCGCCAGATCTTCCCTGCCAGCCAAAAGGAATGATCATGTATCATCACATCCTGATTTCCACCGATGGATCGGAAACCGCCACCAAGGGCCTCGACCACGGCTTGACGCTGGCCAAGACCCTCGGCGCGAAGGTGACCATCGTCACCGTCACGGAAGCCTTCCCGATCTATGCAGCGGCCGCGGGCGGGGCATGGGTCGCACCCATCGAGGTCAGCGGCGGGTTCGAGGAAAGCCAGAAGGAACTGGCCGATGGCATCCTGAGAACTGCGAAGGAAGCTGCGGACAAGATCGGTGTAGTCGCCGAGGTTCTGCATATCCCCAATGCCCAACCTGCCGAGGCGATTGTCGAGACTGCGAAAGCGCGGGATTGTAGCCTGATCTGCATGTCCTCGCACGGCCGGCGTGGCCTTGGTCGTCTGTTGCTCGGCAGCCAGACCGCCGAAGTGCTGGCCCACAGCCCGGTGCCGGTGCTGGTCGTCCGCTGAGGGCGAGTTGATATGCCTGCGCTGCGAGATGACCTGATGCCCGACACGCCGCCATCCCCGGAGCCGTGCGTTGTCGGACGATGAACTGCCATCTTCATGGCTCGATCTTCTGCGCGACGCTGAGGGTCTGCCAGAAAATATCCCGTCCCTGATCGGTTCTGACGCGGATCCGGAGACAGAGCAGATCGCCGAGCGCCTGACGGATCGCGGGCTCTTCAGGGTCATAAGCGCAAAGCGTTACCAACTGACCGATGCGGGGCGCGAAGTTCTTGCCAGGTCGCCCCGGTCGAAGCTGCGCAATGCCAACGGCAAAAGCAGCTGGCTCGGCAGGATGCTGTCACGGCGTTAATGCCGTACGTGCAGGCAAGACGACATACCCCTGGGCGGCATCCCGCCCAAGGCCCACCGCAAATCCTTGCGAGCAGAAGACGCGCTCCCTACTTCCTGGTCGGGCGAAGATGCCAGCGACAACAAGAACATATGGGCATGCTGACAATGCGCTATCTGCTTGCATATTATTCCGGCACCACCAGCCAATGGCGGTGCCTCGACACCAATCTGCTGCCGCAGCAGATCGACAGAGCCGAAGATCTGGCGGCGGCGCTGGAAAACGCACCGATGATCGCGCTGTCCTGGATGTTGGAGCGCCGCCCATTCGGCAGCTATCAGGCGACCGTAGACGGTAAGAGCGATGAATGCGTGATGGTCTATGAACTGGAGCCAACGGCGGCTTCACCGCTCGGCAATGGCACGGACTATGTCGGCCCCTGGTTGGAAATGTTCATGCAGGCGAACGAGCCGATCGGAACAATCGCCCTCGCGGCAAGAAAGCCGATACCAGAAGAACCGGCTATCAGCGCACTCCGGCAACTGGCGAGCACCCCGCTGCAAGCCACAGATGAGGCATGCCAGCAGACCATGGACAGCATGCGTGATTACGCTTCGTCTGCGGCAGAGCACGCCGAAGCCCTGCCAGCAGCAGAGAAGCAGGAAACGGCTTGAACGTCCACGCTGCGTGAAATTCAAGATTCCGATCCTGTGCCAAAGCTGACATGGTCATCGGGATCCAACAGGAGAGCCTCTTATGACCACAATCAATGATATCGCCAGCAAGGTGGCGGAAGAGAATGGCCTGACCAAGGCTCAGGCCAAATCCGCCGTCGAGGCGGTCTTCAAAGCCGTGACCGACGCCGCCATTGCCGGCGAAGAAACCTCGATCCCGGGCTTCGGCAAGTTCAAGGTCAAGGAAACCACCGAACGCGAAGGCCGCAACCCGGCAACCGGCGCAACCGTGACCATCGCCGCCTCAAAGAAGCTGGCCTTTACGCCTGCCAAGGCCGTGAAAGACGCGCTGAAGGCGTGAGGCCACAGGCAGACCAGGCGCCTCTGCTGCATGGACAGGTTTCCCCTTGCAGCAGAGAGCTGTATCGCTCTCAGCCCTTCTCCTTGAGCCACTTCCGAATCGACCCGCGCATTGGCATAGGGAGAAGACGTATTGAACTGGATCATCCGGCCCTTCGTCCATTTCCCATACCAAGGACCGCCGTAGAGTTCGGCGTCGGACCGTGCGGAAATCGTGTCGACCAGCCGGATCTTGGCCTCAGTCAGGCGTGCCAACAGACTGACCCAATCCAAAGCCTCATGATCCCGGTAGAACTTCTGGGCCAGGAGACCGAGTTCATTCCATTTGAACCCGGCCTCGGGAAAATCGACCGGCTCACCCCGGTCGTCTCGATCCAGCCACTTCAGAACCAACTCATTCCACCCGATCAGATACGCAACCAAATCGGCAGCGCTCATCGTGGTCCTCGCCGCGTGACCCACGAGTGATGCTTCCCTTACACGGTCAGTGGGAACCCTCGCGAGATCGGCGGAGAGGCGATCATACGTCACTGAAATCGCCGCCAGCAACTCGGCTTTGGAATTGGGAACCGCCATCTAAATCTTGCCCGTCAAGAAACCGCAATTCTTCGCAGACTATCTGACTGACGCTTCAGGTGACATGTTGTAAGCCAAACCCGTCCTGTGGAGATCTTGCCGCCTGTCGCTCAGAGATCACCACGTGCGCGCAGGCTAACCTCCCGCCCTGCCCCGACGATGATATGGTCGTGCAAGGTTAGGCCGAGTGTTTTGCAGCCCTTCTGGATCTCCTTCGTCATCTTCAGGTCGGCGTCCGAAGGCTCGGGATCACCACTGGGGTGATTGTGGACCAGGATCAGCGCCGACGCGTTCATCAGCAGGGCACGCTTCAGAACCTCGCGCGGATGCACCGGCACATGATCGACCGTGCCCACGGAAGCCAGAACATCGGAGATCAGCCGGTTCTTCCGGTCCAGGTAGAGTACGTGAAAGCATTCTACCTCGCCGCGGACGGCCAGGGCACAGTAGTCCAGCACAGCCTGCCAGGAGGTCAGCATCGGGTTCTGGTTGAAATAGCGCGCAAGAATCTCACGCGCCTCAAGGATGACGGTTTGCTCCTGCTCAGTCATCGGCCCGCCCTCCGGCCCCGCCGGCAAGTGTTGCGCCCCCGTTGTCGTCATCATCTGACACGACGAATTGGAATTCTTGGGTGATGAAGTCGTTGAGCCGGATCGCCAGCTCCATATTCGTGGCAACCGGAAGGCCGAGCGCCATGAAGGCGGCATAGACAGCGGTATCCACTTTTTCGTCAAAGGTTTGCATCAGGGGTCTCCCGGAATGGGTAGCCCACTGCCCGCATCTATGACGCCGCGAGCGCTTGGGCCGGGAATGGGAAGGGACGCGGCAACCGAGGACAAGCAGCCGGGCTGCCGCGTGATGATGGGACGAATGGGTGCGCGACTGGTGTCAGCCCGCGCGCTCCAGCAGCTTCTTGGCCTTGCCCTCCAGCTCAAGCCGGGTGTCCTGTTGGGTCTTGTCCCGCGCGAGACGCGTGATCCCCTGAACAAAGTCGAAGATGCTCTCGGCCGGGTGCCCCTCCTCGACCAGGACCTTGTCGATAATCTTGCCCGCCTCGAGCTTCGAGAAGCCGCGCTTGCGCAGGAAGGTTTCCCGGTCCTCATCCGTCCGGGCCACGATCTGCTGACGGGCCGCCTTGATCCCGTTGATGAACCCCGAGGGCGAGGAATTGGCAAAGCGGGTCAGCGCCGGTGCCGCCTCATGCGCGAACCGCGAGGCAGCATATTTCGAATGGCGGATGGTGATCTCCTGGAATTCTTCCTGCCCCCAGATATTTCGGTTCTGGCACACGGCGCGCAGGTAGAAACTGGCAATCCCGAGGGTCTTGGCCCCGACCTCCGAGTTCCAGCAGTAGAAGCCGCGGAAGTAGAGATCCGGCGATCCATCCGGAAGCTTGCCCGCCTCGATCGGATTGTGGTCGTCCACGAGGAAGAGGAACACATCGCGGTCCGAGGCATAGAGCGTGGTCGTGTCGCGGGTGATGTCGACGTCCGGGTTATAGACCCCGGTCGACCAGTCGATCGTACCCGGCACCTTCCAGCGGGTATCACCGGTGCCGTTGCCCGCGATGCGCTGCACAGCCTCGACCAGCTCATGGTCATAGATCCGGCCATAATCCGGGCCGGTCACCGCGCGCAGCTCTGTCCTGCCGTCTTCGGTCTCGAAGGTCTTGATCTGCTCGGCGCGGTGACCCGAGAGGCCATACTGCAGATTGATCCCGGCCAGAGGTGCCGGCAGTTGGCGCAGATACGACGCCGGCGCACCAACCAGGCTGGCGAGTTGACCAAAGGCCCAATGGGTCGGTGCCAGCGGTGCATCCGCCTTCGGCAAGATCAGCTGCAGCCGTTCGGAATTGTCGCGACTGGCCTCGACATGGATCTTTGCCGTCTCGACGATCCGTGACGTGCTGCGCTCCGAGCGCGCCTTGACCGAGGCCCAGAGGTCATCGAGCGAGAGATAGCGCTCATCATCGGGCCGGTTGAACCATTCGGACGACACCCGGCCGTTGCGTGCTCCCCGGCTGACATCCACCTTGTAGCCGCCGCGCACCGGGCGCGCGGGTTCCAGAATCTGCATAGTGTTCATGACAGTCACTCCGCGACGGGCCGCCGGAGGCCTCTCCTCCAGCCCTGACCCGTCACGGGCAAACCAGCCGCTCTCTCACTCTGGATCCGACAGGACTGCCGTTACCAGTATCGGCCGCACAATCCTTCCCGGATCATCTGTGCGGCCACGTCGCGTCCATCGGGCAAAGTGCACCGCCCGATGCTGCGGTCGTAGCTGGTGCGACCGTTCAGGGCGCAGCTGAGGGACTGCGCAGCAACCAGATCCCGCATGCGCCTGGTAGCCGCATCGCCTCGCACTGTTCCGCGCTCGGCACAGTCCAACGACCCGAACCGAACCGGCGTGCCCGCCACTTCAATTGTGTCGCCATCGCGAATATGACTGACAGGCCCCTCAATCACACGACGGGCTGTCAATTCAGGCAGCGCGCCGAGATGCTCGGGAATGCGCTCCACCGCCATAAAACCAAGTAACAACGCACCGCCCATCACAGACAAAAACTGTAGAGGCCGGTTACGACTACCCGCTCGTTTCCGAGGCCAAGATGCCGATCGCAGCGCAGTGACGCGCGTGGAAGGCCTAGACTGTCTTCTTCTGCTCATGCGGCAGCATTAGAGCACGCAACCATGTCTGACTATGTCCCCGAATGGGAAATTGCCCATCACTGCACGCTGCCCTATCAATGTTAAAGAACAAAGGGGACCTTGATGACCGATATCAACCTCGACGCGCTTTCGCTGAGCGAACTGAAACAACTGGAAAAGTCAGTCGCCAAGGCGATCACCTCCTTTGAAGATCGCCGCAAAGCCGAGGCCCGCGCCAGGGTCGATGAGTTGGCCCGCGAACTCGGTTATTCGTTCGAGGAACTTGCCGATGCGGCAACCGCGCGCAAACGCTCTCCCTCGGTAGCGAAATATCGTCATCCAGAAAACCCGGAACTGACCTGGTCCGGGCGGGGACGCAAACCCGGCTGGATCGGTGACGCGCTGGCCTCCGGAAAATCGCTCGAAGATTTCGCTATCTGATCAACAGGGCGGGGAACGACAGGCCCTCGCTCGCATTGCGAGACGAGGAAGCCATGACCAACGACCTTGTGCGCAAGATTGCCTCTGTCATGTCCAAGGCGATGACGCTGATCTGTGTTCGGAATACGTGTCTTGAAACCCTGCATGCAGGCCCGGGAGTGGTCAGCCATACAGGGGACTATTCTGATGTGCTCGTGACGGACGCCAACGGCCGACAAATCCCATGGTCGGAGCTTTCCAGGATCAGCGATGACGAAATGCGCGACTTGATGCGCGAAATCGTCAATCGGCTCTACACATTCAAGTTGCGGGGCGGCGAACAAGAGTTTCGCGACTACCTGGACCGACAGCTCACCTCGACCCAAAACTGGGATGAACCCAGGCACGACTGGAACCTTGCAGGTCGAAAACTGCGCGAGGCGCTCGGGCCTGATGCGCCAGTTGCCCCCGCGACCGAAGACCCTGGCGCCTGACCAGAGCGCTATGGAACCGAGCAACGCAACATCTTGCTCCTAACCCCCTGAAACCGATACACTGCCCTTGGGGACGCCACGCGTCGTCCCTGGGGCGTGGAAACCTCTGAACCTGTCGGTATTGGCGTCGGCCGAAACGGCGCCGATTCCTTGACCATGCGGTCGGGGAGCCTGTGACGTATGTCCAGGCGCTCCGGTGCTAAAGGTCATAGGGACCGGACAGGTTCGGTTTTCCAACTCCCCGATCATGGGTCAGGAAGCGATTGCGGGGGCGTACCGCAGCATTCGCTTCTGTCTCGTATAGGGTGGGCCGAGTTGGACGGCGATCTGGATGGTTTTGACAGGCAACTCGGGGACAGGCTGAAGGCGCTGCGGACAAGACGCGGCCTGTCACTGGCAGATGTCGCCTCGGAAATCGGTATCAGCTATCAACAGCTCCAGAAACACGAAGCTGGCAGAAACAGCCTCACAATTCACCGACTGGTAAGGATCGCCAATGCGCTCGAAGTAGACCCGCAAACGATCTTGGAGGTGCTAACCTCGCCCGACGGCCAAGGAGAGCTATCAAGATTTGTGCCCCTGCAACGGCTCGGCGAGCGTCATAGACTTCTTAAGGCATATTTTGCGCTGCCAGAGGAAATCAGGTCGGCATTCCTGAACCTCATCGAGGGCACAGCGGCCACGAGCTGACACGGGCGGATTGGACGCAGCAGCCCATGCACGCCTTGGTTTGCTATGGTCAACGAGCCGACACAGCGGCTCATCACATGCCATCATGGTAGTTTTCCACTGCCACCTTGTCCTGAGAACGGCGGTGCGAAATTGGTCCACGGAAGCGGCGGCGTGATGCGGCTGCGGGCGGCGTAAAAGTCGTCCAGTTTTCCCTTTCTGCGGCAGCAGGGAGGGCGTGGGGATTTACAGCGTGGAGCTATATCTGAGAGTTCGTCAGGCTTGTGCGGAGGGCATGAGCCAGCGGGAAGCGGCGCGTGTATTCAACGTGTCGCGCGACACGGTTCGGAAGATGATGTCGTTTTCGGTTCCGCCTGGCTATCGGCGGACATCCGAGGTGCGGCGTCCGAAGCTGGATGCGTTCATTCCGATTATCGAGGGGTGGCTGGAGGCGGACCGGACCATGCCGCGCAAGCAGCGGCATACGGCGAAGCGGGTGTTTGACCGGCTTTGCGAGGAATGCGGCTTCACCGGCGGCTACACGATCATCAAAGACTACATACGGGAGCGGGAACGACGTGGTCAGGAGGTGTTTGTGCCGCTGTCGCATCCGCCGGGCCAGGCTCAGGCCGACTTCGGCGAGGCCCTGGTCAGGATCGGTGGTATTGAGCAGAAGGCGCACTTCTTCGTGCTGGACCTTCCGCACAGCGATGCCTGTTACGTCCGGGCTTATCCCGCAGCAGTGGCCGAGGCCTGGGTGGATGGCCATATCCATGCCTTCGCGTTCTTCGGCGCGGTTCCTCAGTCTGTGCTCTACGACAACGACCGATGCCTTGTGGCGAAGATCCTGCCGGATGGCACCAGAAAGCGCGCCTCGCTGTTCAGCGGGTTCTTGTCGCACTACCTGATCCGGGATCGCTATGGCCGGCCGGGCAAGGGCAACGACAAGGGAAATGTCGAAGGCCTGGTGGGCTATTCGCGGCGCAACTTCATGGTGCCGATGCCGGCATTTGACACTTGGGAGGCGTTCAACCTCTGGCTGGAAGAACAATGCCTCAAACGTCAGCGCGCCGTCCTGCGCGGCGAAAGCGAGACGATCGGTGAGAGATTGCAGCGTGACCTTGCTGCGATGCGCCCGCTCCCCGCAGCCCCGTTCGATGCCTGCGATCAGGACAACGGCCGGGTCTCGTCGCAATCGCTGGTGCGCTACAAGACCAACGACTACTCGGTGCCGGTTGCATACGGCCACCAGGATGTCTGGATCCGGGGCTATATCCATGAGGTGGTGATCGGCTGCGGGGGCGAGGTGATCGCCCGCCATCCCCGATGCTGGGATCGCGACGAACTGGTCTTCAACCCGATCCATTACCTCCCGCTGATCGAGCAGAAGATCAATGCGTTGGATCAAGCCGCCCCGTTACAGGGCTGGAACCTGCCGGAGGAGTTCGCCACCTTGCGCCGCCTGATGGAGGCGCGGATGAACCGACAGGGTCGGCGCGAATATGTTCAGGTCCTGCGGCTGTTGGAGGTCTTCGATCTGGCAGACGTGCGGGCGGCAGTGCTCCAGGCTCTTCGGATGGGGGCGCTCAGCTTCGACGCGGTGAAGCATCTTCTGCTATGCCGGGTGGAGCGCCGACCGCCGCGACTGGACCTCGACTTCTATCCCTACCTGCCGAAAACGACGGTCGAGAAGACCAGGGCCGGGTCTTACATGCGGCTGCTGTCGGGCGATGCCGAGGACGCGGCATGAGTGACGCCCCGGAAATCCTGCTCGCCCATCATCTCAAGGCGTTGAAGCTGCCGACGTTCCTGCGCGAGCATCAGAAGCTGGCCCGCCAATGCGCGACGGAAGGGCTGGACCATGTCCGATACCTGGCACGGCTGGTCGAACTCGAGCTGATCGACCGGGAACGGCGAATGGTCGAGCGGCGCATCAAGGCCGCGAAGTTCCCGGCCGTCAAAAGCCTGGACAGCTTTGACTTTGCGACTATCCCGAAGCTGAACAAGATGCAGGTGCTTGAACTGGCCCGGTGCGAATGGATCGAACGGCGCGAGAATGTCATTGTCCTCGGCCCGTCCGGCACCGGCAAGACCCATGTCGCCCTCGGCATCGGGCTGGCCGCTTGTCAGAAGGGCCTTTCGGTTGGCTTCACCACTGCCGCAGGGTTGGTCAGCGAGATGATGGAGGCCCGCGACGAGCGCCGTCTGCTGCGCTTCCAAAAGCAGATGGCCGGCTACAAGCTTCTCATCATCGACGAGCTCGGCTTTGTGCCCCTGTCGAAAACGGGTGCCGAGTTGCTGTTCGAGCTGATCTCGCAGCGCTATGAGCGCGGATCGACCCTCATCACAAGCAATCTGCCCTTCGATGAATGGACCGAAACATTCGGCTCGGAGCGCCTGACCGGCGCGCTTCTCGACCGGCTGACCCACCACGTCAGCATCCTCGAGATGAACGGCGAAAGCTACCGCCTCGCCAACAGCACTGCCCGCAAGCGGCGCTGATCAAGATCCAGACATCTTACAACTACTGGCCCTGACGGGCCAGTGCGCCATGGCACGCGCCAGCTATGTGCGAAGCGCGCGCGCCATGGCGCACATCCTCACCAAATGGCCTGGTTTTGCTCCGCCGCCGTGGCCGACTTTTGCGCCGCCGTTGACAGGCATTCGTTGCCGGTTGCATGGCTTCACGATCCACAAAGGCTTGCAGCGCGGTGTTGTCCCTGAGCTGGTGTATCCGCTTGCTCCGCAGGAAATTCTCCACTCATGGGTCGAGATCGAATTTCAAGGTGCCTGGATCAACCTTGAAGGCTTCATCCTGGATGACGCTTTCCTCGATGTCCTGCAAACGTCATTCTCGAACACAGAAAGTCTCTGCGGTTATGGCGCGGGCACGGATTGCCTTGGCGCGCCTCCCGTCGCCTGGAACGGAGAAGATACCTACATTCAGAAAACCGGCATTGTGCAAGATTTTGGCGTGTACGATACGCCGGACGCCTTCTATTTGTCCCATGAGCAATCCTTTGGGTGGCTGCGTGGTGCCCTTTACCGTCATATCATCCGCCACTGGATGAATGCGCGCGTACGTGGTTTCGGCAGCGGCCGCCTCAAGACTGACCGACGCGCGACACACGCGCATGAGGAGCCTGCCAATGCCGCATGATCATGGGCACGCGCATATCGAACCGGATTCTGGCGATCGGCGGGTTGCCATCGCGATCTGGGCGAACGGGCTTCTTACCGTTGCGAAGATCGTCGGGGGCTGTGATTTTCCGCGCAGAACTGATCCGGGGGGGGTGCCTCCTGCCACGGTGCCGATCTGAAAGGACAGCCTGACTGGAAAACGCCTCTACCGTCCGGGCGGCTGCCGGCTCCCCCGCACGATGCCAGCGGCCACACATGGCACCATGCCGATGATGTCCTGTTCCGCATCGTCAAGGACGGCACAGCCACTGTCGTGGGAGGTGGTTACGAAAGCGACATGCCTGGGTTCGGCGCTGTCATGTCGGATGCGGAGATCGAGGTCGTCCTACACTACATCAAGAGCACCTGGCCAGAGCGTGAACGCCGCTATCAGGCCGAAATGAGCGCGCGCGAGGCGACCGATCAATGAGTGGTTGGCTCGCCGGGGCCGGGTGTCTCAGGTGCATTTGCCGGGAGGGCCGCCTTGCCGCTCCTCAGGCTGACTCATAGCTGGAGAACACCTCAGTCAATCCGTCGCGCCGGATCAGAAGTACCTCATAGGCTTTACGTTTGCTCTCCGGACCCATGCCAGGGGAACCGTAGGGCATCCCGGGCACGGCCAGTCCGATCGCGTTCGGGCGTTCGGAGAGAAGGCGGCGAATGTCGGCGGCGGGGACATGGCCTTCAATCACATAGCCATCTGCCATTCCGGTGTGGCAGGAGATCATCCGCTGCGGCACGCCGACCTCGGACTTGTAGGTCATCAGCAGCGTTCCATAGCGTTCCTCGTCGGTCACCGAAAATCCCTCGTCCCGCAGATAGGTGATCCAGGCGTTGCAGCATTCGCAGCCGGTGCCCTTCACCACATGGATGGCGGCCTCCTGGGCGAGTCCGGGCCCAGCGACGATGGCTGCGAGTGCAAGCCCCGAGAGGATTGCCGTGCGGCGGGTAATGTTGGATCGGTGCGTCATGGTCGTTTTCCTCCTGATCTGGCGAAGCTTGATGCCGGCTATCGAATGCGCAACTGGTTGTTCCATCAGTCCAGCACCCTACGGATCTTGGGCAGGGCAAAGCGGCTATCGTCGTGATAGTCGATGATCCCGCCGAAGCGCCCGTCGGCGCGGAACAGGAACACGCCTGCGGTGTGGTTCATCGTGTAGTCGCCATCGCGCGGAGCCTTTTCGAACCGGGCGCGGAACCCAGCTGCAGCGCGTTCGACCTCGGTCAGCGTGCCGGTCAGGCCGGTAATCCGGGGATCGAAGTTCGACAAGTAATCGGCCAGCACTTCCGGCGTGTCGCGCTCAGGATCGACGCTGATCAGGACGGTGTTCAGTCGGTCGGCGTCGGGACCAAGGTCCTCCAGCCAGCCGGAGATATTGCTCAGCATCGTCGGGCAGACATCGGGGCACCAGGTGAAGCCGAAGAAGACCAGGGTCGGGCGACCGATCCAGTCGGCAGGTTGCACCGGCTCGCTGTGATGGTCGGTCAGTGTAAAAGACATCTCGTCAATGGGCAGGGGCAGCAGACCCGCACCCGGCTGTGCGCGTTCGCGGCTCTGCCACCAGCCGAGGCCGAGGGTAAAGGACAGTGCCCCTGCCGCCCCGCCAAGACCGAGGATTACTGCCCGGCGTGTTCGCAAGCCGGCCCCTCCGAACGCATGGACAGAACATCGACGTTGATCGTGGCCGCGTCCGCCTTCTCGAAGGTCAGGATAACGGGGAAACGGGCGCCCTCCTTCAACGCTGCCGAAAGGCCCATCAGCATCCCGTGATAGCCTCCGGGGGCCAATTCTACGGTCTTACCCGCCGGAACCGGGATCGACATGGCGTGGGGCATCGAAGCGATACCGTCCGTGACCACGGTTTCATGCAGCATGGACGCGCTTGCGGCTGGTGTCGCGATGCCGACAAGGGCATCGTCCGAACTGCCAGTGTTGGTGATCTCGACATAGAGAACCGCCGGCCGGTCCACGCCGATGGTGGCCTTCGACCAGGCATGTTCGACGATCAGGTCGCCGACGGTGACGGTTTCGCAGGCGAATGCCGCCGGAGCGATCAGGAGAAGGGCAATGGTCAGGAACTTCATGGTTCAGAATCTCGATTGAAGATCGGCAAGGATTTCGGCGGCAGGCGTGCCGTAGGTGAACTGGCGCAGCCATTCGCCCTCGGGCCCAATGAGGTAAAGCGCGGGACTGTGCGACATGGAATAACTATCAGGCGCGGCGGCATCGTCCTCGCGCGCGTAATGGATGCGGAAACTGTCCGCCGTGGCCCGGGTCTGATCCGCATCCCCCGCAAGGCCGAGGATGGAGGGATGGAAGGCAGCGGTGAATTCGGCAAGACCCAGCCTGCGGTCGCGCTCGGGGTCGATGGAGATGAAGAGCGGCTGCACTTGCGTGGCCTGATCGCCCAGATCATCCATGACCTGCGCGACATCGGCCAGTGTCGTGGGGCAAACATCGGGGCAACTCGTGAACCCGAAGAAGACCAGAATGTGTTTGCCCGCGAATTCCGCCTGGGTGCGCAGGCGCCCCTCGGCATCGGGAAGTGCGAAGGTCGGACGGAATGAGGCCTCGGCCACTGGCGCGGGCGTACGCCCTGCAAGAAGAAACATCGTCGCATAGGCCAGCATGGCAATACCCGCCGCCGCCCAGAGGATTTTTTGCAGCCGCGTCAATCGCATCCGATCCGTCACTCCCGTTGTTGCATGCCTTCTAGAGCCTCTAGTGACTTCAGCTTCAAGGGCGAACGCCTACCGTCACGCGATGGTGAGCGGTAGGACGCGCAGAACGGTGCGCAGAAGGCTCATGTTCACAGCGATGATCGTGACCGCGACAGGCGCGCTGATTGCCACCAGAAACCGCCGGTTCGCCGGATCTCGCGCCGCAGGTCGACAAGGGGATGAGCTGAGTCAAACCTTGATCAGCGCCGCGGTCGCATACATGAAAGCGATCCCGCCAAGGAATCCGCCAAGAACAGCGGGCGAAAGCAGCACCGTCTGCCGGTCGCTGTTCTGGCGCATCAGGTAGGCACCGACCTCGACCATGACCTGTAGGATGGCGCCAGCGCCGACCGCCAGCGCCAGGGCCGACCATTGCGGCGCAAAGGCGAGACTGCCTGCCCACATTCCCAGCACCGCCGGACCACCGGCCAGCAGCGTCAGCGCGGCGAAGGTCCAGAGCGGCGGGCGGATGCGCAGGATCGGCGCGGCGATGCCGATGCCTTCGGTGACGTTGTGCAGAGCGAAGCCGAGAACGAGGAAGGTGCCCAGCCCTGCCGATCCGGCGGCAAAGGCCCCGCCGATCGCCAGCCCTTCGCCGAAATTGTGCAATCCGATGCCGAAGGCGATGTAGAAAGCGAGGGCCAGCCCCTCCGGCTGGCCGCGCCAGCGACCGATCGCCATCAGCAGAAGGAAGCTGGCCAGCGCCGACAGCCAGACCATCGCGGAGCCCTGAAACAGCGCGGCTGCCTCGGCCGAAAGCTCTATCGCCTCGGCCATCATGTCGAGAAGCAGGAAGGCCAGCATGCCCACCGTCAGCGCGAGGACGAGATTCATGCCCGTGCGGCCAAAGCCGCGCATGGCGGGATAGAACATCAGGCCGAGCGCCACCGGCAGCAGGCCGACGATCGCGCCAATCAGCGCCTGCATTCGGAACTGCCCGGCAGTGGCCTGCGGGGTCGGCACGGCGACGGCGATCTCATGCTCGAACACCGTGCCGGTGTTGGAGAGCAGCGCCACATTATGCGCCTCGCCCAGCACCCAAGGGTAAGGGATGCGAACCCAGACGGCGGTTCCGCGCGCAATGGTCCCGGGCGGTTCCTGCGTGAAGGTCCAATAGGCGTCATCGACGGCGATCTGGGCGATCTGCATCGACTCCGAACCGCCTGCCCGAACCAATAGCTGGATGCCGGTCTGGTCGAGCACGGTCCGCTCGACCGTCAGCGCCTCGACCGGCGGGGCGCCGTTGTTGAAGCTGCGCAAGGGATCGAGCGAGGCGATCCAGACGAAGGACCCAAGGATGGCCGCCAGCGGCAGCAGCAGCAGCAAGAACCGGATCGCGGTGGGTCGGGTGGGTTGGATTTGCTGGCTCATGCCGCTGGCCCCCGGACATCGAACATGCCGACCCAGCCGAGTTCGGTGAACTCCGACTGATGTGCATGGAACATGTACATTCCATCTTCGTGCTCGGCGAAGCTGAACTCGAGGATGCCCCGCTGCGCCTGGCACTGCATGATCAGATCGACGGTGCGCAACGTGGGCGTCAGCGTGGTGCCGGTGTCGAAATAGTTGAAGAAATTCGCGTGCAGGTGGAACGAGTTGATCGGATCGAATTCGGTCACGTTCACCAGGTAGATGCGGACGGGGCGCGACTTGTCGATGCGGATCGGCACGTTCATGTAGGCTTGGCCCACGGTGTTGACGGCATAGACTTCGTTGCCGCCATCGAAATTGGTGTCGAAGGCATTCATCACCATCGCGAGTTCCTGCCATTCGGCATTCTCGGGGCTGCCGAGCAGGCGCGATGCCGCGACGGCCGCATGCTCGGGATGCCGGGCGGGATCGGGGTCGATCACGAACAGACCATACATGCCCTTGTGCATGTGCCGCTTCAGCGGCAAAGCGTGGCAGTGATAAAGGTGACAGCCGAAGGGTTTGGCGTCGAATTCGTAGACGAATTCTTCGCCGGGACCGATCAACCCGGCGCCCGGAACGCCGTCCATTCGCGCCGAGTGGATGCCGTGGAAATGCATTGAATGCGGGTGCGACCCGCCGTTACGAAAGACGATCCGCAGCCGCTCGCCCTCCTTCGCCCTCAGAGCCGGACCTGGAACGCGACCATTGAAGGTCCAGGCAGGAAAGAAGATGCCGGGCGCAATCTCGATTTCCCTGTCGAAGGCGTCGATTTCGAACGTGCGCAGCGTTCGGCCATCGGGCAGGAGTTCGGCCCGTCCGGTCTCCCATTCCGTCAGCATGGCAGTCGGGTCGAAGCCGTTGCGGACATGATCCACCAAACCAACCGTTGTCATGTTGCCATGCGCCATCCCCGGCATGGGCGCCGCATAGGGATCGATCGGCATTGTGGACATGTCGTGACCGGCCATGGGATCGGGGCCGGTCTGCGACCGCGCACCGCTCGCCGCCATGGCCGCGCCGCTGGCGGCGACAAGCCCGCCAACCAGCAGCGCCCGGCGCGAGGGGTCGACCAGGGTCATGTTGTCGGCAGGCATGGATCAGGCTTTCCTCGTTGGCGCGTGCGCAAAAAGGCTCGGCGCTAAAAGTTAGGCACGGCTAACAATCTGCTCTGTGGCTTTACCTGTCAATCCGGTTCGTGCGAGACTGGGCGGATGATGCAAGACGATATTCAGCCCGCTTTGCCCGCCGCCAGTGACGAACGCACTCCAGATCCCCGTGCGGAGGCGTTTCAAGGCGCACGCGAGGCGCGGCGCAACGAGGTGGCCGAAGATTATGTCGAACTGATCGCGGAACTGATCGACGCGCAGGGCGAAGCGCGGCCCGTCGACATTGCGGCGAAGCTGGGGGTCCGCGTGCCGACGGTCACGAAAACGCTGGATCGTCTGGCCCGCGAAGGGCTGATCACCCGCGCGAAATACCGCTCGGTCTTTCTGACCGATGCAGGCAGGGCGCTGGCTGATGAATGCCAGCGCCGCCACGAGATCGTCCTGCGGTTCCTGCTCCGGCTCGGACTGGATGCCGAGACGGCGGAACGCGATGCCGAAGGGATCGAGCACCATGTGAGCGAGCGGACGCTTGCCCTGTTCGCCGAGTTCGCCGACCGTGCCTGAACGGCTGGTCAGGAGTTCTCGACGGCGAACCGGACATCGGCGATCAGGCTTTCCGCGCTGAAGTTTTCAAGACGCTTGCCATTCAGGAAGAACGTTGGCGTCTGGCGAATACCCACGGCTTCGACATCGGCGGCGTCCTGGTTGAGCGTGCCGGTGATGCCCGGAAACAGCTTGTCGCTTTTGGCCTTGGCGAGATCGAGCCCCGCCGCGCCGGCGATTTCCCAAGCCAGGTCCATCCGCGGCGCTCCATGAACGGCCCAGCCCGGCTGTTGTTCGAAAAGTGCATCGAGCACAGACTCGAACTGGTCCTGCATCCGCGCGGTCTCGAGGATGCGCACCGCTTCGTCCGACCCTTCGTGAAACACCGTATAGCGCAGCACCACGCGGACCTGCGTCGGGAACTGGCGGAGGATTTCCTGAACCACCGAGTGATAGGCCCGGCAGGCCTCGCAGGAGGGATCGAAGAATTCGACCAGCGTGACCGGGGCATCCTCGGGGCCGAAGCTGGGCGAATGGGCGCGGATCAGAAGCGACGGTTCCACGGTCGGGGCGGTTGCCGCGGCGGCGGCGGCCTCAGCCTGACGGCGACGAGTCAGAACGACAGCACCGCCAGCGAAGGCGGTAAGGCCGAGCCCGGAAGCTCCGATCAGGAGGGTGCGGCGGTTCATATGCGTTTTCCTTTGGGCAAGATGAGACAGGCGAGGATGGCGGCAAATGCCGCCAGCGACAGGTAGGGAATGGGCAGACCAAGAATAATCTGCGCCGGGCCCGAGCAGGACGGGCCGTTCTCCGTGCAGGGAACAATCGGTGCAGGCAGAAACCCAGCGTAAAGTCCGGAGTGCCAGACGGCCAGCGCCAGGCCCGCCAGCGCCAGCGGCAAGCCATAAAGCCTCGCCATGCCATCCCCGCGCCAGAGCGACAGTCCGAGGATCGGCACCAGCGGGAACATGGCGATGCGCTGATACCAGCAGAGCGTGCAGGGCATCTGTCCCAGCACCTCGCCGATGAAAAGTGCGCCAAGCGTTCCCGCCAGCGCGATCAGGAACGCGGCCATGAGGGGCAGATCGTCGCGCGACAGGGCCTGAGTGTCAGGGTTGGTCAAGAGCAGGTTCCTTGCGACGGCGTGAGCGGAGAGAGGTGATGAGGATGCACACCGCGCCAAGCGTGATGGCAATATCCGCGACGTTGAACGTGGGCCAGTGCGAGCCACGCCAGTAAAGATCCAGAAAATCGGTCACGGCACCCTGCCGCAGCCGGTCGATGATATTGCCAACCGCACCGCCAACGATCAGTGCAAGACCGGCCCGCTCGAACGGGTGCCGCGCGCGGAACGCCATGACGGCGAAGATCATGGTAAGCGCCCCGGTCAGCGCCGCCATCAGCAGCGGCTTGCCCGCCATCACGCCCGACAGCATGCCGAAGCTCGATCCCTCGTTGAAGCCGAGCGTCAGGTTGAAGCCAGGAAGAACGGGAACCGTCTCGCCGCGAGAGAGCCACGCCAGCGCCGCTGCCTTCGTCAGCTGATCGGCCAGCACAGTGACGCCGAACAGGACAACGATCAGCCGGGCGCTCATTTGGCGCTCCTGCGGCGCAGGCCAATCCAGCGCGGGACCGAAGCCGCGTAGCGGTCATACTCCGCGCCGAGGGACTGGCGCAGGACAGCTTCCTCGGAGCGGATCTGCAAGGAGGCCGACCCGAGGAAGATTAGCGGCACAAGGATCGTCGGGAGCGAGGGGATCGCGAAGCCGACGCCCGCAAGCAGCGCGAACTGCCCTAGGAAGGTCGGATTGCGGCTGAACCGGTAGAGTCCGCCCGAGACGAGATCGCCCGTCGCACCGGTCGCCACCCCGACGCGCCACGATGTACCCATCGACATCTGTGCGGCAAAGGCCACCATCGCGCCGACCCCGGCCAGGAACACGCCGACCACACCAAGCACTGCTGTCTTGCCTTCGGTCCAGAGCGGGTCGACCTTATGCAGGATCGGCCAGGCCAGCCAGAAGAGTGGCCCGAAGAAGGCGAGGACGAAGGCCGCACGAAAGCCGAAGGCCGCCCAGCCGTCGCGCCCGGACGCCCGCCCGAAAAGCCAGACAGTGCGGCCAGCTGTGTCTGCAGCGATGGCGCTACCCCAGAAGAACAGCGCCAGATAGCCGAAGAGCAGGATCAGGACGGCCCAGCCGAAACCGGAAATCATGAACTTATACCTCGCGCTCGGGGTTGAAGCGCAGGAGCCGCAGCGCGTTCAGCGTGACCAGGACCGTGGCCCCGGTATCGGCCATGATCG
Source organism: Paracoccus sp. (in: a-proteobacteria) (assembly GCF_032007265.1). Taxonomy (GTDB): domain Bacteria; phylum Pseudomonadota; class Alphaproteobacteria; order Rhodobacterales; family Rhodobacteraceae; genus Paracoccus. The sequence continues at coordinate 84,577 of NZ_DALZMB010000002.1, read as the reverse complement.
CGATCCACAGCCCGGTGATGCCGAGGATGGTCGTCACCAGAAACACCGCCTTCAGACCAAGCGCGATCGCGACGTTCTGGCGGACGTTGGCCATTGCCCCGCGGGCGAGCCGGACCATCGCCGGGATATCTGTCACCTTGTCGCGCAGGATCGCCGCATCGGCGGTTTCCAGCGCCACGTCGGTCCCTGACCCCATGGCCACGCCGACATTCGCCTGCTTCAGGGCGGGGGCGTCGTTGATCCCGTCGCCGATCATCATCACGCCGCCGTGCTCGCTCATGTCGCGGATCGCCGCGAGCTTGTCCTCGGGCATCATGTCGGCTTGGAACTCCATGCCGAGGCCCCCGGCAATAGCAGTCGCCGTGCGCGGATTGTCTCCGGTCAGGATGACCGAGGTGACCCCCATGTCCGCGAGCTGCCGGACCGCCTCGGCGGCGTCCTTGCGGGGTTCGTCGCGCATGGCGATCAGGCCAAGCGGAACCTTCTCACGGAACACTGCAACGGCGGTCTTGCCCTCTTCCTCGAAGGCAGCGGCCTGACGCAGGCCGGGCGCGTCGAGGCCGCCGTGCTCGTTCGCGTAGCGGGGAGAGGCCACCCATGCGGCTGCGTCCCCGACGGTCGCAATCACGCCCTTGCCCATCAGCGCCCTGGCATCGCGCGACGGCAGGGCTGCAACACCCGCTTGCGTGGCCCGGTCCAGGATGGCGACGGCCAGCGGATGGCTCGACCCGGTCTCGACGCCAGCAGCCACGGCCAGAAGCTCGGCCTCGGTGGTGGCGCCAAAGGGCACGACATCGGTCACCATCGGCCGCCCGCGGGTCAATGTGCCGGTCTTGTCGAAAGCGACGCGGCTGACATTCGCGGCCGCCTCGATCACCGCACCGCCCTTCATCAGCAGGCCGTGACGCGCCCCGGTGGACAGCGCCGAGGCAATCGAGGCCGGCACCGAGATCACCAGCGCGCAGGGGCAGCCGATCAGCAGAAGCGCCAGCCCGCGATAGATCCAGGTGTCCCAGGGCTGGGCGAAGGCCAGCGGCGGCACCAGCACGACCAGCGCCGCCACCGCGACGATGGCGGGCATGTACCAACGGCTGAAGCGGTCGATGAAGCGCTCGGTCGGCGCGCGCGCCTCCTCGGCCTCTTCGACCAGACGGATGATGCGGGCGATGGTGTTGTCCTCGGCCGCCTTGGTGACCGTCACGCGCAGCGCGGCCTCGGTGTTGATCGACCCGGCAAAGACCGGATCGCCCGGCCCCTTCGTAACCGGAACACTTTCGCCAGTGACCGGGCTGTCATCGATACCCGAAGTGCCTTCGGTGATCTCGCCATCCGCCGGGATGCGGTCGCCGGGCCGGACAAGCACCCTCTGCCCGATCTGCAGGCTGGCGGCCGGAACCTCCTGCGTGGAGCCATTCAGTTCGAGAAGTGCGGTCTTCGGCACCAGATTTGCCAGCGCCCGGATGCCGTCCCGGGCCTTGCCTGCGGCGACGCCTTCCAGAACTTCGCCCACCGCGAACAGGAACACGACCAGGGCCGCCTCCTCGGCCGCGTCGATGAAAAGGGCGCCGATGGCAGCCACGGTCATCAGGCTTTCGATGGTGAAGGGTTGACCCAGCCGCAGGGCAGCAAAGGCGCGTTGCGCCACTGGTGCCACGCCGATCAGGCAGGCGGCGACAAAGGCCCATTTGCCGAATTGAGGTGCCAGCAACTCGATGCCCCAGGCCACTCCCAGAAGAATGGCGGTAAAGATGACGAGCTTGCCCTTGCCGGTCTGATACCAGTTCTTGCCGCGGTCTGCCGGGTCGTCGTGGACATGGCCGGGGCTGCCGTGGCCGCTTTCGTCGCGCATCGCGGCTGCGTCGACCTTCGGGCCGCCGGGCATCACGAACTCGTTCGTCGCCCCCGCGGCGCGTGGCGCGATGCCATAACCGAGGGCACGGACCGTCTTTTCAACCTTGTCGCGGCCGGTCCGTGCCTCGTCCAACGTCAGGCGCAGACGTTCGGACATGATGCTGACCTCCACGCCGCTGACACCGGGCAGGCGCCCAACCGCATTCTTGATCTTGGTCGCGCAGGATCCGCAATCCATGCCCGAAACGGTCCAGTCGCAGGCCGCCCCATTTTCCAAATCGGTTCTCGCCATCATCTTTCCTCCGCCCCAATCGGGCAGTTGCCTTCATCGAATCGGGAACTTAATGTCTCTAGCAACTGTAGGTTCAAGAGGGAATCTGATGCTCACCATCGGAAAATTGGGTGAGGCGGCCGGGGTGAAGGTGCCGACGATCCGCTATTACGAGCAAATCGGCATCCTGCCGGAGCCGGAGCGTAGCGCCGGGAACCAGCGGCTCTATGGACAGCCAACGCTGGATCGGCTGGCGTTCATCCGCCACGCGCGCGAACTTGGGTTTCCGCTGGACGCCATCCGCGACCTTCTGAGCCTCTCCGACCAGCCCGACCAATCCTGCGCAGCCGCCGACATCATTGCGAAGGAGCAACTCGCTGCGGTGAAGGCGCGCATCGCGCAACTGACGGCGCTGAAAGCAGAGCTGGAGCGGATGATCAGGCAATGCGCCCAGGGGACCATCGCCGACTGCCGCGTGATCGAGTCGCTGAGCGATCATTCCCACTGCGCACATAACCACGACGAGACGTCGGAGGTTTCCGAATTACGGCGCTGTTGACCTTGACGATGTCGCTGCGACTTTGACAGAGATCACGGGTGCGAGCCCGTATCCGGCGACAGCCCTGTTCCTCGCTGCCGTTGCCGAGGCTAGTGGTCGTGCTTTCGTTTCGGTAGAGGTGTTCGAAGGCGGTATCGGAGCGCTGATAGCAACCTGTGTGCCGCCGCGTGATCCTCCCTTCGTCGAAGGTCGTGCGACCTTTCTCGCCAGATGCGATGTGCAGGGCATCAAGCCGCCGGAGGCGGGGCCGCGCCGCTACGAGATGCTGGCCACAGACGGGTCGCCTGCCATTGCTGATGATGCGGCCGTCACGATGACCGCCGGCCACGCTGCCCGCACGATTCTGGATATTGTCGATGGTCGTCCGCCTCCCGCTGAAGCTGCCTGGCTGCTATTGGGCTATCAGAAGAACTGGCTGTTTGACGGGCATGGACATAGCGAAGGGCGCCCGCGTCCATGATGATCCGTTCATCTTCATGAACATCAGAAACAAGCTGGAACACGGGATTGAGTTGCACCCAGAGGGCGGTCAACTCTTCTGTCCGTTCCGGCACGGAGCCGAGGAACAAGTTTCGGATCGCTTTCTGGACGATTTCGTCTTGTCGCACCTGTCGGGTCACCGGCTGTCTATCCTTCGTTGTAACCGCCATTGCGGGCTATCATTCGTTGTCAGATCAGGCGGCGCGTCTTCCCGGCAAAGATGGCAGAAAGCCCCATGAGGCCCTGTCGCTCTATCGCGGCCAGGAACTCCTCGGCCGAGGGGATTGTCTTGCGCAGATTCTGCCGTGCCCGCCGGATGCTGGCGATCAGCGCCTCGGGGGCGAGGGCATGAAGGCGGATTAGAAACTCGTCCGGCGAAACGCAGGTGATGCCGTGCGGACGGAGTGCCGCAGCCGGAAAATCCTTGAGGTTCCACGTCACGATCACCGATGCTTTCCCCACGATGGCGGCCGCCAGCACATGCCGGTCATCGAGATCAGGCAGCGACAGGCCCGGAATCAAGGTCTCGTAGCCGACGACATCGGCGTCGGGAAGGACGGCCTTCATCCTGTCGCGGGTAGCCTCGAACCGCGAGATCGGCGTATCCATGGAGTTGGCAGCGAGATTTCGTATCCATTCGGCGTGGATGTCGTCGGTCCAACGCGCCTCGACCAGGCCATCGAAAGCGCACTGGATCAGCCGTCCAAGGCTGACAAACCGCTCACGCTCGGCAAGCCGACGCTCGGCCTCGGCGCGGCTTTCGACAGCCGTGGTCATGCGGTTGTAGGTGGAGATCAACCGTGACAGCCCCGGATCGCCACGCGGAATATCCGTTTCGGCAATTGGCCTTGGCGCGCCCTTAGAATCATCCATGGCCGATACCAAAGCGCCGACGGGTCGCAGGATTCTCGCGACTGCCAGCCAGCCTCCGAAGGCAAGGAGCGCTGTGGCCGCCGCATTTCCGAACAAGAGCCATATCGAGACATTCCGGCGCTCAGCCAGAAGATCGGTCACATCCAGTTCGGTCACGATCTGACCGATCTGACGGCCCTGAAAAAGAAGCGGTGCCGCGACTCGAAGCACAGGGTCACCGGTCATGCGAACGGCATCAGGTGGAACCGCGCCCGCTTCGAACCCTGCGACTTCTTCGCCCACGGGCGCGCGACGCGGATCCGTAGCGGCGAGGATGCGCCCGCGCTCGTCGGCCACGATCGACAGGAGCAATCTCTGTCCGTCATAAGCTGAGCGGGCTCGGTCCAGAATGTCATAAACCTCCCAGACGTCCTGTCGAAGCACGGATGGGCCGAGGGCCACGGACAGGCCCTCGACATGCAATCTTGCGGTCTCGGAAAGGCGGGCGTCCTGCACCCGGCCAAGCGCAGAGAGGACGCTTTGGCTCGCCAGAAATCCGAGCAGGATCATAAGGCCAGCCATCACCAGCGGCACACGCAAGGTCACGGGCAGGTTGCGAAAGCGCGGCAAGGGTCTCATCCGCCCGACAAGACCGCCATGCGGGCGGCGATCCCGTCGAAGAGGGCGTCCTCCCCCGGCTCGATTGCATCCAGGCTCAAGAGTTTGAGTGCCTCCCTCCCCTGCGCTGTGGCTGAAAGACCAAGTAGCGCTGCCTTGCAGGCCATAACAGATGGCTCATCCATGCGATCTGCCCGGGCAACCATCGGGGGGAAGCCCAACCATTCCGAGCGCACAATGACCTTTGTCCGTGCTGTCAGATCCGGTTCAGCGGAACTGAGTGCCTCCCAGACGTAGCCATCGACGCTGCCGGATCGGGTCAGGCCGCCTGCCACCGAACGGACGACGTTGCGGTGTCCATAAGTGAAGATGACGCGTGAGAAGAACTGGTCTGGGGTCTTGCCGCCCCATGCAAGGTCCGAGGCTGTAACGAGGAAACCGGAATTACTGTCGGGGTCCGAAAAAGCGTGGGTTCCGCCGCGCAGGTCTGGCAGCGCGGTTGCGGGATCATCCTCGGCGACGATCAGATAAGACTGGTAAAGCGGTTGCCCTCGCCAGACCGGCACGCCGAGGAGCGAAAGTTCGGCCTTGTGCTGCAGATAGGGATAGCCGCATGTCCAGGCGGCGTCCACGGAACCGTCGAGAAGCGCGCCCGAGATTTCCTGATAGGTTCGGCGCTGGACGAGTTCGATGTCCTGGCCCATACCTTCCGCCAAAGCGGCGCGCAAGGCGGAAATGACCGCCGCGTCGTTGTCAAGGAAAACTGGCGTCAGCGCAAATCTGAAGGGTGCCGGGCCCTGCGCCCAGCTTCGAGATGCAACGAAGGGCGCGGCCGCGGCCGTCAGCCCCATCAGCACAGCGCGACGCGTGCTTTTCATCCTTGTCCTCCCGGAGTGCGTCTCCCCCGCGCCACCTACGATCTCAAGGCGCCACAAATTTGCTTGTCCGATGGCGGATGAAATCGTAAATCGACGATATACGGAATCTTACCGGCTTGGGAAGCGCGCAGATGGCAACGGACGAGACGACGACGGCCGCCTTGGCAAAGGCCCTCTCACATCCGGCCCGGATCCGGATCCTTCGATTGCTTCAGGCCACTCCAGGCTGCATCGGAGGGGACATCGTCGGCGCCGTCGGTCTGGCGCAGTCAACGGTGTCTGAACACCTCCGTATCCTCAAGTCCGCTGGCGTGATCACGGGCGAGATCGACGGACCCCGGGTTTGCTATGCGCTGAACCCGGCGTCATTGGCCCCGCTCGCCGACTTGATAATGGGTCTCACCCCTCCGCCCGAAGGGGCATGCTGCATTCCCGTAAGGAAAGAACCTGCATGAGCCTGTTCGAACGCTGGCTGACTATCTGGGTCGCCCTTTGCATCCTTGCGGGGCTCGTGCTTGGGAACCTATTGCCCGGACTGTTCGCCGCTCTGGCAGGGCTGGAATATGCCTCGGTCAACCTGGTCGTAGCCGTGCTGATCTGGGCGATGGTCTATCCGATGATGATCGCCATCGACTTCGGCTCGCTCAAGGATGTCGGGCGGCGGCCGAAGGGGCTGATCATCACGCTGGTGATCAACTGGCTGATCAAACCGTTCACGATGGCGGCGCTTGGGGTTCTATTCTTCAACCACGTCTTTGCCGGGCTGATCGATCCAGCCAAGGCGCCGGAATACATTGCGGGGCTGATCCTGCTGGGCGCCGCGCCCTGCACGGCGATGGTCTTCGTCTGGTCGCAGCTGACGAAGGGCGATCCGAACTACACGCTGGTGCAGGTCAGCGTGAACGACCTGATCATGGTCGTGGCCTTCGCACCGATCGTCGCCTTCCTGCTGGGTGTGACCGATATCAGCGTGCCGTGGGAAACGCTGATCCTGTCGGTCGTCCTCTACATCGTGATCCCGCTGATCGCCGGTGCGCTGACGCGGCGGGCCCTGATGGCGCGGGGGAGCGAAGCGGCGGTTTCGGAGTTCACCGCGCGTATCAAACCCGGGTCCGTCCTCGGCCTGCTCATGACAGTGGTGCTGCTCTTCGGCTTCCAGGGGCAGGTGATCATCGCCCAGCCGCTGCTGATCGCGCTGATTGCCGTGCCGATCATCATCCAGTCCTACGGCATCTTCGCGCTCGGCTATGCCTGGGCCTTTGCGTGGAAACTGCCCCACAAGGTCGCTGCCCCCTGCGCCCTGATCGGTACATCGAACTTCTTCGAACTGGCTGTGGCTGTGGCCATCGGCCTCTTTGGCCTCAACTCCGGTGCCGCGCTCGCCACGGTCGTGGGCGTGCTGGTCGAGGTGCCGGTGATGCTGACGCTGGTCGCCTTTGCCAACCGTACGCGCGACAGGTTTCCGGCATGAGTGATACGCCCAACATAGACGAAGCCCTGTTTCCAGGTATCGACGGCGACCGTCTGTTTGCGTCTCCGCAGTCCACCCATCCACCGCGTATCCTGATCCTTTATGGCTCACTCCGGGCCCGCAGCTTTTCTCGGCTGGCAGCCGAAGAGGCCGCCCGTATCCTGACCCGGCTCGGGGCCGAGGTCCGGCTTTTCAACCCCTCTGGTCTGCCGCAGGTCGATGACGGCGTGGATGCGACACATCCCAAGGTGCGCGAGTTGCGAGACCTGACGGCATGGTGCGAGGGGATGGTCTGGTCCAGCCCCGAACGCCACGGGGCGATGACCGGCTTGATGAAAACGCAGATCGACTGGATCCCCCTTTCCGAAGGGGCGGTTCGGCCAACCCAAGGCAAGACGCTGGCTGTCATGCAGGTGTCGGGCGGATCGCAAAGCTTCAATGCAGTCAACCAGATGCGTGTCCTCGGCCGCTGGATGCGGATGCTGACGATCCCCAACCAGTCCTCGATCCCGAAAGCGTTTCAGGAGTTCGACGAGGCCGGGCGCATGCGGCCCTCGCCGCTTTACGATCGGATCGTGGATGTGATGGAGGAGCTGATGAAGTTCACCCTGCTGACGCGCGACCGGGCCGATTATCTCGTGTACCGCTATTCCGAACGCAAGGAAAGTGCCGAGGCACTGATGAAGCGCGTGAACCTGTCAGCCGCGACCTGAGGCACGGCGCAGCGTGCCTTCCAGCGGCACGGCCCCCGACAGCGTGTTCGAGATCGTGCCGTATTTCAGGACGTTGCGGTGCAGGAGATCCAGGCGCTGCTCGGTCTCGGCACTGTCCACGACGATCTCGTAGCGGATCAGGGTCAGCTTCGGTGGCGCATCCTGGCGCACGGCTTCCAGCCGCACCTCAGCCCCGTCGATCTGGAAGTGCAGCATCGGCGTCACCCGCTCGATCCCTTTCAGCATGCAGGCCGCTAGGGCCGACAGCAGCAGTTCCACGGGGTTCATCGCATCGCGCCGCCCAGCCAGATCGGTGTCGAGCGTGACTTGCGCCTCCTTCGCAATCGCGAGACTGCCATGCGCATCGATACGGCGGGCGTGGACGCGATACTCCATCAGAGGAGCCGCCCGATTTCTTCGGCGCTCAGCACCTTTCCAGTCGAGACGACCTTTTCATCGACCACCAGCCCCGGCGTCGACATCACGCCATAGGCGGCGATTTCGGCAAAGTCGGTGACCTTGACGATCTCGGCCTGCTTGCCAGCCGCTGCCGCAGCGGCCTTGGCGTTTTCGCCCAAGGCGATGCATTTCTTGCAGCCCGAGCCGAGGATCTTGATGATCATGATGCGGTCCTTTCTCAGATGAACCAGTTGGAAATCGCGTTGAAGATCAGCCCGATGGACAGGATGCCAAGGGACACGACACCGGTGAAGGTGACCAGGAGCGGCATCTTCACCACACGCTTGAGCATGATGAGCGAGGGCAGAGACAGCGCCGTCACCGCCATCATGAAAGCCAGCACCGTGCCAAGGCCTACACCCTTGCCGACCAGCGCCTCGGCGATCGGCAAGGTGCCGAAGATGTCGGCATACATGGGAATGCCCACCAGCACCGCCACAGGGACCGACCACCATTTATCCTGTCCGAGCAACGCCGAAATGACGTCGGCAGGCACCCAGTTGTGGATCGCGGCCCCGATGCCGACGCCGATCAGCACGTAGGGCCAGACGCGATGGATAATCTCCACCACCTGATCGCGCGCATATACCAGCCGCTCCCCTCGGGTCATGGTCGCGGCTTCGCCCGAGACGGGGACAGTGCGGACGAACTCTGCGACCTGACTCTCCATCCTCAAACGGCCGATGATGGTCCCGCCCACGATGGCCACCACCAGCCCGACCGCCACATAGGCAAGGGCAATCGGCCAGCTGAAGATCGAGGCCAGCAGGATCACCGAGGCCAGATCCACCAGCGGCGAGGAGATAAGGAAGGAGAACGTCACCGCCAGCGGCAGGCCAGCGGCGGTGAAGCCGATGAAGAGCGGGATCGACGAGCAGGAACAGAATGGCGTCAGCGTGCCCAGAAGGGCCGCGAGCGTATTGGCGCCCAGACCGGATCGTCCGCCCAGCATGGCGCGGGTGCGTTCCGGTGGGAAATGGCTTTGGACATAGGAGATGGCGAAGATCAGCACCGAGAGCAGGATGAAGATCTTGATCACGTCATAGACGAAGAACTGCACTGACCCGCCAATCCGCGACGCAGGGTCCAGCCCGATCGCCGCCACGCCCGCGCCCACCAGATCGTTGAGCCAGGTCATCCGCAGCAGTTGGTCGTTCAGCCAGCCGAACACGCTCATGCCGCCCGCTCCGTAACCATGATCGGCCGCTCGAGGGCAGCGTCAACAAGGCGGGCGAGTGACAGCGGCAGGTCCGGGTTGATCCGGTAGCGCACCCATTGCGCGTCGCGCCGGTCCAGCACCAACCCCGCCTGCTTCAGCACCAGCATGTGCCGCGACATCCGACTTTGGGTTGCACCCAGCTTCCGCATCAGCTCGCAGACGCAATGCTCCGACCCGTCCGCCAGAAGGCGCATGGCTTCAAGACGGGTCGGTTCGGCAAGGGCGGACAGAACGGCTAGTATCATTTGCTGTGCTCCACTTCATGCGCATCTGCGCATAGGCGGGCGTGCTGTGCCGTGATCTGGATCAAGCAACCCAGGTGCATGCGCGCCTGGTGTCATGAAACCTTCATTGGACGCAGTTTTTTATTTCCGTTAATCGGGAAATATGGAACAGAATCGCGCCATCCACGCTTTCGCCACGCTCGGCCACCCCGGCCGGATGGCGGTCTTCCGCTTGCTGATGCGCTTTGCGCCGCAAGGCGTGCGACCGACCGAGATCGCCGAGGCTTTGGGTCTGAAACAGAACACGCTGTCGCATCACCTCGCTGACCTTGCGGCGTCGGGTCTTGTCCAGGTCACACGGGCCGGTCGGTCGCTCTACTACGCTGTCGATCTCGACACGACGGAAGGATTGATCGGCTACCTCGCCCTCGATGTGGGCCGTGCGCGACCCGATCTCCTTGCCCCCTTACTCTCCGCCCCAAAGGACGCCACCCAAATGGATCCGAATATCCCCGACACCGACTTCGACGTGCTTTTCATCTGCTCGGGCAATTCTGCCCGTTCGATCTTTGCTGAAGCGCTTCTGCGCGATCTGGGCAAGGGCAAGTTTCAGGCTTTCTCTGCTGGCACTCGGCCCAACAGCGAATTGAACCCCTTCGCTTTGGAAATCCTGAAGCGAAACGGACATGACATCGCCGGTCTGCGGTCCAAGCATATTTCGGAGTTCCAGCAGCCGGGCAGCATCGTGATGGATTTCGTCTTCACCGTCTGCGACACGGCAGCGGCCGAGGAATGCCCGCCCTGGCCCGGCCAGCCCATCACTGGCCATTGGGGTTTGCCCGACCCGGTGAAAGCAACAGGAACAGATGCAGAGAAGGCTCTGGTTTTCGCCCAGACCTACGCGGCGTTGCGCCGGCGGATCATGACTTTCGTCGAGCTGCCATTCGAGTCGCTGAGCCGGATGTCCCTCCAATCCCGTGTCGACTCTATCGGCACTGACGCACACGCAAAGGCCTGATCTTCATGACCCGTATCGCTCTTAACGGCCTCGGCCGGATCGGAAAGCTTGTCCTGCGAGATTTGATCGATACCGGCGCGGGTGGCGAGATCGTTCTCCTGAACGATCCCGTCGGCGATGCTGATCAGCATGCGCTGCTGATGGAATTCGACAGCGTCCATGGCCGCTGGCGCACGCCGGTCGCGGCAGGCGATGGCGCACTGATCCTGAACGGCCAGACCATCCGTCTGACGCATGAAAAGACCATCGAAGCGCTGCCCTTGGCGGAACTGGGCGTCGATCTGGTGATCGACTGCACGGGCGTCTTCAAGACAGCCGCGAAGGTGGCGCCCTACTACGCCGCAGGGGCGAAGAAGGTGGTCGTTTCGGCCCCGGTCAAGGATGGGGGCGCGCTGAACCTCGTCTATGGGGTGAACCATCGCCTTTATGACGGCACGCAGACCCTTGTGACCGCCGCGTCTTGCACGACGAACTGCCTTGCACCGGTGGTCAAGGTTATCCACGAAAGTCTTGGGATCCGGCACGGGTCGATTACCACGATCCATGATGTGACCAACACCCAGACCATCGTGGATCGTCCGGCCAAGGACATGCGCCGCGCGCGGTCGGCGCTGATGAACCTCATCCCGACGACAACGGGCAGCGCCACGGCAATCACGCTGATCTATCCCGAACTCAAGGGCCGCCTGAACGGCCATGCCGTGCGCGTCCCGCTCTTGAATGCGTCCCTCACGGATTGCGTGTTCGAGGTGGAGCGGGCGACTACGGCCGAGGAGGTAAATGCCCTGTTCGCCGCCGCGGCTGACGGGCCGTTGAAGGGGATCCTTGGGTTCGAAACCCGTCCTTTGGTGTCCTGCGACTTCACCAACGATCCGCGCTCCTCCATCGTCGATGGGCCGTCCACCATGGTCATCAATGGCACCCAAGTGAAGATCTACGCCTGGTATGACAATGAATGGGGCTATGCCTGCCGACTTGCAGATATCGCGCGGATGGTCGCAGGCTCGCTGTGACGGACGCCGCAAGCCCCGTCGCCCCGCCGCCGAATCCTCTCCGCGCCTATGCCGCCGTGACAGCGGCTTACTGGGCCTTCATGCTGTCGGACGGCGCGCTGCGGATGCTGGTGCTTTTGCACTTCAACAGCCTAGGCTTCACGCCGATCCAGCTTGCCTGGCTGTTCCTGCTCTACGAAGTCGCGGGCATCGTCACCAACCTGGCTGCGGGCTGGCTGGCGGCGCGCTTTGGCTTGGCGGCCACGCTTTACGGCGGGCTCGCGTTGCAGATCGGGGCTTTGGTGGCGCTGGCACAGCTTGATCCGACATGGGGTGTCGCCGCATCGGTCGCCTTCGTGATGGCCGTTCAGGGCGTGTCGGGCGTGGCCAAGGACCTTGCCAAGATGTCCTCGAAATCCGCTGTCAAGCTTATAGCCCCCAAAGAGGACGGCGGATTGTTCCGCTGGGTGGCGCTCCTTACAGGGTCGAAGAACGCGGTAAAGGGGCTGGGCTTCTTCCTCGGCGCGGCGCTGCTCGCGCTGGCGGGATTTCAGGCGGCGGTCTGGGGCATGGCGGCCGTGCTGGCGGTGATCCTGATCGCCGTAGTGCTGTTTCTGCCCGCAGGCCTGCCAGGGCGGATGAAATCCGAAGAGGCCTGGGGTGGCTGGCGGTCAAAGGACCCGCGCGTGAATCGGCTTTCGCTGGCACGTATGTTCCTGTTCGGCGCCCGCGACGTGTGGTTCGTGGTCGGCATCCCGGTCTATTTCCAAGCGGTCCTGTCCGATGGCACACCCGAAGGCCGGCGAGAGGCATTCTTTCTTATCGGCAGTTTCCTCGCGCTCTGGATCATCGCCTACGGCGCAGTGCAGGCCTTTGCCCCCCGACTTTTGGGTGGCAAGGGTCAGCCCGAGGCCGAGACCACCCGAAAGGCGATCCTTTGGGCAGGGCTGCTCGTCCCGATCCCGTTTGCTCTTGCTGCAGCAACCTGGGTAGCCGGCGACCCAGCGGAATGGCTGACGGCGACGCTCATAGGGGGACTTTTGGTTTTCGGCTTCGTCTTCGCGATCAACTCTTCGGTTCATTCCTATCTGATCCTGGCTTTCGGATCGGCAGAAAGGATCACACGGGACGTGGGGTTCTACTACATGGCCAATGCGGCGGGTCGGCTGATCGGCACGCTGCTCTCGGGCCTCAGCTACCAGTTCGGTGGGCTTACGGCGTGCCTCGCCACGGCCGGCCTGATGGCTTTGGCCAGTTGGCTGGCCGCCCGGCGGCTAAGGTCCGTCTGAGCACGAGCAGCGCAATCGTTGCCAGCAGACCAACTGCTGCAGTCAACCAGATGGCGTGCAGGCCCCATGCTGTCAGGGCAGCGCCAAAGATCAGCGGGGCGGCCGCCTGCAAGATGCGGGCGGGCGCGTTGAGCCAGCCGATCCGACGCCCGTATCCCGCTGGTCCAAACAGAGCGAGCGGCAGTGTTCTCTTGGCAATGGTCAGGATGCCGTTCCCCGCCCCGTGCAGGAGCGTGAAGGCATAGGCCGCATGCGCGCCAAAGCCCACCAGCGCCACCGCCGCAACCGGATGCGCCGCCGCGGCAATCCGCGTCGAAATCAGGGGATGCACCCTGCGCAACAGCCCGAACTCCAGGACCCGGGCCGCGACCTGCGCCGGGCCAATCAGCGCGCCTGCCGCGATAGCGACCGCCGTGCTCGCCCCTGCGGCTTGAAGCAACCCCGGCAGGTGCGCGGCCATAGCGGTCGAGTTGAACCAGGTCGCGGCGAAGACGAAGGCCAGCAGCCAGAGCGCAATTCGGGATGGCGGCGGCCCCTCTTCGACGGGGGCCGCCTCTGCGGTGACCGTCCTGGTGCCCTTGGGCAGCCATGCGTTCAGCGGCAAGGCCCGGCCAGGTGGATTAGGGCCCAGCCGATGCAGGCCTCGCGCCAGCCCCAGGTCGCCAGCATCAGCCCCGACAGTGGCCAGCCCACGGTGCTCGCGAACCCGGCGATCAGGGTGATGCCGGTGATCGGGCCGCGCGCGTCCTTGCCGTAGATCCCGGCCAGCGTGGCAAACCCCGCCTCGTAAAGCCCGATGACAGCCCAGCCCGCAAAAAGGACGAGGGGCGACGGTGCCACGGCGAGCAACCCGAGACCCGCCGCAAAGACAAGGTTCGACAGCATCAGCACACCGCGCCCACCAAAGCCGTCGATGCGCGCTCCTGCCCAGGGCCCGACCATAGCCGAAACCACCATCGCCATGGAATACGCACCGAACACCCAGACCGGCGAGAGGCCGAGGTCTTCGGCCATGGGCACAGCCAGAACGGCGGGGATGTAGTAGCTCGAAGCCCAGCTGACGGTGAGGGAAGAGCCGAGGGCAGCGACAATCAGTCCTCGCCGCACCGGAGACAGTCTTGGGATCATGATGGGGCTTCGATCTGGAAGGGAGCGGCGAGACAACGCGCCTCGCCGCTGGTGTTCATGCCACCTACGTCCAGAGCTGGAACAGCAGCCCCGATGCGAAAGCACCAATCAGGGACAGGCCGATATAGACCGCAAAGACCTGTGGTCGCGCCAGCGCCCAGACCGACATGGCCGCGGGGATCGAGGTGACGCCACCCGCGACGAGAAAAGCCATTCCTGCCCCCGGCGCCATGCCCTGCTCGATCAGCCCACCGACCAGCGGCAGCGCGGCGTAGCCGTTGAGATAGGCGGGCACGCCCACCAGCGTTGCGGTCACAATGGGCATGAGGCCCTCGCCCCCGAGCACGGCGGCTACGGTTTCTGCCGGGATCCACGCCAGCATCAGGCTCTCGAGAATGAAGGCCAACGTCAGCCACTTGGCGAGGAACAGCGTGGTGGTCAGCGCCGTCTTGCCGAACTTCGCCCGGCGGTCAGGGTCGGCCCAGAACCGCCAGACCACTGGCTTCGACGCGCGGATCTTCGCGCCGCCGCAGCCGCCGTTGCCGATGCCATCGCGCAGCGGATCGGCAAAGGCGCCGCTCTTCATCATCAGGTGCACCACCGTGCCGCCGAACACGCCCAGCCCGAGGGCAGCGAGGGTCTTGGCCACCGCAAATTCGAGGTCCAGCACGCCCGCCGTCAGCACGAAAATCGACGGGTCCATGATCGGCGAGGCAAGCCAGAAGGCCATCACCGCCGAGAGCGGCACGCCCATCGCCAGAAGTGCGGCGATCAGCGGGATCACCCCGCAGGAGCAGAAGGGCGAGATGCCCCCCGCCAGCGCGCCCAGCCCGATCATCAGCAGCGGCGCGCCGGTGAAGGCCTTGGCGATCAGGTTGTCAGCCCCAGTCGCATTGGACCAGGCAGCGATGGCGATCGACAGGATCAGGAACGGCGCCGTGTTCAGGAGCGCGGTGCCCGCGAAGAGCGCGCTGTCGGCGGCTTGGGACGCGTCGAAGACTGAACCGCGCCGGGTTTGCCGGAGGCTGCTTTCGTTTAGTTACGCGGCCATTGGTTCAGTTTCCAGAGCTGCATAGAAGTTTGCTTCGGCTTCGGCAGGCGGGATGTTCCCGATCGGTTCGAGTAGGCGGCGGTTGTTGAACCAGTCCACCCATTCGAGGGTTGCGTATTCCACGGCCTGGAAGCTGCGCCATGGTCCGCGGCGGTGGATGACCTCGGCCTTGAACAGCCCGTTGATCGTCTCGGCCAGCGCATTGTCGTAGCTGTCGCCGACGCTGCCCACCGAGGGTTCGATGCCGGCCTCGGCCAGCCGTTCGCTGTAGCGAATGGACAGGTATTGGGACCCGCGGTCGCTATGATGAACCAACCCCATGCCCTTGCCGGGGCGGCGATCATGCACCGCCTGTTCCAGAGCATCGAGAACGAACCCTGCATGCGCGGAGCTGCTGACGCGCCAGCCAACGATCTTGCGGGCATAGGCATCGATGACGAAGGCGACATAGACGAAACCTTTCCAGGTTGCGACATATGTGAAATCCGAGACCCACAGCATGTTCGGCGCAGGCACACGGAACTGGCGGTTCACCTTTTCCAGCGGACACGGCGCCTTCTTGTCCTGGGTCGTTGTCCGATGCGGCTTGCCCCTGATAATGCCTTGAATACCCATGCTCTTCATTAGCCGTGCCACAGTGCATCGGGCGACATCGAAACCTTCGCGGCCCAGCTGCCGCCAAACCTTTCGGACGGCATAGACTCGCCAGTTCTCTTCGAAGACACGCAGGATCTCGGGGCGCAGCGCTTCGTCCTGACGTGCCCGATCAGACAGCCGAGACGGATCGGCCCGCTTCGCCAGATGATCATAGTAGGTGGACGGGGCGATCGGCAGCATGTTGCAGATCGGCTCGACCCCGTGCGCATCCCGATGCGCATCGATGAAACCCACCATCACTTCGATCGGCGGTCGAGCTCCGTCATCGCAAAATACGCTGACGCCTTGCGAAGGATCTCGTTCGCCTGGCGCAACTCGCGGTTCTCCCGCTCAAGCGCCTTCATCCTCTCGGCCATATCGGTCGGGACGCCTGCTCGTTTGCCGCTGTCGATCTCAGCCTTCTCGACCCAGTCGTTCAGCGTCTGCGGCGTGCAGCCGATCTTTGCCGAGATCGACATGACCGCTTGCCAGCGGGAGGCGTGCTGGCCCTCGTTGTCGAAAACCAGCCGCACGGCCCGCTCGCGCACTTCCGGGGAAAACTTGTTCGTGGTCTTGCTCATGATGCTCCATCCTACTCAAGAGTTGGAGCCTCCTGTCTTTGCAGAATCCTGTC
This sequence comes from Paracoccus sp. (in: a-proteobacteria), assembly GCF_032007265.1. Taxonomy (GTDB): domain Bacteria; phylum Pseudomonadota; class Alphaproteobacteria; order Rhodobacterales; family Rhodobacteraceae; genus Paracoccus. The sequence continues at coordinate 68,234 of NZ_DALZMB010000002.1, read as the reverse complement.
TTTGCAGAATCCGCTATAAGGATGGTGCGGGCGGCATCCCGCGAGCCTCCGGGGCCATTAACGAAGCCCGTTTGCCGGCAAGGGAGACGCCCGTTTCTTCGCATTCATCCTGAACAGTTGATTGGGGCTGTTGGCGCAGACCCCGCAGAACAGGAACAGGAGACATGATGGACCAGATCTACATCGGCGTCGATGTCGCCAAGGAGTGGCTCGACATCTATCATCTAGCCCGGGGTGCCAAGCAGATAGAGAACACCCCAGCCAGCGTCCGCAGTGTCGCCCGGGCTGCGGCACGGGAGGGTTCTTGGGTGATCTTCGAAGCCAGCGGCGGCTATGACCGGGTGCTGCGCGACGGCCTTGAGGCTGCCCAGGCCAGCTTCAGCCGCGTCAATCCCCGTCAGGCCCGCGACTTTGCGCGAGCCATGGGAGTGATCGGCAAGACTGACCGTGTCGACGCCCGGATGCTCGCGACCTTTGGCCAGAAGTTGCAGCCACCGCAGACCCCGCCCGTCTCACCGACGCGGCAGGCGCTTCTCGCGCAGATTACCCGGCGCCGTCAGTTGGTTGAGATGCGAAAGCAGGAGGTGACCAGACTTCAGCAGACGGCAGACTGCGATTCCCGATCCGACATCAAGAGCTTGATCCTGATCCTCGAGCGGCGGATCGAGAAGGTTGAGATAAAGATCGCGGAGACCATTTGCTCTTCGCCTGACCTGGCCGAAACCGATCGCCGCCTGCAATCGGTACCCGGTGTCGGCACCATAGTAGCTGCCACTCTCATTGCCGAATTGCCAGAGATCGGCAAAACCGATCGCCGAAAGATCGCGGCTCTCGCCGGCCTTGCGCCGATTGCCCGAGATAGCGGCCAGCGCAACGGAAGACGGGTCATCGGGGGCGGAAGGGCAACCGTCAGGACCGCCCTCTATCTCGCTGCACTGCATGCATCCCGCCACTCCGCGACCTTTAGAGCGTTCCGGCAAAAGCTGCAGGAGGCAGGAAAACCGGTGAAAGCCGCTTTGACCGCGACGGCCAGGAAACTGCTCAGCGTGCTCAATAGCATGGTCGCGGACGGCACCTACTTCCGTGAAGTTCAGCCAACCTGAATACAGTTGCCGGCAAACCCGGCGCGGTTCAATACCGAAGAGTGGCAACGGCTTCGGCGCCTTCAATGACTTGGCCTGCCAAGGCGCGTCCCGCCGCGAGAGACCGAGGCCTGCGAAGCCATCGGCTTCGGCAAGGCGGCCCAAAGCATCTAGCCTGAGCCCTGCGCGGCACCATACACTCTCGACATCCGTGTATCCGAAGCGCGCTGATCGGCATCGGCCCGAGCCGGGCCAGAAGCCCGCCCTCGGGGATCACGCCACCACCGCGGCGGGCAAGTGCCCAGGCACCCCCACGGGTTTCGGCAATGGCACTTTTCGAGTACACCCCTGCCCTCTCGAGTCGCGCCTCGAGATCGGCCAGAAGCTCGACTTCACCGCCAAAGAGATGCGGCACGCCCGAAACATCAACAATCAGCCAGTCCGATCCGCTTTTCGCCGCATGCGGTCTATGGCGGCTGGCCCATCTGCGCAGACCTTCAAGCGCCCTACCCTCGCGGATCATATCAGCGGGCCGTGTCGAGAGCACTGGACAGACGGCGCGTGCATCGGCAAGTGCCATGCCGCGATGAAGCCCTGCCGCGCTTGCGATGCTGTTCAGACAATGCAGATGTTCCGCGTTCGACGCCCGGAGGGTCAACGCGAAAGGCCCCTCAACGGGGCGGGCCCTCAGGCTGATGTCGCTCGCCAGCCTGGGGAACCAGATGGACAGCAGCCGTCGTGCCATTCCAGCTCACATCAAGGATTTCGATTTTTCCCCTTTTGTTCTTACTAAGGATCCAACGATGACGTGTCGAGTCCGGAGGCGACGGCAGCGGATCACATTTCCAGCGGGTCTCGGCGGCACTGCTTCCCCTGCCCTCCTGGATCAGCATCAGGCCAGTGGTGCCCCCGGCCTCGGCTGCCAGCTGGAGCCGCCTGCCCGCGGTCAGTGAGATTGGTTTCTCTGGAGCGGCGATCACCAAAGATACTGGCCGCGCCCGTAGCGCTTCTTCGACCGTCCAGAGCAGATCGGTCTCGCCCCTCGCCTCGATGAAGTGCAACCGCTCGGCAACACCGTCTGGCAGGGATCCCGGCATCGGCCGGTCGCGATCATGCGCCAGCACGATCCAGAAGACCGGCCCTGGCAATCTCGTGGTCTGGAACAGCGCAAAGCCGGTTCGGCCCCGGCCCTCTACTTCGTGGACGCGGCCCTTCACCAGGTGAAGCGGATCATGACTTCCGGCCTGCAGCCGGTCACGCAGGGTCCGCACGTGTTCCCTCCGCGACTATTTCGAGAAGACCATTGGCCAGCGGCCGTTGAAGCTTCAAAGCCTCGCTCGTATCCGCGGTCAGCCAGCAGCGCCATTCATCCGGGCGCGTGAGGATCACCGGCATGGCTTTGGGATGCACTGGTCGAACTGCTTCATTTGGCTCACAGGTCAGAAAGCCGAAGAGGTCAGTTGTCACCTCTCCCTCCTTCAGCTTTCTGACCGAAGTCCACTCGGTGTGGATGCCAGCGAAGAAGGCGATCGGGCGGTCCTTGCCGAGGGCAAACCAGACCGGGTTGTTGCGAGGTGCGCCGGGTCGGGCGTCGAGTTCGGAAAAGCTGGTGAATGGAACGAGACAGCGATGTTCCACGCCAAGCCATCTGCGCCAATGGGGTGAGCTGACATTGCGGATATTTGTGACGCCGGGGTCTGTGCGCTTGGCCGGCCAGATAGACGGGTGGCGTCGGCATCCCCCATCGGGCCGTGGTCAAAGTCCAATCCCGTCCTTCACCGCGGGGAATGATCGGCGCGGCATAGTCGGGGAAGATGCCGGATGCAGGCGCGAGATTGCCTGCGGTATCAATCAGATCCTCACCGTCTTCGAGCACGCCCCGAAAGACCTGACGCATCGCGTCCTGGCTTTTGGTCTGAGCGTAAAGATTGCACATCACTCCACCTCGCAGCGTTTCCGCATGAGAACAATCAACGAACCTATCCGATTCCTCACGAACGGTCTATCCTACTGTTTCAGGGCCATCCGATCACGGTCAGGGATCACGCCCGCAGGACGGATCTCACATAGGCATCAGGGTTGAGGATGGTTCCGATCTGCTTTGCCATGCGGTTTTCAAGCCTGAGAAGTTCCCAAAGCCCGAGCCTGCTCGCCGCGCTGGCGAGGATGTCCTGGCTTATTCTCAGCATGCTTCCGAATTCGAAAGCGATGCGTGTTGCTTCTTGGGCGCTGGTTGGTTCTTCATAGAAGGCGCTGACCTCGGTCAGGGCTGTCCAACCTGGAAGGTCATCGACTTCTCGCTTTCTTTTTTTTGTATCTGAGTCTTGTTCTATGTGGCGGACATTCTGTCCGTCAGAGGCGGGCTTTTGTTCGGTTGGCGGCAGGCTGCAAGTTTCTGGGGTGAGGGCCTGAAAGGTTTGGGGGGCCGCTTGGTCCGGAGCGTGGTCCATGGTGGTCTCTGCGCAGGATGTAGCATCAGCGGCTTCCGCTTTGGAGGGCAGGCGCTGCTCAACCTCTTCGACTTTGCAATGGACTACTGATTGCGGGGCTGCATGTGACGAGAGGATTGCGGTCAGCTGCGAGAGAGCTGCCCGAGCCTCAATGAGGGTCAGTGAGGTCCGCCGCACGAGGTTGCGCAACCCGTCAATGAAAGTGGTGACAGCGTCGCTCAAGTGGAGTTCAGCGCAGGCCGCGCGCAGTCTGAGGATCTGGGCCCGCAGTCCGCGCAACTCGTCTGCTTCCTCGCGGCGGCGTCGGGCAATGGCGAGCAACTCGTCGGACTTCGCGAAGAGGGGGGACAGGTCCAGCCCGAAGGCGCCGATCGGTTTGCCGTGCTGCATCACAGGGAAGCGTTTGCCATTTGCGCTGTCGCGGCGGCGAATAAGCCCGGCAGTTTCCAGCGTTTCCAGATGGCGACGCAGTTGACGGTCGGTGAGGCCCTTGGCGCGGAAGCACAGGGTTTCGTTGCTGGCATAAACCGTGAGTAGGGTGGTCGGGGAGACTGGCATTTCTCGGCCATCTGCGCTCTTGCAGGGAAGACAGCTCAACAGAGCGTCCAAGACAATGACCGCGCCTTGCCGGATGCCGAGATCGCGGCTGCATGTGTTGACCGCGGCCATGATGTCACGACGAGAGATAGGTCGGAATGCTGGCTGCAGGGTGATCGAGCCAATGCCGGGGAGCGAGTGCTCCGCGGATTTGGCACAGTTCGCCTGCGCCCCGGCCGCAAGGGCCGTGGATGTGATGTGCTTCATAATGATCAGCAGACAAAACTATCCCGTTCGCTCGGAAGCGTTGCTCTTGATTCGTGATTCGGGGGCTGCTAGATTCAGGGTGTCTAATCGAGAATGCGCTTTGGCGCGGCAGCCTCCGGAGCTTCACAGCTTCGGGGGTTTTGTTTTGTTAGCCTTTCCTCCTTTCTGCTCTGCCTCGTTTGGTTATTCGTCGTCCTGCGGAGAACTTGACCTGAACTCCGCGTAGGATTGTTTGATGAAATCCTGAAGCCGGGTGTCCAGCCAGGAAGCGAACTCGGCAGTTGCTCCGCTTCGCTTTACGGTTAGCGTCACCGAGCTGCGTCCAGAACGGATCGTGACGCCGTCGACTGGGGTGCTCTCGGCGATGTCGTCATGTCGTGCACCGCGCTTTGTCGCCTCGCGAATGAGATGGTCCAAGCGCTCGTCGGAGGTCAGGCGTTCATTTGCGGTCCTCAGGATTCGATCAGCCGTCTTCGCGGTCAGCTTCCCAGCGATGAAGAGTTCTGCCAGCGCAGTCCATTTTGGTCGTCCGGACCTCTGTGCGGCACCAATGAGCGAACCGACGTCTGCAGGTACGGCCTGGGTGACTTTTGTTAGGTGGGAAAGACCTGCGGAGGACAGGTTAAGCACCGCCTTCGCTGTTGTTGGTTGATGGCCGGCATCGAGGATCGCTTGGGCGAATCGGGCCCGCTCATAGAAGGATAGGTTCCTTCGGGCAGCGTTCTCGAGGCCCTTAGCTATGAGCGCTGTAGCGTCATCCAGATCTTGGACGTTGGCTCTGACTTTAATGCCCAGATCACGACACGCGGCGAGCCGGCGTCGTCCGTAAATGACCTCGTAGCGACCTTCTGCCTTCGCCCGACGGATCAGTATTGGCACCTGCTGTCCCTGATCCCGGATGCTGTTCGTAAGGCTCTCGAGGCCGTCATCCGCTTCATCATCGTTTACAGCTGTAAACGGTGTAAGCCGGTCAACAGGTCCCCAGTCGTCGATCAAATTAGGTTCAATCTCGCGAATTGCGGCGAGAGATCCCTGCAGGGCGCCGAGTGCAGGCGCGGTGATCTTGGTCGACCGCTCGGATGGGGAGGTGGTGGAGCGCGCGATCGTACTGGCGATGCCTGTCATCCCGCTGAGTGATTTGCGAGCCATTACTTACGCCCCCAGGTTTGCCGGACCATCGTCTCGATCTCGCGGCCGATAGCGTCCATCGAGCCCCGAGCCCTGTCATATGTTGCCCTGGTCATATCTGAGCGAACTACCTCATAGAGAGACTGTTTGAGCATGGTCGCGTCACTGATTGCCGTGCTCTTGAGAGCGGTGGCTGACATGACGCGATCCTGAAACAGGGCCCGCATGAACGAGGTGATCTGCTGAGATGGGATGTCCGTGGGTTCATCGCGGGTGATGAGAAGCTTAAAGTGATCGTAGTTGAGCTCCGCGCCGGCATCTTCGATGACGCCCATGTAAGCACCTGCCAGTTCAAGGAACTGCGCAGTGGACGAAACGTCCAACATCGATGGGGTCATCGGGACAATTATCGAGGTCGCGGCGGCCATACCGGAAATCGTCAGGAAGCCAAGTTGCGGAGGGCTATCCATCAGGACCAGGTCGTAGTCAGCCTCGACCTGGGCGAGTGCATCGCGGATCCGGAAGTAAAACGGCCTTTCGGGGTTGGAATGAACCGCGGATTCCGTCTCGAACTCTGACAGGACAAGCCGGGAAGGGGCGATCGCGAGCCCGGGGAAATAGGTTTGCACGATCACGTCGGCCATCGGCGAAGGGTTTTCATATTTGATCGCATCATAAATCGTGAGCCCATCGAACTCGATCTCGGGGCTGATACCACACATGGACGTCAGCGAGCCTTGGGGGTCGAGGTCAACGACCAGTACCCGGTAGCCTTGCAATGCGAGGTAGTGGGCAAGGTGGATCGTCGTCGTGCTTTTGCTCGACCCTCCCTTGAAGTTCATCAGCTGCCAGACTTGAAGCTTTTCGCCCTCCATCCGGCGTGGCAAGTAGTGACCCTTCTTCCGGGAGGTTCGCTCAAGAATCTCGCGCGCCTGCAGTATCTCCTGACCGGAGTAGTAGCGGCGTCCTCCACGGTTGGTTGCGGGTTCTGGCAGAACGCCGTCTGCATGAACTTTCCGCATGAACTGCCCGGAAACATCCAGCAGTTCCGCAACCTCTGGGGCCGAGAACTCGCGAAGTGTCTTGGTGTTGTCTGGAGCGAACGCAGCAAGGAGATGCTCCCTGATCGCGGCGTTCAGTCGCTCAGAGATGTCAGTAGCGAGTGCTGACGGGCGATCCGCGGATAGCGGTGTCACGGGAATCATCTGGTTGCCTCAAATCCGAAAATGTGGCCTTTTTCACGCCACTTGATGACAATGGCGGTGATTCACGGACTTATGTCAAGAGTTTCCTGCATATAGTGTCTATGCTGGCGCGCAGAGACTAGATGCATGGCGAGGCTGCCCGAACATTTTACAGTTGTAAACGGTCGCCGCAGATTGCTGAGCTTCTAGGCATGGCTGCCGTCCTGCTGGGGTATGTCAGGAAAGCAAACAAGAGTAAGCGAATCTCCTGAAACCCGCCGCCTTGGACGTGGCCTCTCGACGTTTCTGGCCGCTGCCGAGGCCCCGCTTACCGTACCTGAAGGCTCCGGTGCTCCTTTGGGGCAAGTTGTCTCGGTCTCGAAGGTTTCTGCCAACCCAGATCAGCCCAGAAAGAAATTCGACAGCGAGTCACTGGCTCAACTAGCGGAATCAATCCGGCAGAAGGGAGTGATTCAGCCACTGGTAGGAAGACAGCTACATCAAACTGGTGGCTACCAGATTGATGCAGGAGAGCGCCGTTGGCGTGCGGCCCAGTTAGCCGGCCTTTCGGTGGTGCCGGTGGTCGTCAGAGACTTCGACGATGATGAAGTGCTTCAAGTGGCGCTGATAGAAAACATTCAACGGGCAAAATTGAGTCCTCTAGAAGAGGCCGAGGCGTATCGACTGCTGATCTACCGATTTGGGCATACTCAAGAGCAGCTCGCAGATGCGATATCCAAGAGCAGGAGCCATATCGCCAATCTTCTCCGCTTGCTGTCGCTGTCTGAGCCAGTGCTAGAGATGTTGCGTGACAAGCGGCTGCCGAGGGGGCAGGCATGTGCGCTGATAACGTCGAAGCTGCCCATTGAGCTCGCACAGTAGGTAGTGGAACAAGGTCTCTCGGTTGGCGAGGTTGAGCTTCTCGTCAAGCGCGAGGATCTGCGTCCAGTCGTGAAGCAAAACGTCGGCGGGCAAGTTCAAAATATCAGCCCTGAGCTGCTGCATCGTGTATCGATTGCCATGGGTATGCCTGTCGGCATCTCCCTGACGCGCGGTGGACGGAGAGGAGAACTTGTCGCAAGCTTTGACAGCACCGCTGATGTCGAGCGACTCTGCGAATTGCTCGAGCGCGCAGGGTCTCTGGAGCCGTAGTCGCATCCCGGACGTTTAGTTATAGACCTGCTGCTTTGGTCAGGTTCACCCTGAACCTATCGCGGCGGCGCTGATACCTGCGGGTCATCTCGGCGCTGGCGTGGCCGAGCTGCTTCTGGACATGACGCTCGTCGACCTCGGCTGAGGAGGCGAGACCAGCGCGAAGGCTGTGGCCGGAGAAGAGGGCAGGGCGGTCCTTCTCGGGCAGATCGCCCCGCAGTCCCGCTGTTTGAGCGGCCCGCTTGACCAGCCTTGCGACCTCGCGGTCATTAAGGCGGAACGCGCCGGGTTCCTTTCCGCCGCCGGTGACACGACGGAACAGTGGTCCCTGGCTGATACGCGCGAACTTCAGCCAGTCCTCCAGCGCCTTGACCGGGCAGGTTGCGGGTGACGACCCGCGACCGATCTCGACCTCGCGCCAGCCGGTTTTGCCGCGCAGAGTGACGAGCAACCCGCCGGGCAGAACCTCGATCCAGCCGCGCCCGTCCTCGGTCTGATCCCGGCCCGCGTCCAGCCCGGTGATCTCGGACCGTCGCAATCCTCCGGCAAAGCCGATCAGCAACATGGCCCGGTCCCGCAGGCCCCGCAGGGTGCCCCGATCGCAGGTTTCCAGCATGGCCAAAAGATCCTCGGGCAGGATCGCCTCCTTCTGGCGCGGCGGGGCGGCATGGCTGTTGCGGATGCCGGCAAGGACCGTCGCGATATGACGGTCGCGCCGGTCAAGGTTCAGGCCCCGTTGGGTATAGGCCCAGACCAGCGCCGAAAGGCGGCGCTCGATGGTCGAGACCGCGTTCTTGCGCCCGCCAACCGATTTCGTGCCGGAAGCGCAGGCGGTGATATAGAGGCCGACGACCTGCGGGTTTGGCGTCAGCGCGTCCAACCCCTCGCGCCGGCCCCATCCGGCGAAATGCTTCCAGTCGGCAGCATAGGCCTTGCGGGTGTTGGCCGAACTTGCGGCCGCAGCATAGCCGTGCGCCCGCTCAGTGAGATCTCGCAGGGCAGGGGGCTGGTGGTCGAGCTGGGCAGGGGAGGGGGCGCCCCTCTTCGCGTCTTCCAGATCGGATGCCTCATCTGTCATGGCCATCTCCTTGGGCGGCACGCGCCGGCGTGTGCGCGCTGAGGCGCGATGCCGCCGGAAAAGCGCAGACAAAAGCCCGCGTTCTGCGCGGCGGCCTTGGGGCGTCTCGGGTGGGCTTTAGGGCCATTTTCGGGGTTCTGGATCGCATCTCTCTATAGAAGAGCATTTAGTCCGATAATGCAATCTTATTGGACATGATAGAGAGAAGACAGGTGCGGCGGATAAGTTAAAGTATACTGGTATAAAGCGCCGCTCCTTGATAGCGTTACCGCATGTACCGTGCCGTGAAACCTCCTCCGCCTGCCCTAATCCGACCGGCCGTGCCGCGATGGATACGGCAGGCCGTGGGTCGTGATGACCCTGAAATTGCAATGCTTTCTGCCGGGGCAGCGCTCGCCACTTTGGATCCGTTCGTGCGTTCTGACGATCTCGTTGGGATGCTCTGGCGCAAGCGGTTGGCGCTTACTGCTGCAGCGGCGATCTCAGGGTTTGAGGGTCGCCGGGAAGGGGAAGCAGAACTACGCGATGTCCTGGCTCTTTGTAAATCTGGGGATGACCCTGGCCCGGCCGGGCGAATGCTGATCGGCTGGCGTGCTTTGGGCGAGGCGCGTGCCCTGCGCTCGGCGGAATGGCCGGCGCGGCTGCCCGGCTTCTTTGATCTGTCGCCCGAGCCGGTATCAGTGCTCTTGCAGGACCTTGGGGCGCGGTTTGTTGGTCGCGCCCATCCGTTGCGCTTTGCGGCTCAGGCGGCCAGGGACGTTCTTGCCCTGGGCCCGGCCTATCGCGGTCTCGCCCTCTGGCTGGCGGATGCAGCTTTGGCCCGGGCGCTTGGACAGGATCGTCCTGTGCCACTGCTCGCGCCCCATCTGCCGCGTTCGGCTTTTCGGCTGGAGGGAGACGCATGGCTTGCCGCCTGCGCGCGCGCCTGGGGCAGGGGAGCGGTTGCGGCTATTGATCTCCACGTCGATCTAGCCCGCCGTGCCGATGCCCTGCGCGCTGCAAACCTGCGGCGGCCGGGAAAGGACACGGCCGCGATCATCATCGCCCTTCAGTCCGAGGATGCGCTGGCGGCACAGGCGGGGAAGGAGGCCAGTGATCGTGCGGCGCGGCGCTTGCTCGGCAGGCTGACATCGCTCGGGCTGGTGCGCGAGCTGACCGGCCGCCCGACGTTCCGGCTGTATGGGTTATGACCATGGCCCCTAAATCATCTGAGCCGCTGGACGCGGAACTCGCCGATCTGCCACAGGCTTTGCGCTGGCGGGAGTGGATGGCGCGGGTCGAGGCCGTGCTGTTCGCCTCCTCCGAGCCTGTGGGCCGGGAGGTGCTGGCGCGTGTGGTGGGCCGGGACTGTGCGCTTGATCTCCTGATCGAGGATATCTCTGCTGAACTGGCGGGTAGGCCTTACGAGATTGCGCATATTGCGGGAGGTTGGCAGTTTCGCACCAAGCCGCAACACGCGGCGGCGATCCGCGCCGCCCGCAAGGAGGGGGAAGAGGGTCGCGATTTTACCCCGAATGAGGCCCTCGTCTTGACCATTATTGCCTATATGCAGCCGGTGACCCGTGGTGCGATCTCGCGGTTGACGGGCCGTGAGGTCAGCCGTGATCTGATCGCACGGCTGCACCGCCAGGCCCTGATCGCCCGAGGTCCGCGCAGCCCGGAACCAGGCGCGCCCTACACCTATGTCACCACGCCGGGTTTCCTCATTCAGTTCGGTTTGGAAACCCTGCGCGATCTTCCGGATATCGAGGCGCTGCAGGATGCCGGACTGCTGAAACCGGTGGCTGATGTCGATCTGGACATGCCCATCGCCGCTGAGCAGGAATGATTGCGCCTGCTCAGGACGCTAACTGTTCAAGGCCGACGGGAGAGGAGAGCCGTGACCTGCTGCGTGCTGTCCAGCCAGGCGGCCACGTCTGGACGGCGCCATTCTATGATCCTGCGAATGCGCTGGTGATCTTCATGCAGATTTCGAGCGAAGATGGGCTCGTGATGCGCGATCCGGTTTCTCAGCTTCCGGACCTCGTCGATGTCATCGAACAATCTGGCGCGGGCTTCTGACAGCGTCAGTGCTTTGTCATATCCCGGAAATGTCGCCGCGAGGTGGGGATCCCAGATCCGAGGCTGCTGGCCTTTCAAGAACAGGAAGCGCCAAAAGGCGAACTTCAGCTCGGCGACGACCTTTCCCGCTGTGGGAAGCTTCGCTGCGCAATCTGTCAGATCTTCTCTGGGCCTGTAGCCCCTTGCTGGTGCTGGGAGCGTGTAGACGAAACCGCGGTTGAGATGCCAGTTGCCCCCAAAAACCGCCTCAATCGCCTCGACTGCTCCGTTTCGGATCGACAGTTCGCAGTACTGCAGCATGACGTAGAAAGCGGCAGACACATCGGTGTTCCAGCAGTAGAGATCCATCGCTCTCTGGCGATCGCCCGCGGTTTCACGCAGATAAGAGCTGAACCGTGGAGGTGACAGCACGGCCTCAAGATCAAAAATCAACTGGTTCGAAAATCGTGTGTGCATGGGGCGTTGCGGTATAGCGATATTGACCAGAAGACCATAGTGACCTATCTAGAGTAGGCAAGGCTTTGAGGTTCGCGGGCATCTGCCTTCCCTCATCGTCGTAAGATCTGCAGAAAGCCCGTCGCGTTCGCGGCGGGTTTTCTAATTTGGGCACTATGTGCGGACTGCCATGCTGTAGGTTGCGCCCTGCCTGCGATTTAGCAGGCAGGGCGAGGGCAGCGGCTGGTCAACGAGTTTTATAATCCAAACCGGCGATGTGACTTCAGAATTTATGCCGCCTTGGGAGACAGATGTCTGTAGGCTTTATTTGTCTGGCCGCAGGACGAGACTGGCCTTCTCTGGGTCATAGCGAAATTTTGTGATCGTTCCGTCCTTGATCTTCTGAACGGCCTCATCAATCACGAAGAGCGGCACCAGGAACCATTCGCGCGGAGTTACGGGTCTTCCGAACCGATCGGCAATCTCGATATTGAGCTGAGCGTTTCCGAAAATTCGGTGGATGAGGTTCTCGAGCCGAGTCTGGTTGATGTTGTAGAGCTCATAGGTCGCTACGACCTCAACTGGGGCCATGAGGAATGTGGGCTGTAGCTGCGCACCTGCTATCCGTTTTTGAACGTCCAAGGTGGTGACGCCAATCTTGTGAACCAGCTCGCGGTTCTCAGCCACCATGGGATGGTCGGATTTGCTGCGCAAAACGTAGATTTTTCCAGTGGTGCTGTCGCCTTCTTCGGGCGCGTCTGCAAAAAGCGGCCCAGCCACGGATTCGATTATCCGCCGCCCGGATTTATCCTTATTCAAGGCGCGCTGGAGCGATCGCAACAGCATATTGCTTTCCGTGCCGTTGTCGAAAATGACGCGCAAGCGGGCATCCGTTCGGCCTTGGTCGGTTAAGGTCTGCTCGCCCATTTCGGCAATGTATGCCTTCTGCCCCTCCACGATGAAGAACCGACCTTTTTGGATCTCGTGCTTTATTTCGAAGCCTCGTGTTTCGCGCTCACCAGTGTCCAGCTCGCGCTGAACCTTTTCGAACAGCGGCTTGAACATCTCAAAATCTTCGCAACGCTGGCGATTGGCAATATCCTCAGCGGCTTTGCGCTCCGCGTTGGATCGGACATGCTTCAGCTCAGTAAGGGGTGATGCTTCAACCGTGATACCAAGTGCGGCAAGCAGTGCGTCATCATCCAAATCTTCAGAGACCGGTGCGAAGTCATTTCCCGTTAGCAGGCCGTCAGTGTCCAGCCCTGCGAGAAGATCGGCTGCTTCGGGGAGCTCCCGCAAACGCTGCAAACGAACGGCATAAAGCCGTTCGAAGATATCCCCTTCTTCCGAATGTTGCGGGACACGCCCGTGCTCAGATACGAACTTCTGGATATCTTCGAACCCAGCAATGATCCGCTCTTCGCGTGGGGTCCGTAAAGCTTGCGTCTTTTTCTCGATCTCGATGCCAAGCTCTGACAGGAGGGCATCATCTTCATCCGTGAATGTATTAGCCATTCATCGCCTCCTGCTTCATCCGGGCAAGGAAGGCCACGCCTTCGGCCATGCGTTTCTCCCAAGCGTCAGCGGAAGTCAAAGACGGAAGCCGTCCGCGTTCTTGCTTGAACTTCACGGCGCGCTTGACGAGGTCACGCGCCTCTTCCGGCGACAGCTTGATCTTCTTGGCCTCGATCACGGCGGCAACCTCTTTCAGGCTCTCTTCGCTCATGGTTTTGGCGAGGATCGCATAGGCTTCGCTGAATGGGTTGATCCGGTCGATCAGGTCAATATCGAGCTCTTTGACGCTCATAGCGAACTGGCGAACACCGTCGACAAAAGCTGTGTTTGAGGGGGTGTCCGTACCATCACCAAGAAGAGTTTTCTTGGCCTGTTGCGTGAAGTTCATCGCAGCAATGGCGTGCTGACGCACCGCCTCCTGGTCGGCTTCGTCCAGCTCAGGATACTTGTCGCGAACGATCTTCCCCATTTTCACCTGGGTCAGCTCCTCCGGCACCATTTCGGCGTCAAAAAGACCACGCTCGATCGCGGTCTTATCCTGTAAGAAGGTGGTGATGACCTCGTTCAGGTCATTCTGACAGATGCGATTTGCTTCTGGGCTCTTGGGCTGGGTGAGCCCTTTGATCTCGATCTGAAAGATGCCTTTTTCTTCGTTGAAGCCTACGTTGCACTTGCTGTCATCGTAGCCGTTCTCGCCATAGTCGAAGCCATCCTGCGCAGTGTTTGCAGGCATCTTAGGTTTAAACTCGAACTTGGGTGTCAGCACCTGCTCCATCAGCAGGCTGGCGGCAATAGCCTTCAAGGTGTCGTTGACGGCCTCACGCACCGCCTCCTCAGACGCGTCGGGCTCTGCAATCAAGTTGGTAAATCGGGCACGTGTTTTGCCTTTGGCGTCGCGTGTGGCACGTCCGATGATCTGAACGATCTCGGTTAGGCTGGAGCGATAGCCGACGGTCAGCGCATGTTCACACCAAATCCAGTCGAAGCCTTCCTTCGCCATGCCAAGCGCGATGATGATGTCGACATGGTCACGGTTGTTCTTTTGGGCTGGATCTTTCAGTGACGCCGAGACCTTGTCCCGCTTGGCGGTATCATCATCCACGAGGTCCGCAATTCGCAGCACCTTGCCATCGGGTCGCTTTACCAGCTGGAAGCCCGTAGAAGGATCGGTACCCTGCCAGTCGCCCAAGGCGTCGATGATATGCTCGACTTCCCGATGCTTGTCTTTCGTGCTTTCACGCGAGTTGACGTTCGGGATGTGCAGAATGGTTTTCTCATTCGGATCCAAAACCTTGAGCAACTCGTCGGCGTAGGAGCCGCTGTAAAAGAAATACCCGATGTCGAGCGTTTTCAGCCATGTGTAGCCGCTGAGCTGCTCATAATATGTATATGTAACAGTCTCAAAGCGCGCCTCATCTTCGGGCGACAGCACGGCTTCAGTATCACCTCGGAAATACGATCCAGTCATGGCAACCACATGCGCCTTGTCGCGTGTGATAAGCGTGCCTAGATGCGCCCCCAGCTTGTTATCTGGGTTGGCTGAGACGTGGTGGAACTCGTCCACGGCGATAAGGCGGTCATCGAATGCTGCGATGCCGAACTTGTCTACTGCGAAGCGGAAAGTTGCATGGGTGCAGACGAGGATCCGATCGTCACTTTCCAAAAACGTGCCAAGCGCCCCGACTTTGCCGCTGTCTCCTCCCGGAGCGTTGCACAGGTTCCAGCGCGGCTCGACGGTCCAGTCCCAATAAAAACCAAACTGAGACAGTGGCTCATCAGCGAAGCTGGATCCGATCGACTTTTCCGGAACCACGATAATGGCCTGCTTGAGGCCTTGGTTGTGCAGCTTGTCGAGCGCGATGAACATCAGTGCCCGGCTTTTCCCCGAAGCAGGCGGTGACTTGATCAGCAAGTATTGCTCACCGCGCTTTTCATAGGCGCTCTCCTGCATAGTACGCATTCCAAGCTCGTTGGACTTGGTGGAGCTTCCATTTGCTGGATAGGAAACGGATACTGAAGGAGCTGAAGCAGTCATTTTTGGGAAATCCGTTTGTCAAAGCGTCTCAGGTAAAGCCTTGCGGTAACTAGGGTGATTTGCAGTCGAAAAGTCGCATCTTCTTCCTCAGACAGACCGGGATGACTGCCTTCAGGATGCATCCGGATCCACAGACCCTTAGCAAATTGCGCCTTGCTCTCGTTCGAGTGCCATTCGTTGTAGGCCGAAAGCAAGAAGGGAGGATTTAGTTCTCCGAGGAACTTAAATCGTTCGTTCATCTTGTTTTCGCCTATATATCCTAGCCGAGTTGCCAGCTGTGACAGATAGCTTTCGGTAAAGGTTCTAAGCTGTGCGTTTGCACCTGCCCACTCGCCTCTGTGGAATGCTGACATCGCCTGCTCTATGTGGCCAAGCGCATTTTTGAAGGCGTGCTTTCTCAAAATACCTACCACCTCGTTGTCAGCCTCACGAAAGTCCAAACCCGGCGCTGATTGAGGCAACATCCGCTTAAGAGTTGGCATGGCAATCATGATAGGTCCATTTTCGAAGATAGATTTCCGCCCAGAAGGGTCCGGTAATTTGTCTTCCCCGACTTCGAAACCGTCCATTTTCAGGCCTGCCACGAGCCTTGACCAAGCATCAGATCTGTCGAGTTTTACTTTTTCAGAAGCCGTTATGGCATGTTCAATCATTGCTCTGGGCAGGTCGCAGAGACCACGAGCCGTTGGAACATGCCTCTGTTGCCCCATGCGGCTTTTCGCAAACCTCACGAGATCATTGGCTCTAGAGGCAACCGATCCCGAGTTGCAAAAATCCTCTACGTCCCAACTCAATGTGAGCGCGGAGAATGCCGTTTGAGTGGACATTTCGGCGATCACTTCACCTGCCGCCATCAAAGTCATGCTGTTGAAGTCTGTCACGCTGGCACCTTCGTGGTCATCTTCGTATACATGTCGAAGAGCTTTTCCAGGCGTTCGGTATCATTCTTGAAGCGACGGCCGATATAGATGCGCTCTAAGGTTTCGTCATTGCGTTCATGAGCCGCTCGGAGGTTAGCGGGCATTTTTTCAAGGTCATAGAGGTCAGCTATGGTGGCTGGGAAATGTGCCTCTCGCGCCAGAAGAATGTCTTCGGCACAGCGTGTCAGGTCTTCACGATTTTTCTCGGTCAGCTTAGGGACCGGGAAGGTATGCCACCCCATCTTGTTGGAATAGCTGAAGTCAGTCTTCATTCTGCCGCAAACGGCCCCGACCCAGACTAAATGCAATCGAGAGCCAATCAAAGAAATATTAAGAACCGGCCCATCATAAATAGCATAAGCTAAGTTGGTTATGCAGCAGTTGCCGGGCAAAAGATCAACTGGCAAGTATGGACGAAATTCTGAGCTACGAATGGGGACGCCGATAGTTTGTGATTTTGCAGAATTCATTTCCCGGAACTGATGGGATCGTGGAGCCATTGCGCGCGTACCCGCATCTGTGCTTGAGATACGCATTTTGTACACGAGATCAACTCTTTCATTAATTTTCGCAATTTTAAGTGCATGGTTTTTATTTACATCTTCGATCCAGATACATTTTCTGGGAGACTTTGTTATGATCTCTGTAGAACCCCAGAGATCTCTGATAAATGTGCGAAAATCATCTTCACTTAGATCAAGTGAAGACACCGCATCACTGTCCTCAAGAATTAGATTGCCCCCATCATATGGGGCATTACCCAACTGCATTGGCGTCAAATCGGAAAGCGGCGAAGTGCGGCCTTCAACGATTACACGACTGCCCGGGATGAGGTATGGGCCAATTTCGTCTGTAATGATCTCAATTTGCCCATCTTCTCCAGAAGTCTGGAAAAGCCTTTTCTTCTTGACGGATCTTTGGTCGCAACCGACAATTATCACTGTCACAACTGCATTTTGGCTAGCTAAATTTCGCCATTTGAAGGATTGATGCGCGAAGAAAATGTCAGATCCAAGTGAATATAGAATCGGCCAAAGCACTGGAACTTGGCCACCTTGACATATCGAATTCGTCGTCACAAACGCAAAGGCGCCTTTTGAGTACCGGAAGAACTCCGCACCTTTGAGAAACCATCCTGATACGTAATCGAGCGTTCCGCTTCTCTTGGTGTAAGGCGCGAAAATGGTTCTTAAATCATCTTTTTCGTCTTTCGTCTGGTTCTTCGTTCCTTTGTACGGAGGGTTCCCGCAGATATATGTATCGCCACCTTCGTTTTCGAAGTCGATCTGTGCCTGATCTAGAGGCGTCTGAAACAAGTCTTCGGCTTGGAACTTCACGCCAGTTCCGGTTGGCGGGCAGATCGACAGCCAGTCCAACCGCAGTGCGTTGCCACAGGTGATCCAGTTTTGACTGTCCAGCGGCAGGAACTCGGCCAGTGCCTCTTTCTGGCCTCGATAGGTCACGTCACACTGGTACTCTGCAATGATTAGCGCCAGCCGAGCAATCTCTGCGGAAAAATCCCTGATTTCGATACCTCGGAAGTTGGTCAGGGGGATGTCAGTCTTTCGATCGGCCTCGCCTCGGCGGCGGTTGATCTCAGCCTCGATCGCACGAAGTTGCTTGTAGGCGATGACCAGAAAGTTTCCGGAGCCACAGGCTGGGTCAAACACCCGAATTTTCGCGATTCGGTTGCGCAAGTTCAGGAGCTTGCGGGCATTGTCGCCCGCCTCTTCCAGCGCCGCGTTCAGGTCGTCGAGAAATAGTGGGTTCAGCACCTTCAGGATGTTCGGGACGGACGTGTAGTGCATGCCCAAGACAGAGCGTTCATCTTCGTCGGCTACAGCCTGGATCATCGAACCGAAGATGTCTGGATTGATTTTGGTCCAGTCCAGCCCGCCGATATGGCTGAGATAACGTTGAGCGATCTTGGAGAAGCGCGGCACTTCAGTTGAGCCAGAGAATAGCCCGCCATTCACGTAAGGAAACGCATCCGCCCAGCGGGGTAGATTGGCACTGGATCGGTCTGCCAGCGGGACGTTCATAGCACGGAAGATTTCGCTGATGACCTCGTGGGTGTTCGTGCCATCACGGTTCGACATCTGCTCGATCGTGCCCGTAAACAGCCTAGATGAGGCAAAGATATCGGTGTCTTCGGCGAAGAAGCAGAAGATCAGTCGTGCCATGAAATGGTTCATGTCGGGCCGCCGATCGACCTTGCCCCATTCTGGGTTGTCCTTCAGCAGCTCCATATAGAGCCGGTTGAGCCGTCCGGTTGCCTTGATATCGAAGGCACTTTCTTTGATCTGCTTGACGGTGGAGATGCCCGCGAGCGGCAGGAATACGCCAAAGCTGTCCGGAAAATCCGGGTAGGCACAAGCCACCGTATCGCCGCCGATCAGATCTTCCGCTTCGAAGGTCTGCCCATCGGTTGCGAGGATGAACTTGGCCTTGTGCTTGGCCGTGGCGGGGCTGGCCTTAAGTGCCGCGAGGGTCTGAGACACTTCGCCCGGCGCGCAGGTCGCGATGTGGATGTTGTTGCGTTGCAGGACTCCACCAAGGTCCGACTTGTTGGAGTCGCCTTTGCGCAGTTTCTTGATCTCCGTTTCCTTGCGGCCGAAGGCTTCAAGGAAGGCGTAGGGGAATTCTGCGGCGTCGAAGGGAGCTTCGGCGAGGTCCGAAATGGCCTGTTCGATTTCAACCGGGTTCATGGGGTCTGCCTCGTAAATGGCTGGACTTCGATCTCATCGGCACGTGCCATGACCGTTTCCAGTTCGTAATTCAGTTGTCGTTCCATCCAGGCGCGAGCGGATGTGCCGAAGGCCTTTTCCAAACGCAGCGCCATTTCCGGCGAGATGCCAGACCGACCATTGAGGAGATTGCTAAGGGTCTGCCGGTTACATCCCAGCACCTGCGCAGCCTCCGTGACGGAGAGAGCATTGGGGCCAAGGCATTCTTGCCGGACCAGGATTCCAGGATGGATCATAATATCTCCCCGCTTGCTCTGGATGTACGGCGATAATGGACAGTTATCAATCAAACATTGAGAGCTGCTGCGGCATGACCCAATATCCGCGCTGCCGTTTGGACTTTTCTAACGCGAGCAAGGCGGCGATGGCTTGGTGCTCTTCTTCAAACCAGTCCAAGCGGACCTGACCGTCCTGTCCGATGCGACCCCATTCCCGATAAAGCGACCATTCCCCAAACAGGTTGGGCATGACGGCCATCCGATAAAACCGGGCGATGTTTTTTGCTGGATGGCGCTTTTCGAGATAGGTCTGCATGCTCAGAGGTGATGCCTCCGTGCGATATCAAGGGCTTCAGCCTGCCCCGTGCCGATGTAATCCTTGGTGCTCTCAATGCTGGCATGTCCGAGCAGAAGTTGGGCTGCCCGCAGATTGCCGGTTTGCTGATAGATATGGGTTGGGAAGGTCCGGCGCAGGGAGTGCAGGCCATAGAGACTGGGATCGAGACGCGCTTTTTCGAGCCAGGATTTGAACAGCCGCCAGAGCTGGCTTTCGCTGAGATGGTTGTGGGACCATCTGGGCCCCTGTCCGGTGAAGAGCCAGTCGTACAGAGGTTTCTCAGCGGCAACGAGATAGGCGCGCAAGCTCTCCCGCGTGTTGTCGGACAGCCGTGCCTGAACCGGGCGGGCGTTGCGATTTTCGGTTTTCTTCTGCCGGATTTCGACGATCTCGCGCACCCCTGCGGAGGTGGCGACGTCCGAGACCCGCAGGCGCACCAGATCAGAGCCCCGGAAGCTGGTGTCGAGAGCGGTGCTGAACAATGCCAGGTCGCGCAGCGCCTTCTCCTGGCGCAGGAGCATCCGGATCAGGGCAACCTGATCCGGCGTGAGGGGAGGCTTTTTGCCCACCACACGCCCCTTGTTCCACGTGGTTTCTGACGACGCGGCCATTGATCCATCCTTGCAGGCTATCAGATGAATATTGCGAGAAAGCTTGCATCAGGGAAAGGAAAAACTCTCGGCCTTGAAGATTGCGCCTTATTCCATTGGGATTTTATCCACCGCCCTTATGCAAGCTTCTATCCAAAAGCTCGCATGAAGATGACGCGCACGAAGTAGCAGGGGTTGACGTATTCGGCCCATAGCAGCCGATCAGCTACCGCGGATGCTGCATTGCAGCATTCTCTAAAACGGACATTCGGTATCCGCACCCGCATCGCCTGCTGGCGGATCGGTCTGGTCGGGCGCGTGATCAATACTCTACGGGATAGAGATCCGGCGCTAAGGGTGCCGAGTGTCATCGGTGAACGGAAGAGTTGCTTTTGACGTGAGCCCGGCTGGGCTGGTGCACGACCCTAGTCCCGCACTCAAGCTGCCAGGATCCGAGCCAGAACACCGGCTCGTCCATGCGCGGCGAGGTACCCCGACCGCCTCGCAAGCGAGCTAGCAATCGTCGAGTTGGGCATGGTCCGATCAGCATTCCGAGCAGCGTGCCGTAACATAACAAACGACCGTTCGATGGTCTCGTTTAAATTGGACCTAGCTTGGCAAGGTCGGCCCATTTCGAAGATGCCGCTCCCAAACAGCCACAGAGCCCTAAAGGCAACGGCTGCCTGCTGCCTGCTGAAATCAAATGGCTGGCTCACGTAGCCCAGTCTGGCAGGATGTCAGTTCGTATAGGATCTCCTCGAAGGTCTGCTCGGTAGACCTCGGGAAAGTAGGACATCGCTTCTGAAATGGTCGGGTCTACGACACTGAGCTGGGGATTCCTCAAAGCATCTCTCATTTTATTCCAGACTGTTGCGCGTATTTGGCCGAATGCACGAGTTCTCGTCAGCATGTCATTGATAATCTGTGCGCGGCACTGACCGTCTTGAGAGTTCAGGTAGGCGTTTAAGAGTCCCGTGATGTTCTCCTGCTTGTTCAAAAAGTTCGCCCATCTGCCGTCTGCCTCTGCCCATATCGAGAACATAACTCGCAGAAGCCGGTCGAAATCGCTGTCACGCTCACCGGTCACAGGGTGAAGTATAGCGGACGACCAGTTGCTCTTGGTCCTGATCAGCTCACCGATCAGGCTTTCTCGCCTCAGTGAGGCCTCTCGGAACACCGCAGGTGTTGCCACGTCCTTCAATAGGGGATGGCGGTCTGATCGATATTCAAGATCGTCGAGGCTAATAAGCCTTCGCTCCATCCCAGTGTCTGCTTGCCAAGCCGCCCAAAGGCAGAGTGTTTGGCGTTCCAGTGAGGCCGCCACAGCGCTGTCGTCGAGGACGAAAAGATTCCCCCCTGCCTCTTGTGCGATATCAGCGGTGAATGCACGAGCGACACGATCGAAGGTATACCACGGAACTAACCAAATAAGGTGAATGCCCTGGGAGAGATAATACTTGCTACGGGCGACCACCTCCGTCGCCAAACTCGGTGCGAGCTGCACCTCGACAGCAAATTTCCCTAGACCGTCGAGGTTGAACCTCACATCTGGCCATCTGCCCCTGCCTGCGCCGTTAGGAGGAAGGTAGCCATCGACGACACCGGATCCTAGCTCATATCGAGGATCTAGGCTGATCAGCTCCAACACCTGATTGCACATGCTCTTGTGGAGAGGTGATTCCTGATTCCCGGCGTAGATTGATGCCCTTACATCGTCCGGATTACGGCCCCCATCTTCGCCCCATGGGCAGGACAGACCACCTCCCTTGTAATGAGCGAAGTGTGGGCTGCGCTCAGTAGATGTGGCAGCCTTGACATGCGCCGGTTCATTGCATCCAAGGCAAAATGCCAAAGGCTCGGGCCTGGCGTGATTGATCCTGGTTCGAATGTCTTGCCAGTCTTGGCTCTGCAAGCCCGCCTGCCTGACCTCGTCGTAAACGCCAAGTCCGAGCACACGCGCTTTCCTAACTGGCATTTTCTTCCCTTCATCAAGGCCATAAGAGAGTTCAGCAGAGGAGCTCAGCCTACTGCAAGGACTACGTAATTATCCAAGGCCGGCCTCCACGATGAAGGGGGTCGGCTTATTTCTCCAGTGAGACTGATCAGAAGCAACGACGAGGACGCGTTTAGCCCGGGTTAGCCCAACATAAAACAGCCGCCGTGCTTCGTCATAGGCCTCTTGCGTCGATGTCGAGAAATGCGGGATACTGCCGTTGTTCATGCAAATCAGAGCGACACCATCAAATTCCCGCCCCTTGGAATTGTGTAGCGTAATTAGCTTTAGCGCATGTTCTGGATTGGCGAACAGGCCCATATCGGAGATGAGTAGGTTCGCTAGATCGACTTTGTTGGCCTGCATATCCGAAAGCATCTCCTCCGCCGAATCGATCAACGACTGTTTGGCGGCACCAGGCAGCCATTCTTCGCGTTCGAGATAATTTCCGGCCGAGCGGGCGATGGCGCGCAGCCAAGCGGCACCGCCGAGGTGGCGCTCGGCGAGTTCGCGAGCGAGGTAGATCAGACCAAGCGCGACCCGGCGCCCCTGATAACTGAACATGTCGTAACGCGAGTTTCCAGTGAGGTCACCGATCAGGCGAAACAGCGCCCGCTCGACACCTGGCAGTCCGATGTAGTTGCCAGCCTCGGCGCATGCCCCGAGCTGCTCGGCAAGTCCAGCGAGCAGTCGGCGTCGCCTATAGGGTCGGGCGCCCGGACCAAACACCGGCACATCGAATTCGCGAAGGGCACGGGCTACAGGGATGAGATGCGTCCACCATGGCGCGAGGATTGCGGCCTTCCCGAGAGGGATGCCGGCGTTCTGTAGGCTGGGCAGGAAGTGATCTGTGATGGCATCGATCGGCCGACCGACATTGACGTAGTTCACCTGGGCCGGGAACTGAGCCGCATTGCCCGCCGACTGCATCCCCGGAACAGTCGGGATGAGAGTCGCTGCAGTAGTGACGATCGCCGGCCCGCATCGGAAATTGCCGGTCAATGCTATATCGCGGTGCGCATTGATCTGGTCGCCGAACTGCTCTGCCAGTTCGGGGCGGGCGCCGGCAAAGCGCATGATCGACTGGTTTTGGTCGCCCACAAGGAAGAAGCGGGTTTGGAGGAAACGCTGGAGTGCCCCGAAGATGGCAATCTGAATATCAGTGGTATCCTGAAATTCGTCGATTAGCAGCCACTCGAAGCGGCTCGCTATGCCGCGTCCCACGAACGGGTGCTGCTCGAGGATTTTCCACGAGTAGTAGAGGATCATCGCAAAATCGAGATAGCCGTGGGCGCGCACCCTATCCCAATATAGAAGAGCAGAATCGGTAGTGACGATCCCAGTCTCGATTCCTTGGCCGCAAGGATGGCCACTCACATCGATACGCAGTGATTCATAGTCATCGAAAACCTGGCCCGCGGGCTTGCGCCCGAAGGCGTCCTCCACGGCCGTGACGATTTGCTCGAACAGACTGTTCTCGCGGGAGAGCACTTGGAAGCGGGTCGGCACCTCGGGAATAAGCCAACCGTAGGGACGCAGGATGAATTGCAGGCAGAAGGCGTGGATCGTAGATATTTCGCAGCGATCAGTGATCGCGTTGTTGCCATATGTGCGCAGCCGGGCTTCGATCTCGTCGACCGCAGCGTTGG
This sequence comes from Paracoccus sp. (in: a-proteobacteria), assembly GCF_032007265.1. Classification (GTDB taxonomy): domain Bacteria; phylum Pseudomonadota; class Alphaproteobacteria; order Rhodobacterales; family Rhodobacteraceae; genus Paracoccus. Next base: position 44,856 of record NZ_DALZMB010000002.1, on the reverse strand, counting down.
TATAGGTGATGCATCCGATGAACTGTGGCGTGCCGACTAGTTGATCCGCCAAGGTCAGCAGCTTGGCGAGGATGACGCGCGTCTTGCCACTACCAGGACAGGCAGTCAGTAGAAGATTACCGTCATGGTCGACCGCTTCGCGCTGTTCTGGAGTCAATGGGATCATTCGGTAAGCCATTCATAGGCGTGCTCAATGTATACGGGCAGGTCGGTAGCGAGGTGGGCATAGCGGGCCGCGATCTGCGCGAAGCGGGCTTTGCCAAATCGCTTGGCGGTATTGAGTGTGATGCGGCCAAGTTCAACACGCAGAGCAACTTCGTCGTCCAGGTCCATTTCACCACGAGTGAGAGCGGCAAGGCCGCCCTCCATCTGCGCGAGAATCTGCGGAGCACCGAGAGCGCGCACGGTTTCGATCAGCATGGGTAAACGCCCCACCGATACGAGTTCGAGCTCAAAAGTAGTTGCGCCTAAGAATATCGACACGAATTCGCCTTCCAACGCCACTAGATCTGGGGCATCGGTTTCCGGGTCGAAGTCCTCGGCATCGGATGGCTTCATGTCGGCATCGGCCACAATGGCGCATTTCTTCTCAAGCGAGCCAGCGCGGAAAAGCTTGGCGTATACGTCAAAATGAACGCCGTGGATCGCGATAACTGAGATTCCTAGCCGCTCGAGCTTCACGCCATACACCTGCTCGATTAACGCAGGGACGAGGAACATCTCGGCCGGGCCTTCGACCAGCATAACTTTGCGAGCGTAAAGCAATGCACTCTTGGTTGCATCGAGATAGCGTTCGAGATCTGCAATCTCTGGCGTCGTCAACGTCGCGTTGAGCGCCAGATTCCCCGCTGCGATGGTCGCGTCGTCGCGTTTAGTGAGAGACACAATGCTACTCAGCGGCACCTGCGACGTCACCTGGGTGCTGTGACTGGTAAGGATGGTCTGCACACCAATCGCGCGTAACGCCGCGATCAGTGAGAATTGTAGCTGTGGATGGAGATGCGCTTCTGGCTCCTCGATCAGGATCAACTGTCCGGCCGAGCGGTTGAGTGCGATCCTCCTTTGGAGATATTCCATCAAGATAGCGATGTAGAGGATGTTGTTCATGCCGAGGCCGTTGCGACCGGGTTCAAAGGCGGTGAGCGACAGGTCCGACAGAATGATCTTCAGGTTCCGGATGATTGCGCGGAATGTGGCGGCGGAAAGACCAAGCGTTGCATCCATCTCGAAGGCGGGGCCGGACACATCCTTGAACCGAGCGTCGATCGCTGCAGCAATCTCGGCGATGGTCGCCGAGCGCGCGATCGCCTGATTGGCCTCGTCGAGGATCGCAATCAACTCGTCCTGTTCAGTCACATCGATCTCGAAGGCTTCGATCAAGCGGATGAGCGGTGACTGGCGAGGATTGCGCAAGTCATTCTCAACATCGCGGAGTGCAGGCAGGTGAACTAGAAGGTAGGATTGTAGATCCGCGAACCGCACCGACTCGCCGATTCCTTCCTCATCCCAAGCAATTTCGGTTAGGTCGATGGCCGGGTTTCCACCACCGCGTATTTCCCACTGATAGTCCTCAAGAGTTAACGTACCGGGGGTGATGTCACCACTGCCGAGCTGCTCCCGGACGGACGGGCGCGGCCGGAAGCGATAGAAAATGCGTGCTCGATCTGGAGCGGTCTTCCATGTGCTGACCAGTGCCTCTTCGTTCACCCGCCCCTCGAAGCCGGTCAGTTCAATGCCGATCAGAACCTGGCTCGGATTGGAGATGTCGACTGCGGAGTGGATATCCTCGCGCAGGAGCGCTCGGAAAGTCGATGGCAGCATATTGTCCAGGCAGATCTGGATTGCGCGAAGGATTGCAGTCTTGCCAGTATTATTTTCTCCGATGATGCAGCATAGATCATCTGCGACATTCACGTCGAGTGACGCGAACGTGCGAAAATTCTGAATCACGATTCGAGCTACCCGCATCATCTCCACCAGACTTTTGAGCAGCTAGATGATGCTGCGATATGTGATTGATCTGAGAGCGCCATCAAGACAAGGGCACTTGCCCAATTTCCAACGAATCGGGACACTTCCAAGATACTCTGCCCACTCTGCAAAAGAACTTGATCTACTACAATGTGAGGCTCATTTGGCATGAGCGGGGCGTCCGATCTTAGGCTTTCGCGCGATCGTTCTGCCTCACTGCCATCACACTGCTTTGCGCCCTCACGGTAGATCCCGCTGCGATCTCTCTGCGGTCCGCCGGAACGTCTGCTTCCATAAGGTTGCTGCTACCGCCTTGCTGCGCCGCCGTCAGGCCGGTGTCCGCCCTTTTTAGCGGTCACAGTCGCTGAACTCTGCTGACAAAACGTCTGGAACATGGGGTTACTGCCGACGTGCGACATTGATATCTCAGCGGGAAGGTCACTGCGGACGAAACCCGAGACGCGGATTTGTCTCATCGCTGGATTACTCCTTTAGCCACTGCCATTCCGTGCACAGCCAGCTGTGCCTGGAACACTGAACAGCCGAACCTGCTGCGCAGATCGTCTACCCGCTCCTCATAGCGATCCACGCCGATTGTCCGTTTCAGGTCACTTTCGTGGAAGTATCGGTTGATGAACGGGGCTGGTGCCATCAGTCGCTGCAACTGAGCGGCTTCTGGCGAGACTGACGCGGCAGCTTGCGGAGGCGGCCCCTGTCGAAACTCAGCACCGCTGCCTTTCCACTTCCGCATAAACCCCAGCAGATATCCCGCCGGCACAACCTCACGCCCACGCCGCCGATTGAACTCCCGGAAGCGATCCCAGATGTGTCGACTGTCGGCCGCGCGGCAGGGCAGGGCGGCCTTTGCCTTCCCGATCAGCGCCAGCCACCGCGCCGCCGTTTCCGGCTTTTCACGATCCACCATGATTGTTCCATGAAATACATTTTTGTTTGAATCTCTTATATAAGGCGAGATGTCAGCTGTGGTTGACACGTCATCCTCAGCATCCGGCTGATCGCAGCAGCCGAACCGGAAGAGCCAGGGCGCGGACCTGCCCTTGCCGCGATGGCGCAGAAGCCGCAGTCCGGAAGCCGCCAGCTCCGTCAGCAGGTTGTGCAGATGCTGGCGCGAGACCTCCATCCGTTCGGCGAGATCGCTCAGAGTAAAGGCGGCGGTTCCATGGGGCAGGCCGTTGTAGCCTTGCTTCCAGGCGATGCCGTCGAGGATCAGTGTCGCAAGCTTGTGTGCGGCGCAGGAGAGGTTTGTGTGGGTGATGCGGCGAAGGATGGCGCCAGTGGTGAGTTCCATGATCGTCGTCTCCGATACGACGCGCCAGGATCACAGCAATACATCACCATAGCATGCAATATAACATTATTGGTTGCGCAACCTCAAAGGATGGACTAGAATACTCTGGCTAGGTGAGTGTTCTTTGAGGTTTTGGTGTTGGACCTTTGGTCTGGCGTCGTCTTCAAAAAGGGGATCGAACGTCCCCGACACAGAGAGCCGCTGGAGCCGCAAGGCTCCGGCGGCTTTTCAATAGCGGACCTCTTCCGATCCATAGTTCCCGGCATGGTCACGCCAATCCACGAAGACCGAGCGCCAGGAATAGCTGCGGCAATGCTCCGGCACCGCGAGATCAGATGCCTCCGGGACAGCGGCCACCGAGGATCTGGCCCAACCGTAGTCGCCTTGCGTGCCATAGGAGCCGAGACGGGTGGAATCGCTGCGAATGCAGTCGCCATCGCGGTTTTGATGCTGGCTGAACTGGATGTGATAAACCCGGATGCTGCGCACGAAGTCGAAAGCATCGCCGGAGATGTCGATATCGGCCTGCTCCAGGGCCTGCGCGAGGGTCAGACCCGGCACGTCGATAGGGATGGGCAGGGTACTTTCAAGCGGCTCGCGGAACGCAATGTCATAGAGCCGCTCCATCGGGCTGAGCGGCGCATCGCCACCGAGGGATGCGCCCATCGGGCAGCGCCAAATCTGCAGCGGTGGCTCGACCGGCCAGGGCGTGATGCGGCGAATGAACTCGGCGCGGGCCCGCGCGCAGGGGACAGAGGCTGGCCATCCGCCGGCGAGGCACAGAAGGATGGCGCAGTCGATCTGGTAGGTCTGTGCCTGGACGGAGGAAGGGCTCGAGACTGCGGCGGTCAGGGCCAGAGAGGCTGTCAAAACGGTGGTTCGAAGGGCAGGGGACATGGAGGCGACTCGCTCAGTTACCCCCTATCGCTACGATACACCACTATTGAATGCAATATTCTTGCATTGCTTATCGCATGGCTGACGCGTCCGATCTTCGGCTCAGTGTCCCACCACGCTCTGGAAACGCCCGTAATCCTGACTGACCTCCTGTGCCTCGGAGAAGGCCCGGGCACGCTCGGCATCGAGGCAGCGGAAATACTCCTGCACCGCGGAGATGTAGCCCTCGAAGTCCTCCCGGATCAGATCGGCATAGGCCCGTACATCGGCCGGGTCGCTTGGCAACCATGGCCGTTCAGGGGGATCGCATGATGCTAAGGCGGCGGAGCAACTCACCATGATCGCGACAAGGCAGGATATCAGGCGCAGCTTCACCATGTTTCGGACGAGGCCCCGTCATTGCTTTGATTTGCCACAGTCTTGGGCTATCCACCTTTATGGAGCGATGATCTGCCGTCAAGGCATCAAATAATCATTGCCATCAATAATGGTGTAATGCTACGGCTATGGTGATTTGATTCCCCATGGCCTGACCCATTCTATGGAGAGGAGCCGCGGGGAGACCATGTTAGAAGACGCCCCGAATGTGGTTACAGAAGACGGATTGCGACAGCTGCTCGCCCAGGGCTATTCGGCCGAAGTGGTCTGTCGGACCGCGGCCGAGAAGCGCCTCAACGCCTGGTACGGCTCCTGGTATGTGCGGGCCATCGGCCCTTCGGGCGGCGATGAGAAGATCGTCGTCACCAGCCGCAATTACATCAAGGCCCGTGAGTTCAAGACCGTTGCCGGGCTTGTCAGCTTCCTCTCGGATATCGGCATGCGCACAGCGCATATTCCGCTCGAAGAAGGGGGACGTTCTCTCCACCAACTGCCAGAGCCCGCGCCCGCGCAGCAGGGCTGAGGCTTCATCCCTTCTTCTGGCCCTCTGCGTCCTTGCCGCGTTCGCTCCGGCTGGCGCGAACGCAGAGGGCTTTGTCTTTCGGGTGGCGCTGGACGGCCAACTGGCCACGGTGTCATCCGATACTGGCTTCATGCGCCAGTTCGGCGCCGAGAAGCCGGAGCGGCTCTTCCTCTTTTCAACACCGCGGGATGATGGTGACACTGGTGCCAGTGACGCCGCGCCTCGGCCCGCCTCCGCCAGTCCCGAGATCCTGCAAGGCATAGAAGACACCGCGCTGCGCTACGGTGGCCATGCCGCGCTGAGGCGGGCGGGGCTGTCTGTTACCGACTGGGCACTCTTCTATCGGGCAAATATCGAGGTCGAGAGCGCCTATAACCCCTCCGCGCTCAGCCATGCCGGTGCAATCGGCCTTGGCCAGCTGATGCCCGACACCGCCAGCTTTCTCGGGGTCGATCCGAATGACTGGCGGCAGAATCTCGACGGATCGGCCCGTTATCTCCTCCTGATGCTCGAGACCTTCGGCACGCCGGAACTGGCGCTAGCCGCCTATAACGCCGGACCCGAGGCCGTCAGCCGCCACGGCGGCATCCCCCCCTATGTTGAGACCCAGGGCCATGTGGCCCGTGTGCAGGCCGTTTATGCGCGGCTGAAAGGAACGAGTTGATGAAGTCCCCTTCCGTCACGGCTGTCATGGCGATGGCCTTTGTGATGCTCGCAGGTCCTGCGCTGGCACAGAGCATCGACCTCTCGCCGGTGCAGACACTGCTGCAAGGCATTGTCGATGCCATCACCGGCCCCCTGGGCATCGTGATCGGCACGCTGGCGCTGATCGGGGTCTTTCTGTCCTGGCTCTTCGGCATTCTCGATTTCCGCCAAGCCCTTTGGGTGCTGGTGGCGATTGCCGGCATTGCCGCCGCGCCGACCATCGTTGCCGCGATCTGGACCACCTGAGGTCTCGGCATCATGGCGGAACAGTCGCGCGTCTTCATCGGCCTCTTGCGGCCCCCCAAGCTGATGGGGCTGCCGATCATGTATGCCATGGTCTGGCTCTTTGGCTGGTCGATGCTGTTCCTCTCGGTCCAGAGCTGGATCATCGCTGTGGCGGCCGCGGTTGCCTGGCCGCTTCTGTGGAAGGCGGCGGATTGGGACCCGAACTTCCTCGATGTGCTGGTGATCACGCTGCAGGAAACCCCGCCGACCCGGAACCGCAAGCATCACGGGGGAGACAGCTATGCCCCGTGATGCCGTGAGCGCCACAGCGGATAGCGCCAATTTGGTCGCCGATCCGATCTCGGCGATGCCGATCTGGGTCGGAAAGGAGAAGTGGCTCGCACATATGCTGCCCTATGTCAGCCTGGTCGCCGGCAACACGATCCGCACTCGGGGAAATGAGCTGATGCAATGTATCCGGCTTGAAGGGGTGAACAGCACCACGTCCGAGGACAGCCATCTCGACCGTATCGGGTCGCTGCTTGCGGGTGTGGTGGCACAGGTCGGGACGGAGTTTTCCTTCTATCTGCACAAGGTCTCAAAGGCGGTGGACACGCGACTGCCGCCAATGCCAGGCGACGGGTTCGCAGCCGCGGTAGACGCGCGCTGGCAGTCGCAGTTGTCGAAGAGCGGGCTGCGCGACAAAACCCTCACGCTTTCGATCCTGAAGCGCCCCGAGCCGGGCAGCCGAATCCCCTTCATCGCAGCGGCCTCGCGCGCCCGCCTGGCAGCCGACTCTGTGCGGCGCCTGCGCAAGCTCGAGGAGGTGGTAGGTTTCATGCTCTCCAGCTTTGCCGATCTGAAGCCGCGCGTGCTGAGGGCCGAGAGCGGGGAATTGCTGGGCTTCCTCGGCAGCCTGAACACGGGCGAGGAGCACCCTCTCTTCCCGGCCTCGCGCCTCGGCATCCTCGCCGAGGACGTGGCCAACACGCGCGTGACCTTCCGCAGCGCAGAGATCCATCTGACTGATGGCGCCGTGGGCGACAAGTTTGGCGCGATCTTTGCCGTCAAGAACTACCCGGCCAAGACCGACAGTCTGATGCTCGATGAGTTGAACCTGCCGGTCGATATGGTCGTCACCCATTCCTTCGTGCCGATCAACTCCAACATCATGGCGGGCCGGATCAAGCGCCAGCTTCGGCTGATGCAGGCTGCCAATGATGGTGCGGTCAGCCTCGCGCAGGAGCTGGAGCTGGCGCAGGACGATCTGGAATCGAAGCGCCTGATCTTCGGCGAACACCATATGACCGTGGCGGTCTATGCCAGATCCCGGGCCCATCTCGACGATATCTGCGCCGAGATCCGCAACATCTCGGCCAGTTCCGGCATCAACCTCATCTCGGAAGGCTTTGGGTCGCGCGCGCATTACATGGCGCAGCACCCGGGGAACACCGGCGCGCGGAGCCGCAAGGCGGCGATCACTAACCACAATTTCGCGGATCTCGCGACCTTCCACCGCACCCCACTTGGGAAGACCGGTGAGGAACTGCCCTGGGGCGTGCCGATCACGCTGTTTCCAACCCCGGAGCGCAGCGGTTTCCGGTTCAGTTTCCATGAACAGGGCTCGCCTCTGAAAGAGCCGACCGGCGGGCACACCCTGATCCTCGGACGTCCCGGTTCCGGCAAATCGGTGCTGGCTGCGTTTCTGATGACCATGGCCCGCCGGGCCGGGGCACGGCTCTTCATCTTCGACTACCGCGCCGGGATGGAAATGGCGGTCCGCGCTCTCGGCGGCAGCTATGCCACCGTACGCGCGGGCAAACCCACCGGGCTGAACCCACTTCAGACCGAGATCGACAATCGAGGTCAGGCTTGGCTTGCCGATTGGCTGGCGACGCTGCTTGAGCGCCGCGACCGGCCGCTGACCCCGGTTCAGACCAACCGCCTGCAGGAGGTCGTGCGCCAGAACGCCGGCGCCGACCACGCGGGCCTGCGTAACTGGTCAGACTTCGCCTCACTGCTGGTCTCGACCGATGATGACGGCGATCTCTTCGAGCGGATGCAGGAATGGACCGAAACCGGCCGCTATGGCTGGATCTTCGGGGCCAACCCGCAAGACAGCTTTTCGCTCGGCGGCGAGGTGTCCGGCTTCGATCTGACCGGGATTCTCGATTCCGAGAGTGAGCGCGAGCGGATGGCCGTGCTCTCCTACCTTTTCCGCCGGGTCGAGCGGGTTATCGAGGACCGACGCCCGACAGTGATCTTGATCGATGAGGCCTGGAAAGCGCTCGACAATGGCTACTTCGCGGACCGGCTGAGCAACTGGCTTGTCACCGCCCGCAAGCAGAACGCGGTCGTTGTGATGATGACCCAATACGCGAGCCAACTCGAGCGCACGCGCACCGGCAAGACCATTGTCGAGGCGGTGCCGACACAGATCCTGCTGCCAAACATCCGCGCCAGCGCGGCCGATTACGCGATGCTCGGTCTCAGCGAGAAGGAACTCGATGTCCTTCTGGGTGTGGGTACCGCATCGCGTCTCGCGCTGGTGCGCGACGATCGTGGCTCGGTTGTCATCGATGCCGATCTCTCAGCCCTCGGCCCTCTCGTGACCGTCCTTGGCGGGATGGAGAAGGGCGAGCAACTCGTGGGGGCGGATTACCGCGACCGCCCTGATTTCTGGAAGGAGAAGTCGTGATGTCTCGTGTAACTGGTGCCCGGTTTCTTCATCTTCCCGTCCTCGGCAGTCTCCTGCTCCTTGCCGCTTGTGCAGGCGGGCAGGCCCCACGGGCCAATTGCTTCAGTTTCGCCGAGCGTCCTTCCGGCGTCACGGTCTCGACCATGGGCGGTGAAGTGTCGCGAGCGGCAGACCCCTGCGCCTTCACTCTGATTGGCGCGGCGGACTGACGGTATGGCCCGGATTCTGGCACCGTTCCTGTCCCAGGCTCTGATCGGCATTTCTCTGGCACAGCCCTTGGGCGCGCAAGGCGTACCGACCTTTGACGCTCAGGGCTTTGCCAGAACGGCGGCGACGATCGCACAGCGGGATCTGGACATCGCGTTGCAGCGGGATCGGCTGAGCCGGGAAGAGGAACTGGCCGAAATTGAGCGCCAGCAATTGGCCTCATTGGAGAACATCCTTGGCGCCATGACTGTCGGCGCCAGTGTGTCCGTTGGTGCGAGTGTGGCCGCGCTGGAGGCCGGGAACGGGGGAGAGACGGCTGCATCGGCGCTCTTTGCGCCCGAAGACGGCAACCCCGCCGCCACCCGCCTGTTCGGTGACGCCCGCGAAACGGTCGAAGAGCTGATCATCCGCGGAGCCCGCGACACCTACTCTCTTTCCGGCGTGTCGCGCGCTGGCCTGACGCCGGTGCAATGGCGCTGCCTCCTTCAGGCTCTGATTTGGCAGGAAAGCCGCTTCCAGATCGGCGCTCAGTCCGGCGTCGGCGCTTTCGGCCTGACCCAGATCATGCCCGGCACCGCCGGCGATCTCGGCATCTACCCGGCCTATTATGAGGATCCCTATCTGCAGGTGACCGGCGGTGCACGCTATCTCGCGCAGATGCTCGGCATGTTCGATGGCAACATCATCCATGCACTTGCCGCTTACAACGCCGGGCCCGGCCGCGTGCAGCAATACAGCGGCGTGCCGCCTTTCGCCGAGACTCAGAACTATGTCGTGGTCATCCCGGCGCAGTACAACCGATATCTCGCCATGGTGGGCGGTCCCGATGCGCTCGGCATCATCGATCCCGTGCTGCTGGCCAATGCGAGCTTCAGCCTCTCGGCGCATGGATCCGGCGTCTATGGCGACTATTCCATGGTGTCGGTTCAAGTCGCAGCGCAGCGCTTACATGACATAATTAGGCTTATCGGAGCGACTGAAGACGTGCAGGCGTCCATCGCCCTGAACACCTATGCGCGTGCCGAGCTGGCCCGGATCGTTGCCATCCGCACCCGGCTCAAAGCGGCGCAGACCCAACCCTTGAGTGACGAACAGATCGCGCTGGCCGCTGCACAGGCGGCCGAGCGGCGGTTCATGGATTTCCGATTGGAGGATTTGCGATGAGACGGTTTCTGATCAGCACGGCACTTTGTCTCGGTCTCGCCAGCGGCGCCTCGGCCCAGGGCGTGCCGACGGTCGATACTCAGAACATCGCCCAGGAAATCCGTCAGCTGCAGCAGATGCTGGAAGATTTCGGGATCCAGAGCGACATCTTCGAGAATGCGCTCGAGCAGCTGGACATGCTTCAACAACAGTTCGACCAGTTGCAGAGCATGTATGCCTCGCTGACCGGCCCGCGCGAAATCCTCGGCCTCATCATGGGCGGCGAGTTGGACCAGCTTCTCGAGGCAAAGTTCGAGAACATCCCCGGCCTGATCCGCGGCATCCAGCGAGGCGATTGGAGCAATCTGCTCGGGGTCACCGCGGGGCCGATGCGCACCCAGATGCAGCAGGCCTTGGCGAGCGCGGGTTTTGACGAAGATTCCCTGCGCGAGATCGCCACCAGCGGCAATCCCGGCGCCGAGGGCATTGCGACAAGGGCTACGACCGGCGCGGTGCTCTCGGCGGCAGCGCAGAACAGCCATACGGAGGCGGCGCAATCGCTGGCGCGGGTCGAGCGCCTTGTCGCGATGATCCCCGATATGGAGGATTTGAAGGCGTCGATGGACCACAACACCCGCGTCACGGCGGAACTGGCGATTGCCATGACCCGGATGTGGGAGCTGGAGGCGATCCAGACGATCGGCGCGGGCAATGCCGGCGTGGTCGATGCCGCGACCATCGCCGAAGAGCGGCGCTACATGGATTTCACCATGCCGAGCCTCGAATGACGGCGGGTACGAGCATGGCCGTGCGTGAGGTCGTCGAAGAAGAGCTGGTTTACGGCGCGCTGCGCCGGGAGCGCCAATGGCGGGTGATCGGTCTGTCCGGGGCCGGTTTTGGGGTTCTGGGCTGCCTTGCCGCGGCGGCCGTCGCGATCTTCGTTGAGCCGCCCCTGCCCGTGGTGGTGCCCTATGACCCGGAAAGCGGTCTCGCCTTGCCGAACGCCACTGTTCAGGCCGTGCGACTGTCCGAGCGGCCGGCGGTGATCGAGTCCCAGATCTACCGCTACATCCTTGACCGCGAGATCTACAACCAGCTCGACAACGATCTGCGGGTCAACCGCGTTCTGGCGCAATCCATCGGCGCGGCCGAGGCCAGCATGCGGGCGATGTGGACCAGCGGCCAGGAGAGTTTCCCTCCGACCCGCTACGGCGCCACTTCTGAGATGGCGGTCGAGATCGCCAGCATCACGTTGATCGGTGAAAACCGCGCTCAGGTCCGGCTGCGCAAGCGCCTGACCAGCCCGCAGGGTGGCCAGGTCGGGCTCTTCACCGCAACGCTTATGTTCGAGTTTCGCCCGGAACGCGCTCGCAGCATCGACGATGTCTGGCAGAACCCTTTCGGCTTCACCGTCACTCAATATGCCATCAGATCGGATCGGTCGGAATGAAGCTCGCCCTGCCCCGCCTACTCCTCCCTTCCAGCCTTTTGTCCGCCGTCCTGATCGTCGCAGCCCTGCCCGCGTTCGCCGAAACCACACCTCGGGCCGGATCACATGACAGTCGGGTCCGGGTTGCGGCCTGGACCGAAGGTCAGGTCTACCGTGTGGTCACCAATCTGACCCGCGTGACCTCGATCGAGTTTGGCGAAGGGGAAACCATTCGCTCTATCATCGCAGGCGACACGGTGGGTTTTCAGTTCGACGGCGTGCCCGGTGGCCGGGCCTTCGCCATCAAGCCGGTGGCGTCGAATGTGGCGACCAATATCACCGTCTATACCAACCGGCGCTCCTACTACTTCCATGTCGTCGAGGCGCGCGAGACCCCGCATTATGTCGTGCAGTTCCGCTACCCAGATGCCGCCACGCCTGCAATCAATGCTGTCGCTGCGGGTGCTCCAAACAGCAACTATGCCGTGAGCAGCCAGACCGAGTTCACGCCAACTGCCGTTTGGGATGATGGCACCTTCACCTATTTCCGCTTCCCGCGGAACGCGCCCATCCCTGCGATCTTCCGCTGGACGGGTGGCCGGGAGCGAACGGTCAACTCCGTTGCACAAGAAGAGGGCGTGATCCGGGTCTCGGGCGTTCACCGCCAATGGGTTTTGCGCCTTGGAGAGGAGGTCATCTGCATCCAGGACATGTCAGGCGCTGAGGGCGCGGCATCGTCATGAGCAGTGATCCTGACGACCTTGCCACTCGCCTCAAAGCCATAGAGGCTTCCACAGGGAACCGTAAAGCGCCCGCCCACCCCTCTCTCTTTGCGGCCCTGCTCGGCAGCGCCGCCATTCTGATGATCGGTGGACTGGGCTGGATGCTGATGCAGCCAAAGCCCGAGCCCAGTTTGCCCACCGCTGCAGCTGAAGAATTCCAAAGCGCCGGGTCAGGCTTCGGCGAATTCCCCGCGACTCCGGTTCCAGAACCTGCTCCGGCGCCCGCGCCGGTTCCTGAAGGGCCAAGCGCTGCAGAGCTCGAGCTGCGAGAAACGCTTGGGAGATTGCAAGCCGAACTGGCCGAATTGCGCGCGCGCCCCGTAGAGACGGGCGATCCAGCGGCACAGGCAGCCATCGCGGATCTGACAGCACAACTGGCGGCACTGGACGCCTCGAACGCGGAAGCCCGCGGCGCTCTTGAGCGGCAGCTCGTCGAGCGGGACCGCGAGCTGGAGCGCATTCGCATGGATCTTGAGATTGCCCGGCTTGGAGCGCCCGGCACCGGCGAGGAAGATGCAAGGCTTGCCGAACTCGAACGCCGGCGGGCCGCCGAGGCAGCCGCGCGCGAGGCCCGCATCACCTCCCCCATGCTTGCCTGGTCCGGTGTGGGTGGGGGAGCGAACGGGGAATCCGAGGTCGAGGCTGCCCGGCTGAGCGCCGACGAGGCCTTCGTGCGGGGTGGCGCGGCGGCGGCGCCCATGACCCGCGCCGAAATCATCGTGAACCCCGGTCATACCGTGGTGCAGGGCACCATGATCCAGGCTGTGCTGGAAACCGCCATGGACAGTACCTTGCCCGGTGTGATCCGTGCTGTGGTTTCGGAAGATGTGCATTCCTTCGATGGCACCCGCATCCTGATCCCGCGCGGTGCCCAGCTGATCGGACGCTACCGCTCCGAGGTATCCTTGGCGCAATCCCGGGTGATGGTCGGCTGGGACCGGATCATTCTGCCCGACAACCAAACCGTCCAGATCAGTGCTTTTGGCGGTGATGAGCTTGGCCGCTCTGGCGTCACCGGCGATGTCGACAGCCGCTTCGGCACCCGGTTTGGCTCTGCCGCTCTGATCTCCCTGATCGGAGCGGTTCCCGCAGCGGCTGCGGCGAGCATCGATGACGACACGACCTCGGACGCGGCAAGCGATGTGGCGACGGACCTGCGCGATGCCAGCCGCAGCGTGATGCAGGACTATCTCTCGATCCGTCCGGTGATCCGCGTGCCGCAGGGAACGCGCATCACCGTGATGGTCGACCGCGATCTGGAGATCCTCTGATGGCGGCAAGCTATCTCGAAGCCTCGCTGGCACGGCTGGGGGATCCGATCCGCCGCCCTGATGTGATCGAGATCTGCATCAACCCCGATGGCCGGGTCTGGGGCGAGTTCCAGGGCGATCACTTCATGCGAGACCTGGGTCAGCCGCTCACGCAGATCGAGATCCGCGACCTTGGCAACCAGATCGCCTCGGCGGCGAACACGACGCTGAGCAACCGCAAGCCGATCGTGTCGGTCAGCATTCTTTGGGGGGATCGTCCGATCCGGGCACAGGTGATCCAGCCGCCGGCGGTCGAGGGCGGTTTTTCCATCTCGCTGCGCTTCTTCTCGACGCTTCCCCTCGAGCAGATCAGGCTGGGGTTCCTTTACGGGCGCGAGCGCAGCCTCGAAGGATTGCGCAAGGAACGCAATCTTGCCCTTCGGAAGGTGGTGGCGTCGGGCGACATCGAAGCTGCGCTGCGCTTTTGCGTCGAGAACAAGCTCAACATGATCGTCTCTGGTGGAACCTCGACCGGCAAGACCGTCGCCGCCCGCAAGATCATCTCCCTGGTCCCCGATGAAGAGCGCATCCTGACCATCGAGGAGGCGGCCGAACTCAGGCCCGAGCAGCCGAATGTCGTGACGCTGATCTCGGACCGGGAATCTGACGCGCGCAGCGCCGATGCGCTCCTGACCTCGACCCTGCGCATGCGGCCGGATCGGATCGTTCTGGGCGAGGTGCGCGGCAAGGAGGCTATGACCTTTCTCGAGGCGATCAATACCGGACATGGCGGATCTCTGACGACGCTTCACGCCGAGACTCCGCAACTCGCCGTCCGGCGTCTTGCCATCGCGGCGCTGAAGACGGACCTTCCAATGACCTATGCCGACATGATCACCTACATCGAAGGCTCGATTGACGTGATCATTCAGGCTGGCCGCCATGAGGGGGCCAGAGGCATCACCGAATTCTACCTGCCCGGCATTGGTTCGGTAGAGGCCTCCTCACGCCTTGCCGCTGAATGATGAAAGGAAACCCCATGCGTGTTCTCGTTCTCGCCGCCGCCGTCTGCACCGTCGCCCTTCCGGCGATCGGCCAGGCGCCCGTCACCAACGATCTGACGCCGACCCTTGAGCCACAGCGCTACCGGATCTGCAACGACAGGCCGGAGCGGCCAGCATGGGCGGATGAGCTCCATATCCGGGAGGCATGGAAGGGTCTGACATTGCGACACCTTTATGAGCTGCGCGCCTGGGAAAACATCGCGTCGAGCCAGGACTGTTCATGCGGAACCCGCTTCCCTGACTGGACGCTGGCCGATGAAGAGTACCGGGAGCGGTACTTCGCGCTCAGCCAAGGGGAGCAGACTGCCTTGCGCAGCGGATTCATGGCGGCTCAGCGTTTGCTGGAAGACCAGGTGCGCGTGATCTGCGAAGCGCAGGGCAACTGGTAGTGGGCGTTGTCAGCTGGATGGTCGGTTCGGCCGATAGCTTCCTCGCCTCGGCTGCGGAATCGCAGTTTGGGGCGGTGGCGAGCAATATCGGTACGATCACCCTGCTGATGGTCACGCTCTCCCTGATCGGCCTCTGCATCAACATGGCCTTCCAGTATCGCAGCATGGATGGCGCGACCTTCTTCTGGTACCTGCTGAAACTGACCCTGATCGGGTTCTTCGCCTTCAACTGGACCCGCTTCAACGCGGTGGCGAACGCCGTGATCGGCGGCCTGGACTATATCGCGGGTGCCCTGGTCTCTTCGGTCGGCGGCGGCGGAGCTGGCGCAACGCACTTTGCCGGTGAGTTCGACAATCTGATTGAACAGTTTTCGGCCTATCTGAACGCGATCGGCAATAATCTGGGTTGGATGACAGGCGCGATCCTGGGCGGCATTGGCCTCATCCTGCTCAGCATCCTCGGTTTCATGACAGGGATCGTGCTGATCTTCGCCAAGATGATGCTCTCGCTGATGCTGGGTCTGGCACCGGTGATGATCGCGCTATCGCTGTTTGATGCGACCAAGGACTTCTTCCACCGTTGGGTCTCGACCACCGTCAGTTATGCCTTCTACCCGGTGGTCATCGCGGCGATGTTCTCGACCGTGGTCGGGATGGCGAATGCCTTGCTGGACCAGGTTGGCGATCCAGCCTCGGCGACAAATATCGGCTCACTCATCCCCTTCTTCGTCATGATCTTCCTGGCGAAGGGCTTCGTCGCAGCCACGCCGCTGATCGTGCGCGGACTGTCGGGGAATTTCATGGTCGTGGCAGGACCAGCGGTTGCAGCCGGGACTGCGGCCATGACCCGCGGCATGCTGAATACGCGCGGCGTGCAGGCGCGCGAGCGAATGGGAAATCTCAGCACCGGCGAAATGGTCGGCCGTCAAATCGCCCAGAATGCACCTGCCGTGAAATCCGCGGCTCTGGCCGCCGGCGGTCAGATCGTCCGGGTCGCTGAGAGGGCCCGGCGGCTTGGGAAGTAGCCGCCCATATGGGCGGTCCGGCCTTTGAAACCAGTATCGTAACGAGGAGAGATGAGATGCTGTACACCTTCGCGGAATTCCAGATTCAGGGCTATGTCGGCCGCAGAACCGAGCTTGGAGGCGGCAAGGTCCTAAAGGTCAGCATCGCCGCAACCGACAGCTGGAAGGACAAGGACAGCGGCGAGCTGCGCGAGCGCACCGACTGGAACACCGTCACCCTTTTTGAGCGCAGCACGGCGGGTTTCGCCTGGCTGAAGGAGAACCTGAAACCCGGCGACCTCGTGCATGTGAGGGGGCGGATCGGCGAGAGCAATTACGAGAAGGACGGGCAGACTGTCTACGATACCTCCCTCACCGCTGATCGCTTTGCGGTCGTTCCGGTCGGGAAGGATGGGTAAGGGTTGCATTGCCATCAGCCATCGCAGCGGCCTTTTGCAGCAGATGTATCTCGCTGGCTATTCTGGCCGCCAACTGCCATGCTGGCTGCGTCTGCTGCTGGCCGGCTCGTAGCTGGCACCGGGCGTGGTTGCTCGGGCGATTGGGCTGATTCGTTGAGAATGGGATAGGGCGCGGACCGGGTACTCCTACGAAAATGGGTCTGGTCACCTACGCCGGTCCCGATCAGCAGCATATCTTTCTCAGCCGTCCGTGCTGACGCCCCGTTGTTCCAGTCAGATTTCCTCACCCCGCCAAAGTGCGCCGGGCGGATCGACCTGGACAGTCACATGGTCGATGTCGTGACGTGCCTTCAGCCAATCAGCCACAAGCGCGGGCAAGGTTAGTGGGTCGCATCCCAGAGCCGGGGTCACATGGACGGTTGCCACAACGGTCTCATCTGTCAGCGTCCAAGCATGGAAGTGACCCGCTTCCGCCAGTTCCGGGAGGCCGCTCAGAGCTCGCTCTGTTTCACGAGGATCAATGCCTTTCGGAACCGCCTGAAGCAGGATGCGGATTGAATCCGCAACGAGTGTCCAGGCCGAGCGGACCACCAGGATAGCAACCAGCACCGACAAGATAGGATCAAGCACTGTCCAGCCGGTCAGCATGATTCCGATCGCCGCCGCAACCGCCCCTACAGACCCGAGCAGATCGCCGATAACATGCAGCATGGCCCCGCGCAGATTACCGTCGCCCTGTCTTCCTTTCGAGAGGATCCAAGCGCCTGCGAGATTGACGAGCAGGCCTACTATCGCCACGGCAAGCATCGGTCCGGCCAGCACCTCAACCGGCTGATTGAGGCGCCGAATGGCCTCCCACACGATCCAGGCGACAAGCAGTAACAGACTGGCTCCGTTGGCGAGGGCTGCCAAAACCCGGACGCGGTGAAACCCGTAGGTCCGCATGCCGTCCGCAGGTCGCCTCGCAACACGATATGCGATCAGCGCGAGCAAAAGCGCCGCGGCGTCAGAAACCATATGGCCCGAGTCGGCGATTAGGGCGAGAGACCCCGATATCCAACCGCCCGCTGCCTGCACCGCAGCATATGCTGCAGTAAAGAAGAACACAAAACGGATGCGCCGTTCGTTGTCACGAGTGACAGGCTGACTGTGATTGTGACCGTCGCCCTCGTCATGTGCCCGGGTGGTCATGTGCATAGAATCCTGTTCACAACGAGTAGAAAACCCCACCACAGAACATAGTCATACTTACTATGAGCACACCGCTAGCGGGTATCGGATTGGGGCCGGTTTCTGCGGAAGAATCAACACTCCTCTCCCGATGGTCAATCTTCGGGGTAGCCTGAAGTTCGCCGATCTTCGCTCATTTCAAACCACATCGCATTGATGACCGCGAACATTGCCGCCACGGGGAGTCCAAGCATCCAGGCGAAATACCACATTCCGTTCTCCTTTTCCGAGTTAATAGGCGTTGGGGTTTTTGGTCAACTCGTCGGCACCGACCTTGCCCCAGAGCACTTTGTATACCCATGCCGTATAGGCGAGGATGATCGGCATGAAGAATAGAGTTGCTACCAACATGATGAACAGCGTCTGATGTGACGACGAGGCATTCCAGACAGTCAGCGACGAGCCTGGATCAAGCGAAGAGGGCAGGATGAACGGAAACATCGTCAGCCCGACTGTTGAGATCACCCCAAAGATCCCCAGCTTCGATGCCAACAGTGACCAGCCGCCAGCACCGCGCGAAAGACCAAAGGCGGCAAGTGCGATCCCGACCACCCCGAGGACCGGTGCAACCGCGATCCAGGGTCGGGTTCGGTAGGCCTCAAGCCAGGAACCGCCCCGAGCCATTGCGGTCAGGTGTGGATTGGAAGGGCCAGCGGGCTCGATGTCGCCCACGTAGTGATAGGCGGGGATGCCATATGCAAGCCACAGACCGGCCAGCAGGAAACCGGCCACCGCAAGCAGCCCGGTGATCGCACCGATCCGGCGCGCGCGGATGGCTACCATGCCCTCGGCTTTGAACGACAGCCAGGCTGCGCCGTGGGTGACAAGCATGGTCAGACTGACCGCTCCCACAAGCAAGGCAAACGGGTTGAGAAGCGCGAGAAGCTTCGTCACTGCATTCCCCGGGTAAAGGGGAACCATCATTTCGGTGATCTGGAATGGCACGCCCTGCAGCGCATTGCCGACCGCCACACCAAAAGTCAGTGCAGGAACGGCACCGCCGATGAAGAGCGCCCAATCCCAACGGGTCCGCCACTTTGGATCCTCCTTCTTGTTGCGATATTTGAAACCCACAGGCCGCAGGATCAGCGCGGCAAGGATCAAAAACATAGCAAGGTAGAACCCGGAAAAGCTGACCGCATATAGCGGGGGCCATGCGGCAAAGATCGCGCCGCCACCAAGGATGAGCCAGACTTGGTTGCCCTCCCAGACCGGCCCGACGGTATTGATGGCGATCCGCCGTTCGACATCGGTTTTGGCCGCGAATGGCAAGAGCGCTCCCACGCCCATGTCGAAACCGTCGGTCATTGCAAAACCGATAAGCAGGACGCCAAGAAGCACCCACCAGATCAGGCGCAACGTCTCGTAGCTGATGAGTTCATGCAAGATCATGCTGGTGTCACTCCGCTGGCTTGATATCGGTGGCAAGCACGCCGGAAAGGCGAGCCCGGTGGGTCTGGTTCCACGCATCGGTTTCGGCCGTATCGAGCACCGGCCCCTTGCGGATCGCGGCCAGCATCAATCGGATCTCGATCACCAGAAGAACGGTATAAAGCGCGACAAAGCCCGCCAGCGTGATCAACAGGTCCAGGACGGAAAGGCGGCTTGCCGAGAGGAAGGTTGGTAGAAGTCCGTCCACCGTCCAGGGCTGGCGACCGAATTCGGCGACGAACCAGCCGGCCTCGATGGCAATCCAAGGGACCGGGATCATCCAGACCGCTGCATGGAGCACCCATGAAGGATAGCGACCTGCCCGGAAGTTCGTACGCCAGAACATGTAGGCGAGGAAGCCGAGCATCAGGAAACCGGCACCCACCATGATCCGGAAACTCCAGAACAGCGGCCAGACGGTGGGGATGGTGTCGACGGCGGCCTGTGCGATCTGTGCCTCGGTCGCATCTCGCGGGTCTTCTACATAGCGCATCAGCAGCATGCCGTAGCCGAGATTGCCACCATTCGCCTCGAAGGTTTCGCGCACCTCGGACGGTGTCGCCCCTCGCTGCTCGCGGATGGTCTGCAACGCGTCCCAGGCGACAATACCCGAGCGCACGCGCTCCTCTGATTGCTTCACCAGGTCATCAATTCCGGTGATTTCTTCAGTCAGCGATCGCGTGCCGATCAGCCCCATCACGTACGGAATATGGACAGCGTAGCGAGTTTCGCGGGCCTCCTGATCTGGCACGCCGAAGACAGTGAACGAAGCCGGCGCTTCCTGCGTTTCCCACATGCCCTCCATCGCGGCGAGTTTCATGCGCTGCGCATGGGTGGTCTCGTAGCCGCTTTCATCACCCAGCACGATCACCGCCATTATCGAGGCCAGACCGAAAGAACAGGCCACCGTGATCGAGCGACGGGCCAACTCCGTGTGACGACCTTTGAGCAGATACCAACTCGAGACGCCGATGACGAAAATGGCGGCCGCGACATAACCCGCGCTGACCGTATGGACGAACTTCGCTTGGGCGACCGGGTTGAAGATGACCTCGAAGAAGTTCTCGACCTCCATCCGCATCGTGTCGGGGTTGAACACAGCGCCAACCGGGTTCTGCATCCAGCCATTGGCTATCAGGATCCAGAGCGCCGAGAAATTTGTACCGATTGCGACACACCAGCCCACGATGCAATGCGCGCGCGCCGATAGGCGGTCCCAACCGAAGAACCACAGCCCCACGAAAGTCGCTTCCATGAAGAAGGCCATCAGACCCTCAAGCGCAAGCGGCGCGCCGAAAACATCGCCTACATAGACGCTGTAATAGCTCCAGTTCATACCGAACTGGAATTCCATCGTGATCCCGGTAGCGACGCCCAGCACAAAGTTGATGCCGAAGAGCGTGCCCCAGAATTTCGTCATCTGCCGCCAGATCGGACGACGGGTCATGACATAAACCGTCTCCATAATTGCGACGAGCAACGACAGACCAAGGGTCAGCGGAACAAATATGAAATGATACATGGCCGTCACGGCAAATTGCAGTCGTGACAGGTCGACGACATCAAGCACCATTCGGGGCCTCCTTTCTGAAAGGGGCGGTGCCCATTGAACTGTGTGGAAGGGGGAGATCTGTATTCCGCGAAGGTGGCGGCAGTCGCAGACGAAGGTCGGCACCTGCCAGATCGCTCTCGCGGTGGGAAACAATGATGATGCCTGCCTCAGGCAGGGCCTGACGCAGGCCGGCAAGGACGGCCGCGGCATTGGTTGGGTCAAGCCCTTCTGTCGGTTCATCGACAAGGAGGATGTGCGGGCGGCGCAGCACCGCGCGGGCGAGCGCAAGACGGCGCGTCTCTCCGCCCGACAGCCCCTGCCCGCGTTCACCCAAGGGGCGCAACAGCCCCGCATCCGCATCCGCCATACAGGCAAGAGAAACCGCGTGCATGGCTTCCCTGAGGCTGTCGTCGCTCGCATCCGGCGCGGCGATGCGCAGGTTTTCGGTAAGAGTGCCTGCGACCAGCGTCGGGCGCTGCAAGACCAGCGCCAGCGTCGCGCGCAGGGCGGGTTCGGGCCAGAGCGACAGGTCGTGGCCCAAAAGGCTCACCTCTCCCGGCCGGGTTGGCGCCAGCCCCGCCAGCAGGTCAAGCAAGGTGGATTTTCCGGCCCCCGAGGCTGCCTGGATTGCGATTGTCTCGCCCCGCCCAAGGGTAAAGCTTACCGGCCCGCTCAGGATACGCCCCGCATCGGGCGTGCGGATCACCAGATCGCGCACCTCCAGCAGCTGTGCCTTGGGGTCGATGGCGGGCGGCGTGGATGCCACAACCCCAACGGGAGCGGACGGCGCAAGATGGCGGGCCGCAAGTTCGATCCGTCCGCGCTCAGACCAGCCGCGCCACATAAGCCGCAGGCATTCGGTCAGCGCCAGATTGATCAGGATCACCATCAACAACAACGGCGGTGGGAGATGCAGGCCAAGGCTGAGCGTGGCGAAAATTGCCAGACCGGGCGTCAGCTGGATCACCACCCCCGCCAAGCGCCCGGCAAAATCGCTCTGCTGGCGTGCAAGAACGGCGCGGGTGATTGCTGTTTTCGTTTCACTCAAAAGACGCGGCAGCAACCCCTGCATCAGAAGATCGCCCCGGAGTCCCAAAAGGCCGGCTGCACGCGCCCGGATGGCCTGCAAGGCGGCCTCTTCGCGTCTGGCATGGCCCTGCTGCGCAGGACCGGCCAGCCGCGCAAGGCAAATCACGCCGATCCCCCAGACAGCGGCGGTCACCAGCGCCAAGCTTACTCCGGCGGCCAGCCAGATCACCAGCAGGCCGATCGCGAGCGCTATCGCTGCCGAGATCGTGGGAAAGACCAGCCGGATCAGCACTCCTTCCAAGGCCTCTACATCCGAGATCAGCCGATTGAGCAGCCGGGGGGAATGCCGACGCCGCAACTGACCGACCGGCAGCGCGCCTATCTCCCGAAACAGCCGCAACCGCAGCCGTTCAAGCGCGCGGAGGGTGGCGTCATGGCCCAAAAGACGCTCGCCATAGCGTGAGGCGGCACGGATCATCGTCAGGGTGCGGATACCGCCAGAGGGGCGCAAAAAGTCAAAGACCAGACCCATACCGGCCAACCCGGACATTGCCGAGGCGGCAATGAACCATCCCGAAAGCCCCAGCAAAAGCGCTCCCGCCACCGGCACAAGCGCCGCAAGCAAAGCGGCTCGGCGCAGGTGCTTGCCGCTGCCCTCGTTCAGTTCGCGGATAATGGCGATGAGCTGCTTCATGCAGCCCGCCCCGCCCCGCCAAGGTCAATGCCATGGTCCATCGCCGCGATCAGGCGGCGGTCATGGGTCGCAATCAAGAGCGCTGTGCCGGTCGTGCGCAGCGCCAGCAGGGCACGGGTGATCGCCTGCGCGGCCTCATGGTCAAGATCGGCAGTCGGTTCATCGGCGAAAAGCAGGATTGGCGGGGCCAAAAGCGCCCGCGCGATCAAAAGCCTTCGTGCCTCTCCGCCGGAGACACCACCCCCGGCCTCGCCAAGACGGGTAGCGAGCCCTTGCGGCAGTATCCTGACAAGGTCGCCGAGCTGCACTTTCCGCAACGTCGCCTTCAGATGCTCATCGTGCGCATCCGGGTCCGCCGAACGAAGCCAGGCGCCAAGGCTCATCGCCGGAAAGCGGGGCTGTTGCGGCAACCAGCCGAGGCCCTGACGCAACCAGGCGGCGCTTGCCGCGTTCAGTTGAGTGTCGCCGTACGTGATCATCCCCTCGGCAACTGGTAGCAACCCGGCAAGTGCGGCGAGAAGGGTGGACTTCCCACTGCCACTCGGGCCGGTCACAGCGATCGAGGCCCCGGGCATAATCTGCCCGGCCGGCAGGCGGATCAGGGCTCCCGGTGCAGACGAAATCACCAGGTCCGTCCACACAAGCGGCATCGGGGTCCTGGCTGATACTGCCGAAATTTGCTCCGCACCAAGGATACGGGGCCCGTCTTGAGCCAAAGAGCGCCGAGCTTCGTCGAGCACCGCGAGGGCTGCGGCCCGATCATGCCAGGCCGACGCTAGGTCGCGCATCGGCTGATAAAATTCCGGCACGATCAAAAGCACAAAGATCGCGCCGAAAACGCTGATCTGTCCGCCCCACCCACCCCATGAGACAAGGCCAAGCAACGACGTTCCCATCTGCACCGCAACCATCGCCACGCCGAGCGATGCCATGAGCTCGAGAACGGTAGAGGACAGGAACGCTAGCCTCAGGACCTTCATGACCCGTACTCGCAGGCCTGTTGATCGCGCCACAAGATCGGCCTCGGCGAGGTGTGTCGCGCCAAGCAGTCGGAAATCCGCAAGCGCCGCGATCCGGTCGGCAAGGACACTGTTTAACGCCCCGGCCTCGACCAGATGATCGCGGGACGCGGCTTGTGCAGCATAGCCGATCAGCATCATGAAAACCGGAATGAGCGGCCCGGTAACAGCCAGTGCGAGCGCCGCCGTCCAGCTTTGGCTAAGGACCAGCAGCAAAATCACGATCGGTATCACCCGCGCGCGCGCCATCGCCGGCACAAACCGCTCGAGCCAGGGCCGAAGCATTGCCGATTTCTCGCCGATCAAGGCCGCCTGTGCAGCTGAGTCCTCGCTCGCCCCAAAAGGAGATCGCCAAAGCAACGACGTCAGCATTTTCAGGCGCAGATCTGCGATGGCTCTGGTCGCGTGTTCCTGAAGACTTCTCTCTGCCAGCCAATCCATAATTGCGCGCAATAAGCAGAGAAAGAGGAAAAGCGGTGCCGCAATCCAAGGCGGTGTTTGGGCCATAATTAATGCAGATACGACCCAAGCGATGAGTGCCGCCTGTGCTGGCCACAAAAGCGCGGAGCAAACGGAAAGCAAGGTTGCAATCCGATTTTCATGAAGACTTGACAATTGCGTTTCCACACAATTGTCAGTCCGATTGGTTCGGTCAGGTATCACCGTTTTGTCCGCAGCATCAATCTGCGAGGCATTCCTTTTGAATGCCCCTTGCAGTTTCAGACCCTAGACCTCACCTGCGGCGTCACATTTTGCTATTGGACATTATGTCACTGACAATCTGTCGCGGCATTTGATGTTCAATTTTTCGCTACACCTCAAAATCTGACCGTTTGATATGGTCTTCAACAAAACGTCAGAGGCATGAGCGAAAAATCTCTTGAAGCTATAGTTGCTCGAGGTTGTACCTGAATGATTCGATGAGACCAGATGAGACCAGTTGACCCGGATCTGAACGGGCAGGAGACCTTGAATGAGCAGCCCGGCGCGGCACGAATGGACGGTTGGCGGCATGGATTGTGCCGCCTGTACGGTCAAGGTAACCAAAGCGATCGAGCGCCTGCCAGGTGTCAGCGATGTGAAGGTTGCTTTGATGACCGAGCGGCTGACACTGAACCTAGCGCCCGAAACCACCGGTACGGCTCAGATTGAGGATACGGTCAGGCGGCTCGGCTTTCAGATTGCGCCCCGCGTGACACCGGGGCGGGGCAGCCCGGACACGACGGCCACGAAGACGCCACATGTGCATGGTCCGGGTTGCGCAGACCATGATCACGGCAGCCATGAGAGTCACAATCATGGCGCTGAAGGTCACCACGGTCATGATCACGGTGATGATGGACATGTTCTTGGGCCTGATTGTAAAGGGCACAGCCATGACGGTCCCTCAAATACGGGGCTCTTAGCGGCGCCTGCCGGCAGAGACGCCGACGCGGGCCATGGCGGTCCGGGCCATGTGCACGACGACCCGGCAGATCGCGGCAAGGCGTGGTATCAGACGCGCAAGGGCCAGTTGGTGATCTTCACCGGCGTCCTGCTCGCACTCGCCTGGGTGTTCGAACTGCTGACCACCGCAGAATATGGCTATTGGGCCTTTACCCTGGCCTGTGTGATCGGCGTCGCCCCGGTGGCGAAACGCGCCTTCGAGGCATTGCGCCTGGGCCAGCCCTTCACCATTGAAAGCCTTATGACCATCGCCGCCGTGGGCGCGCTGTTCATCGGCGCGGCTGAAGAGGCCGCGTTGGTCGTCTTCCTGTTCGCCGTGGGCGAGGTTCTGGAGGGTGTGGCCGCTGGCAAGGCACGCGACAGTATTCGCGCACTGGCAAATCTTGTCCCCAAGACGGCGCTTTTGGAGGTAAACGGCAAGACCCGCGAGGTTGCAGCCGAAAGCCTTGCGATTGGCGCTCGCGTGCTCGTTCGCCCCGGTGACCGCATTCCGGCCGATGGCGAAATCGTCGAAGGCACCTCCGGCATCGACGAAAGCCCGGTGACCGGGGAAAGCGTCCCGGTCACGCGGGGGCCGGGCGAGTCGGTCTTCGCCGGTTCGATCAATACCGAAGCCGCCTTGCGAATCTCGGTCACCAAATCCGCCTCTGACAATACTATTTCGCGCATCATCAAGCTGGTCGAGGAGGCCGAGGAAGCCCGTGCGCCGACCGAGCGGTTCATCGACCGCTTCTCACGCTGGTACATGCCCGCTATCGTCCTCGTCTCGGCACTGGTGATCCTGGTTCCGCCTCTGGCGACTGGTGCCGATTGGGACACCTGGATCTATCGCGGCCTTGCGCTGTTGCTGATCGGTTGTCCCTGTGCGCTGGTAATCTCGGTTCCGGCCTCCATCGCGTCATCCCTGTCGTCGGGCGCACGCAAGGGGTTGTTGATGAAGGGCGGAGCGGTCATCGAGGCGGCGGCCAATGTAAGCCGCATCGCCTTTGACAAGACCGGCACTCTGACCCATGGCAAGCCGAAGGTCACAGATATCTTGGCGGCTCCCGATGTGGCGGAAAGCGATCTGCTGGCCGTGGCCGCCGGGGTCGAGACCGGATCGTCGCACCCGCTGGCACAGGCGATCCTTCGCCGGGCCGAAGAGGGCGGTGTCGAGGCGCTGCCCGCGACTGACGCCCGTGCTATTGTCGGTAAGGGTGTCGAGGCGCTGGTTGGCGGCGCAAAGGCCTGGGTCTCGTCGCCTCGCCACGCCTCAGAGGTCGCCGGGATTGCGACAGGCCATATCCGCCGTGCGACGGAATTGGAGTCCGAGGGCAAGACGGTTGTTGTGGTGTTCCGTGAACGCCAGCCGCTGGGATTGATCGCGCTGCGCGATGAGCCACGCACGGACGCCGCCGAGGCGATGCGGCAGATCAAGGCTATGGGGATCGCGCCGGTGATCCTGACCGGCGACAACCCCCGCACGGCCGAGGCGATCGCGGGCCAGTTGGGCATGGAATACCGTGCCGAGATGATGCCCGAAGACAAGCTGAACGTGATACGTGAAATGGGCGGCCAAGGCGGCGTGATGATGATCGGTGACGGTATCAACGACGCACCGGCTCTGAAGCAGGCCGGGGTCGGTGTCGCAATGGGCTCGGGCACCGATGTGGCGCTGGAAACGGCGGATGCCGCGATCCTGCGCGACAGGGTGACGGATGTTCCAGCTCTGATCCGGCTGGCACGCGCGACGATGGGCAATATCCGCCAGAATGTAACGCTGGCGCTTGGGCTGAAAGCCGTCTTCCTGGTCACGTCGGTTCTGGGACTCACCGGGCTCTGGATTGCCATCCTGGCCGATACCGGCGCGACGGTTCTTGTCACGCTAAATGCCTTGCGCCTTTTGCGCTTTGATC
Organism: Paracoccus sp. (in: a-proteobacteria); assembly: GCF_032007265.1. Taxonomy (GTDB): domain Bacteria; phylum Pseudomonadota; class Alphaproteobacteria; order Rhodobacterales; family Rhodobacteraceae; genus Paracoccus. The sequence continues at coordinate 18,167 of NZ_DALZMB010000002.1, read as the reverse complement.
CGGCCAAGGAGGGCTGAGAACGGTGCCATCGCTCATGGGATGGGCTGCTTTTGCAGCCCTTTCAATCTACATTGTCCTGTTTTTCACCGCAACATTGCGCCTCTCGCAGACTGGGCAGCGCATCTGGCTGTTCGGTGCTGCTCAGGGGACGGACCGGCTGGCGGCGATTGGCTTTCGTGGCGCATTCGTTTTGGCTTTCCTGGGCCCGCTGCTGTGGCAAAGCATCCCCTGGCTGCACAAGAACGACCCGCTGTGGAGCGAATTCGGCACCCTTCCAACGGGCGTTACCGGAGCAATCATGGCCTGGCTTGGGATGTCTCTGGCGCTTGCGGCGCAATCGGGGATGGGCCGGTCCTGGCGCGTCGGCGTTGTCAGTGGCCAGAGCGGTGATCTGGTGACAGGCGGGCTGTTTGCCATATCGCGCAATCCGGTCTTTCTGGGCCAGGCGCTGCTCCTGACCGGAATCGCGTTTGCCCTGCCGGCCCTCGCGACTGCGGCCGCGCCGATGCTGTTTCTGTGGTCGGCCAGAAACCAGATCCGCAGCGAGGAGGCAGTTCTGCTTGCCGCCCATGGCGAATCCTATGCCCGCTATATGCGCGAGGTCCCGCGCTGGATCGGCCCAAGGAAAGCTGCAGCATGAAGAACTGGCTGACATTCTCCGTCCCCGCGCTGACCGCTATCATCGTCGATCAACTGAGCAAGGCTGCGGCGCTGGCAGCCCTGACCTACGGCGCGCCCGTCCCGGTCATGCCCGGTTTCAACCTGACGCTTGGTTTCAACACTGGCACGAGCTTCGGGATGATGGGCGGCTTCATGGCCGACAAGCCGCTACTGATGGCGGCCCTCACGGGAGCAATCACCCTCGGCGTAGCCTGGATGGGCCTGCGTGCCAGCACATCGGCTGAACGTATTGGTTTTGCACTGATTGCCGGTGGCGCAAGCGGCAATATCATTGATCGGCTGCGGCAAGGCGCGGTGACCGATTTCCTCGATTTCTACTGGCGAGACTGGCACTGGCCTGCCTTCAATGGCGCCGATATCGCGATTTTCCTCGGTGTTGTGCTGATCCTCTTCACCGGTTTCCGGCGCCCCCGACAAAGCGCGAGGCCCCATGCCTGATCTGAACACCCGGATGACGCTCGCCTTCGTTGTCGCGTTGATCGCCACGCTTTCGGCGCTGTTCATCGGTGAGGTGCTTGGCCAGATGCCCTGCACCCTGTGCTGGTATCAGCGCATCGCGATGTTCCCCATCACCGCCGTGCTGGCCATTGCCCTTTGGCGCGACGATCCGGCGGGACGGTATTACGCGTTGGCACTGGCGGGTGCAGGGCTGCTGATCGCGGCCTGGCATTCCGGCCTCTATGCCGGGCTGATCCCGGAGCCGGTCATCCCCTGCACGCAGACCGGCCCCTCCTGCACGGACTCGGCCGCGCAATCCATCCTCGGCTTGCCGATCCCCTGGCTGTCGCTGGCATCCTTCCTCTCCATTCTCCTCCTGCTTCTGCCGAAAGGACGCGCACCATGAATCGCCGCACCCTCATCCTCGGATCGCTGGCCGCTGGCCTGGCCGTTTACGCAGGCGGAACCTGGTATGTTCAGGATCAGCGCCGGAAAGAGGCTCTTGCCGAGGCGGCCCGGCGGGCGGCCGAGGTTCCTGATCTCAATTCGGTTCTGCTGCGCCCGGGTGCCGCATCTTTCGGCGCTGAGGATGCGCCGGTTACCCTGGTCGAGTTTTTCGATCCCTCCTGCGAGGCTTGCCGGGCCTTCCACCCTGTCCTGACGCAGTTGCGGACGGAGTTCCCCGATCAGCTGCGGATCGTGATGCGCTATGCCGCCTTCCATCAGGGTTCCGACGAAGCTGTTGCCATTCTGGAGGCCGCGCGCCGCCAGAATCTGTTCGAGCCGGTTCTTAACGCACTGCTGGAAAGCCAGCCGAACTGGGCACTGCATGACGGCCCACGGATGGAGATCGCCTGGCAAATCGCTGAAGCTCAGGGGCTTGATATCTCTGCACGTGATGTTGAGCTGCGCTCTCCCGGAACTGTGGCGATCCTCAATCGGGATCGCGCGGATATTGAGGTGCTCGGCGTCAGGGCAACCCCAACATTCTACCTGAATGGCGCTCCCCTCGGTCAGGTCAGCTTCGAGAGCCTCTCGGCTGCGGTGCGCGCTGCGGTGCAAGCCTCCGCCGCAGGTCAGTAATTGACGTGGCAGCCGGTTGCGAATAGATTGCAATTGCAAATCATTCGCAACTGAGTCGCCATGACAGCCAGGACCACGCCGCATTTCCAGCCGACCGAGGGCTGGCGTAGCCAAAGCCCGATGCCGTCGCTCTCGGAGGTATATGGCTCGGTTGTGGTGCCGCAGGGGCGTACGCCCTGGCGGCGCTTCATGGCCTTTGTCGGGCCGGGCTATCTGGTGGCCGTGGGCTATATGGACCCCGGCAACTGGGCGACCTCGCTCGCCGGTGGGGCGAAGTTCGGCTACACGCTGCTGTTCGTAGCACTTTTGTCGAATATCATGGCAATCCTGCTGCAATCGCTTTGCGCCCGACTGGCCATCGGGTCAGGGCGCGATCTGGCGCAGGCTTGTCGCGATGCGTTCCCGTCATGGGTGTCCTGGCCGCTCTGGCTCTTTGCCGAGGCTGCAATCATTGCAACCGATCTGGCAGAGGTGATCGGCGTCGCCATCGGTCTGAACCTGTTGTTTGGCATCCCGCTGGAGATTGGGGTCATTCTGACCGCCCTGGATGTCTTTTTGATCCTGTGGCTGCAGAACCGGGGTTTTCGCTGGGTCGAAGCCTTCGTCATCACCCTGCTGGTAGTCATTTCGGCCTGCTTCTTCGTGCAGATCGCCATGGCCGACCCCGACTGGAACGCGGTCATCATCGGCTTTGCCCCTTCGGTCGAGATCGCGACAAATCCCGAGATGCTGTATCTTGCGCTCGGCATCATCGGGGCGACTGTGATGCCGCATAACCTGTATCTGCATTCCGGAATTGTGCAGACGCGAAACTGGGGCACGGCACCCGGCGCGCGTGAGCAAGCCCTGCGAATGGCAACATGGGATTCCACCATCGCGCTGATGCTTGCGCTGCTGATAAACGCCTCGATCCTGATTCTGGCCGCAGCCACATTCCATAGCACCGGAAATACCGAGATTGTTGAGATCGATCAGGCCCACGCTCTGTTAGCCCCGCTACTAGGCGGCTCTTTGGCCCCCACACTGTTCGGCATCGCGCTGCTGTGTTCAGGGCTGAATGCCACGGTAACGGCAACCATGGCCGGGCAGATCGTGATGGAAGGATTCATCAACTTCCGCATCAGCCCGGTGCTGCGCCGGCTCATTACCCGGTCCATCGCCATCGTGCCCGCTGTCGGGGTGATCCTGATCTGGGGCAGCGCCGAGATGGGGCGGCTTCTGATCCTCAGTCAGGTGGTGCTGAGCTTTCAGCTTCCCTTTGCCATCGTGCCACTTGTGATGTTCACCGCAAGCCGACAGAAAATGGGCGATCTGGTCGCACCGCGCTGGCTGTCCGCGCTTTGCGCCGTGATCGCTGTCACCATCATCTGGCTGAACCTGAACCTGCTGATGTCGATCGCAGGAAGCTGACCCGCGAGTAGCAAGAGGGCATTGGTATCGGACACTGTCGGTCCCCGACCTAGTGCACTCACGAGAACTCATATTCCTGTGATGCCAACTGTCGGGCGGGATAAAGCTCTTGAACCTCTACCTACTGGAGGTCCTATAAAATCGAACAAATCAGCCTCCGTAACCAGGAAATTGCTCGCAAGTTTCTGGTTCTCAGTCCGGTCTCTGTGTCGGCATCGCAGCGCTGACGCTTTGGAATGGACAGTGACGGAGGATACCATGGATAGCACCACCGAGAGCCTAAGGGCATCACGCAGGCAGGTGCTTGGAATGATGGCGGCAACCAGTCTCATCGGCCTGTCCACCGGACCGCTTTCTGCTCAGGGCCTTCCCGTCTTCAGCCTGGCACTGGCAGAAGCTGTCGCCGATGAGCCCGGACTTTCCGCCTTTTACCGCGATACCGGCTATGCACCTGTCTGGACTGGCCCCGAAGATTCGGTCCGCAGGTCAGCGCTTGTCACGGCGCTGTCTCAAGCCGGCAATCATGGGTTGCCGACAGTGCAGTATGATCTGGAGGGCCTGATTGCTGGCTACCATGACGTGCGGAGCGAGCGAGATCGGGCAAGGCTTGAGGCGCGAACGTCAAAGCTCTTCGTCCGCTACGCGAGAGACATCGGCAGCGGGGTGCTGGAACCAGAGCGGATCATCTCACAGATCGTCCGCACCCTTCCCCGGCCAGATGTGGCAACCTTGATGCATGGCTTCGTTAGCGCAGAACCGGCGGTCTTCATGCGTAGCCTGATGCCTGCCTGCCCGGAATACACACGCCTTCTGCGCGCAATCTTCGAAATTCAAAGCCAGATCTCTCGCGGTGGCTGGGGACCGGAGGTAACATCATCTGGCCTACGTCCGGGGGATGTGGGCGAGCAGGTGGTCGCTCTACGCAACCGGCTTATGGAAATGGGCTACCTGTCCCGCACCGCCATCGCCAGCTATGATCACCGTATCCAGAACGGCGTAGCCGCATTCCAGCGATTCCATGGAATAGCGCCCACGGGTATTGCCGATGAGGCCACGCTGCAGGAAATCAACCTCTCCCCCGAGGCGCGGCTGCAATCCCTGACCGTTGCCCTGGAACGCGAGCGATGGCTGAACATTCCCCGCGGTCAACGCCATATCTGGGTAAACCTTGCCGATTTCACGACACAGATCATGGACGATGATCTGGTGACGCTGGACACGATTTCAATCATCGGCAGCCGCCCGAACGACATGCAGACGCCGGAGTTCTCCCACCGGATGACCTATCTGGAAGTGAACCCCGACTGGACGCTGCCCCGTTCGATCGTTGCGCGAACTTACTGGAATAGCCTTGCCAGTGGTGGCGCCCGACAGTTGGAGGTGATCGACAGCGCCGGTCGCGTTGTCCCGCGAAGTGCGATTGATTTCTCACGCTATACTCCGCGCAACTTTCCCTACAACCTGCGCCAGGCACCGGGACCAACCAACCCACTGGGGACGGTCAAGTTCATGTTCCCTAACCCCTGGGCCATATACCTGCACGACAGCCCCGAGCGAAACTTGTTCGACAATACGGTCAGGACATATTCTGCTGGCTGCATCCGGCTGCAGGATCCGCACGAATTTGCATACGAGCTCCTGTCGCGCCAAAGCGATGACCCGGTGGAACTTTTCCAGTCCACCCTGCGCAGCCAGCGGCAGACCAGGATCACTCTCGACGAGCCAGTGCCGGTGCATCTCGAGTACCGGACCGCTTTTACCAGTGCGCGTGGCGGGGTGCATTTCCGTAAAGACATCTATGGCCGCGACGCGAAACTCTATGATGCACTGAGCGAGGCCGGTGCAGTTTTCAAAGTGAGCTGAGCGTATTTTGCTCGACAGCGGACTTACATTGCGTCCTTAGGGATGCCGGTCACGGTCGGGCTTTCGCAGGCTGCGTTGCGCCCGGAGTCTTCAAAGGAAAAGCCGTTCCCGATCTTAATCGGCAGTCTCTGACAAAGCTGTGAGGTGCGGCAATACCGCTTGAACCTCTAGCTGCTTGAGGTTGTAGGGGCTTGCTCAAGTCCGGCTATGCCGCAGGAACGGGGAGAGAGCCAATCCATGTCCGAACACCTTGAGTCAGATCATTGCTTTCCGTCGTTGCATTGGTAGTCGGAGCGGCGTGGGGAGGCTTTCTCGCGCGCAAGCGGGGCGGTAACCGCTTGGACATGCTACAATATGCCGCCGGGTTCGGGATCGCGTTTTTCCTGTGTGCGATGGCATTGAGCATCGCATTCACCCGCTTCCTGGAGATTTGAACCCGTGATCCGACTGAGCAGATTCCAGAAAGCCCTCTGGGTGGCGGCTATTTTGGCCTCCGTGGGCTTTGTTCTCGTGAACACCAGACCATGGGTTTCAGAATCGTCCAGTATAGCTGCGACTTCGGAATTCAGCCCAGTCTTCAGCTTGCAGGACAGTTCAGACCGTCCGCGCACCAACGAAGAATTCCGTGGACGATGGCTGCTGGTCTTCTTCGGATTCACGAATTGTCCCGATGTTTGTCCGACAACCCTTTCCGAGGTTGCACAAGTTCTTGAAGATCTCGGCCCGCAGGCAGCAAATGTGCAGCCAATCTTCATCTCGATTGATCCGGAGCGCGACCGCGCGCTTGGGATCGACGAGTATACACAGGCCTTCCATCCGCAAATTCTTGGACTCGCCGGATCACCGGAAGCGACACAAGCCGCAGCCGCGAGCTTCCGCATCTACTATTCACGCGAAGATGATCAGAATGCGCCTGATGGCTACACAATGTCGCACAGTCCTGGCCTGTTCCTCGTCGCGCCAGATGGGCAATGGTTGCGCCAATTCGCCTATGGCACTCCCTCCACTGAAATCCTCGCAGACCTGCAGGAGAGGTTCTGAACATGAAGTTATTTTCGGCTGCGATGGTCCTTGGCCTGACAGCACCCGCTGCGTTTGCGCAGGATTGCCCGACCTGGCAAGCCGGGGACCTGACTATCCTCAATGCCTGGTCGCGGGCGACCATTGGTGCTGAACGCCCGGCAGTTTTCTATGCCGATATAGTCAACTCTGGCGATGAAGATGATGCCTTGATCGGGATCGCAACGCCGGTCGCTGGGATGCCGATGCTGCATGAAACTGTGGTGACGGATGGCGTGGCGACCATGCCCCATGCTTCACGCATACCTGTGTCTGCGGGCGCGACGGTCGGCCTTTCTCCGGGCGGCTATCACGGGATGCTCATGAACCTTAATGCTGCACTGACGGAAGGCGAGTCCTTTCCGCTCACCCTGACCTTTGAGCGCGCTGGTGACGTCGCGATTGATGTCGGCATCGCCGCAGTTACTGCCAGGGGGCCGGTGTGCCAGACAGACGACAGTTGATCCTCGGCACCTCGGCCCTCGTTGCGGCCGCTGCGGGCACCCTGGCTTTGGGTGCCTGGCGCAGCCAAGGCAGCCAGTCTGAGGCAGGGGCTTCACCCTTACCCCTGGCACTGTCAGAGATGGACTGGCGACTCACAAACCACAGGGGGCAGCGCGTCGGTCCGGGCGACTGGATCGGCAGGCCGGCAATCGTGTTTTTCGGCTTCACCTGGTGTCCGGATGTTTGCCCGACCACACTGATGAACATCGCCGCGTGGATAGAGGAGTTGGGCGCTGAAGCCGACCCACTCACCATCGCGCTGATCTCCGTCGATCCTGACCGCGATACTCTAGAGGTGCTGGCGGACTATGTCGGCCTGTTCGACCCGCAGATCGATGGATTGACGGGGACTGCCGAGGAGATAGCAGGCGCCGCCCAAGATTTCAGGGTTCGGTACGAAAGAGTGCCGCGTGACGATGGCGACTACACCATGAACCACACCGCCGGCGTGTTTCTGTTCCGGCCGGATGGACGCTTTGCAAGCATCATAGATTTTCACGAAGATCCCGCCTTCGCGGTTCCCAAGATCCGCCGCATCCTGAGCTAGAAAGAAGGACATCCTGCCAGATGACCCTATTAAGAACGACAATCCCGCTCCTGTTTCTCGCGATGGCGACACCGCTTCGGGCAGAGGCCCCCGTAGAGGCGCAAGCAGAAGATTCGCTTTCGATCACCATCACAACTGGTGAATCCGTCATCGCAGAGGGAGATTCCCTCGACCGGGTCCTCGCCCGGAGCGGGATCGTACCAGCCGACAGGATGGAGGCCGCACTCGCCTTCGAAGGGGTATACGATCTGCGCGATCTGCGGCCCGGCAACGTCCTGCGCTGGACAACCCAGCCCGATGATGCGGCGCGGCTTTCAACGCTTCAGCTCCTCGCCTCGAACGGAGTGGAAGTGTCACTGGTGTTTACCGACGAGGTCGAGGCGGTTCTATTGGAGCCCGAAGTCGTTGCGCGCGACCGGATGGAAACGCTGGTGCTGGATGGCTCACTCTATGACGCCCTTATCGCAGCCGATGCTCCTGCCCGTTTCGCTGTCGACCTGACCGCACTTATGGCAGGTCAGGTAGACTTCCGGCGCGACCTTCGAGGTGGAGAAACTTTTGCCCTGATCTGGCAGGAGGATCGTCTGCCCGATGGAAGTCTGGCTGGAGAGCCACGTCTCTCCTACGCCCGCCTTTCCATCAGCGGGCATGACTATGAGTTGGTCGCAAGTGATCCGGCCAGCCCGGTGCTGCTCTTTGAGGATGGCGAACTCGTTCAACGCAGCGCGCCACCAATCATGGGCGCGCGTCTCTCATCGGTCTTTGGCAATCGCAATCACCCTGTGCTTGGCGGACGAAGGATGCATACCGGCATAGATTATGCCGCGCCGATCGGAACACCTGTCAATGCAACAGGTGCCGGCAGGGTTGTGTTTGCCGGTACGATCCGGGGCTATGGCATGACTATTGACATCAATCACGGCGGTGGGGTCATCACCCGCTATGCCCATCTTTCCGCTTTCACCGACGGGATAGCAAATGGCGCCCGTATTCGAGCCGGAGATCGTATCGGCTCCGTCGGAGCAACCGGCCTCGTGAGCGGTCCCAATTTGCATTACGAGGTCCGGGTTGACGGGCGCCCCATCGATCCGATGGAAGAAGATGCCATGCCCGTACAGGAAGTCGCCAGTGCTGCTGACATTGACGCGCTGACACAAGGCCGCCTCGCGACGAATTACACGTCCGAGCAAGAAGGCTAAGAATGTAGCCTTATCACATATCCTGAAATTCGCGTGAAAGTCGTGCAATTCAGCGCCAGACACCTTGAACCTCATGTCGCTGTAGGAATTACAAGCATCTTGAGAAGATGAAAGAACAGAATGCCAGATCAAATTGAACTTCAAACATGGACGGTTCCAGCCACGACCGCTGTTCGCAGCTCGAAACCGGCCATGCCTGTACCTGCTGGCTTGCGCGCTGTCCTTGGCCTCACTGTCATTCTGACGCTTAGTGCTTGTGCACAGTTCAACCCGTCTACGCCACCACGGCTCGATGAAACAGGCGCGTCTGTTCAGGGCATCTATCCCGTGACGCCGGAAAACATTGACCGAGTGCGCGAGCGGGCACTGGAAACGGTAAACAACACGCGCGTAGCATCGGGTCTTGCTCCAGTCGTTTTGGACCCCGCACTTGTTTCTGCCGCAGACGGCCATTCACGGTCGATGGCCGAGCAGAGGCGCGCCTGGCATTTCGGCCCCGATGGAAGCTCTCCGATGGACCGTGCCCGCCGCGCTGGCTTCGTCGGCGTTGTGCAAGGCGAACTCGTATCTGAAACCTATGAGAGTGAAGTTCAAGCTATCGCCACATGGATGGGCACTTCCAGCCAAAGAGCGATTTTGCTCAACTCCACCGCACGACGCATGGGGATTGGAGTTTACCAGGAACCCAATAACAAACTCTGGTGGACTTTAACCGTCGCCGATTAAAAAGAGGGAGATTTTCATGTCGCAACTACCGACCCGTCGGCGCATTCTGACATTTGCCGCAACCGGCATGGCTGCGTTCGCTACACCAGCGGTTCTGAGAGCTCAGGATGTCACCATGGTGGCCCCATCGGCTCCCAGACGACACAACACAGCGAGTTTCCAGGCACAGCGCTGGCAGGATCACTTTGAGCATTTGCGAAAAGGGGCGATTCTTTGTGACCTTGAATCTCGAGTCCTGCACTATTGGTCAGAGGATCAAAGCCTCTATCTGGTCTACCCCTCCTCAGTGCCGATGAGCGAGGAGTTGACTCGACGGGGCTACACGGAAGTCACTCTCAAACGCCGTAATCCAACGTGGATCCCAACACCCAACATGCGCGCTCGCGATCCGTCGCTTCCGCAATCGATAGGGCCGGGCCCGGACAATCCACTCGGATCGCGGGCTTTGAACCTGAGTTGGCAGTACTATCGGATCCATGGCATCGACCTGGTCGAGAAGATCGGACGACCAGCGTCTAACGGTTGCGTCGGTATTTATAATGAGAATATCGAGCGCTTGTTTGAGATCGTTGAAATTGGTACACAGGTGAGATTGCTCTGACCGCCCCGTCCGTATTGGGAGCCACTTTCCATCACGCCGACAGATCCAACTCAATAGATTGAGATGTCATGCCGCAGCATTAAATGCGGCATGAACCCGCGAAATTTGGCCAAGAGCATAGGACGAAGAATTGCTGTTTCTGAAGGCAGCGCGCGCTACTCCGCATGCTCCTGAAGAATTCCGGTAGTCTTCAAGACTGCCATTTCGACAGCCTGCCGCTCATATTCAAGACCGGGGAGTGCTCCGAAATCGATCTCAAGCGGCACGGGCGGGGTTCTGGTCTTTCCCTTGCGCATAGATTTCGGGAGCGTTGAAGCCGATGGATTGGTGGACTGAGCAGGTAGGCCGCCATTTGGTTCGGACCCAACCTGAGGATGCGATATGGCCTGAAGGCCGCGAGACAGACGCTCAACTGCCTCCTCCGCTTCCTTTAATCGCGCATCATATTGCCGCTTTTCTGCATCCGGATAGGGATGATCGCCCTGCTGCCCGGCATGGATCACCTTCAGGGCCGGATCTTCATAGTACTTGATGCGCCGTGCTCGGATCGGCATCTGGGCATCGACGACGAGGATCACCTCGTCCAGATCCAGCCGCCGCGCCTCATCCTCATTGAGGAGCGGTGTTTCCTCTGTGCGCTCGGTGACGCTGCGACCCTCAAAGGGATTGCGTCCCACCGAGCGAGACCGTGTGACTACCCGCTTAGTCGTCTTGCCGACGGCCTGGCTCAGTTCCTCGATGGTCTTCTGGTCGGAAGGCGTCAGGTAAAGCTTCACCCCTGCCCCACCCTGCAAGGAACGGCGAGTGTTCTCGCCATAGATCTCATCTAATGCCGGTATGGTCTGGGTGACGATGGCCAGGTTGCCGCCATAGGACCGCAGCGTCTTGATGCTTTCGGCCACGATCGGCATTTTCCCCAGCCGGTCGAATTCATCGAGCATGATCATCACCGGCCAGGGCTCATCCGTTCCCGGTTCCGCAGCCTGCAGCGAGGCGATCAGATCCGAGAAGAACAGCCGGATCAGAGGGGCCAGCGGCCCGACCATCTCGGATTCCACCACCAGATAGACCGCATGTGGCTGCCGGCGAATGTCCCGGAAAGAAAAATCCGAGGTCGCCGTTGCCGCATCGATCGCGCGGTTGTCCCAGGTGTCGAGACCAGAGGTCATCAGGAGCGACAGATAAGAGGTCAGCGTGTCATTGTTGGTCGAAGCCATGCGCTCGAAGATCAGCCTGGCCGAAGGGTTCTTCACCTCCTCTGCCCGTTTCAGGAACTCCAGCTGCTTGTTCCCGCCCGAGGCAGTGATGCGGTAGATCTCGCCGATGGTCGGGTTCCCGCGCTCGAAGGCCAGCAGCCCGGCCGCAACGAAGAGATCAATCCCGCCGGCGAGCAGACCGCTGAGTTTTTCATTGTCGGTCTGCAGGAACAGCTTGGCAGTGAGCTTCAGCTCCATCTGCTGGCGGTCGGGGTTCTTCAGAGCCGCGATCCGGGCGAGCGGGTTGTAACGATGCGTTGGCCGTTCCCAGTCGGTGGGCGCGAAGCGAAATACCTTGTCGCCGGTGGAGGCCCTGAACCGCGAGGTCTCACGGAAGTTCTCGCCCTTGACGTCGAGGACCACGGCCGAGCCGCGATAGGTCAGGAGATTCGGGATCACGAAGCCGACCCCCTTGCCCCGGCCTGTCGGGGCCACCACCAGTGCATGCGGGAACGTCCGAGATACGATGAAGGGCTTCTTCGATTTCGGTGAACCCATCTTGCCGAGCAGGAACCCTGCTCCCGGCCCGGCAAAGAAGCCGTTGCGCTTCATCTCGGCCCGGCTCTGCCAATGCGTGGTGCCGAAGCGGGTCAGCGCATCGCCGAGCATCGTGGCGGTCAGGAGCAGGGCGGCGAGGCCGGTCCCGAGGATGATGCCATTCACCCAGAGGAAATCCTGCGGAGCCGAGGTTCTCAGCCCCAGCCAGTTCCGCGCCAGCAGGGTGAGATCGAAGCTGCGCGTCGAATAGCCATACTGGACGGCAAAATAGATCGTCGCCAGCACATAGCCGATGGCAAGCCCGAGCAGGGTCAGAACTACGGCGCCAAGAAGCATGCGTCCCTTATCCATGGGTGATCCCCTTCTCACCATGGGAGAGGGAATGCCTCAGATCCTCGCCGTGGCGCTGTTCCACGATCCGCTCGAGCACCCGGTCCATCGCCGGATCATTGGCATGAACCTCCCTGGCCTCCAGATAGGCCCGCGCAAGCTGCAACTGTTCGAGCGCATTGGGCGTGATGCGGTCCAGCACCTTCGCATCGCCGTGGTGCAGATCATCGATTTCGGTTGGGGTCAGGCGATCATTGACCTGCTCGACGAAGCGGTGTCGCGCCGCATCCGAGGCCAGATCAACCTTGCCGTCGGCCGCCTGGCGTAAGGCGGAGGCAAGCTGGGGAGCTGTCAGATCAAGGTTGCGGCGTTCGGCATAGGCCTGGCGGGTGTCGTCCTCAACTTCGGCCAGCCTCTCGATGATGCGGTCGCGGGATGCGCCTGCAGCATGGAGCTGGTTGATCTCCCGGCTGACGGCATCGCGGATCTGCTCCTGGGGGGTCTCGGCCCGCAAGCGCGCCATCTCGCGCACCTCCTCTGTGATCGGACCGAGGCGGATCGACGGATCACGCTGCGCGAGATCCATATCGCCAGCATGGAGGGTGCGATGTGCGACCCGAACGCCAGTTGCCGGGGGCTGAATGACATCGGTGGCCTTTTCCCAGGCCATGGTCGCAATTTCAGCATGCTGGGGCGAGCGTTCGGCAAAGCGGTCGAAGGCCTCTTTCGCCTCGGCCACCTGCTTCTCGCCATCACGCCGCGCCCGCGGGTCATCGGAATAGGGATAGCTGAAATCCGTCCTCTGGAACTGTTTGACCAGCGCACGGAATTCCTCCCGTTCCGCCGGGCTGAATATGTCCGGCTCGCTACGCAGGGTTACGTTGTCGGTCGAAACGAGGTGAGCGGAGGCCTCCGAAAGCCTTGCCCCCTCTTCCCTTTCCGGCCCTTCCCTCTCCACATCCTCCACGACCCGCAGGACGCGAGCCTCGGTCAGCACATCGCCCAGCTTGCCATGAACCGCCTCAAGACGGTCCATCGCCTGATCACGCTGCACAGTGTCGCGCAGATCAAGTTGCTCTTCCTTTGCGATGGCGCGTAGATCCTGCGCCAGCCATTGCTGTTCCAGCGCCGCATTGCCCGCACCCTCACGCATGCGGGCCAGAACAGCGTCGCTATCGATTCCGGTCCCCTGCACCGCTTCGGTGACACGGGCTTTAAGACCTGGATCTTCGAGCTGGTCCCTGTGGGCCTCAACCAGGTTAGGCGCAGCATAGATCCCATCTCGGGACCCCGGCTCATGCAATGCGTCAGAGCGATCGCCCAAGGGCTGCAGATGCGAGACCTCGCGCAGCACATCGGTCAGCTTGCGCTCGATCACCGGGCGCTCAGTGGCAGGGGCGCGTTCGATCAACCCCTCAATCTGTCGAATGTTCTGCGAGAACCGATCGATCAGTTGGTCAAAATCATGAACTTCATCACTCATATACAACACTCCGTCTGACTGGATACGATCACCGCGGGCAAGCACATCCCCGGCCCGAGACAGGGCTTCCGCAACATCGTGGAAGTTCGAACGCGAGGCCTCGGCAGCGAGGCCGCGATAGATCGCGGCATTGCGCGCCACCTCGGCAATGGCGCGGTCCAGATCGGCACCTGTACGCTGGCGCTCCACCGGCACCCTGCCCTCATCCATGGCTTTGCGGATTTCGGCATCGGTAGCTGCGCGGGTGAGCACGCCCCGGTCTAGCCGCCGCGTGGCTTCAAGGCGCAGCCCGTGGCGCTCAGCCGCCTCGACCATGGCTTCGCGGAAGGCGTCGT
>NZ_DALZMB010000002.1:0-4144 GCF_032007265.1 Paracoccus sp. (in: a-proteobacteria) | reverse complement strand
CGTAGTTGAAGTGATGATCCTTCCCGAGGAAAAACATCTCTCCATCCTTGCTGCGGCGGTTGAGCACGATATGGGCATGGGGATGGGCGCGGTCCTCGTGGATCGCCGCGATGTAATCGAACTGCGCGCCGTCTCCCTCGAAGAAGCGCTCGCAGATCTCGCGGGTGATCTCCTGCGCCTCAGAAGAGCGCGTGCCGATGGGGAAGGCCATCAGGAGGTGCGCGGTATGGCCGAGCTTTGGTGCATGTCGCTCGTTCCACTGGTTCTCGAAGCGCCGCGCCACCCGCTCGATCTCACCCGGCGAGAGCAGCTTTTTGCCATCATGCGTGCCACGGGAATCGAGGATGAAGCTCGATTTCGTGGTCAGGTAGGCCAACTGGGCGCGCAGTTGTGCCCCGGTATGACACCCGCCCTGCCTGATCGCCTTGAAGATCGCCGGCGAATGGCCGCGCGCCGCGCGGATCATCTGTGCCCGTTTGCCAAAGCCCCCGGAGACCGAGCCAGAAACCTTGCTCCAGCCGCGATCAAAAAGCGCCGGATTGACCGCCCTCACGGCATCAGCCCGCGCCATCGCGTGCCTCCCGGATCAGGGGCGCGAGCGCCTTGTCCACCTCCAGCTTGAGGGACGCCCGCCGGTTGCGGCTCATCTCCTGGACCTGATCCGCGATGGTGAAGACCAGCCCGGCCAGAGCCCGGATCTCGGCCTTCTCCGACCCGGTCAGGACCGCCTGCTCGCCACGGACACGCCCCTCGTTCAGGCGGCGGGCGATCTGGTTGATGTTGTTGCCGACCCGGTTCATCGCCGCGCCAAGACCGCGCAGTTCCTCCGTCATGTGCACATCGGGCGCGAGCAGGTCGCTGGCGGCCAGTATCATGCAGCGCAGAGCATCAGAACGATGCCCGATGCCACGTGCCGAGAGCGCAGCATCAAACCGGCCCAGCTCGGCCGCGCTGAGACGAAGCCCAACCACCTGAGGCCGGCTGCCGTTCGAAGCCCGCCGTCCATGGGCATGGTTCACCGCATTGTAGACGGCCTTCAGGCTGACCCCGAACTGCTGTGCCAGATCGGCCGCGGGCACGCCTTCAGACCGCTCTTTGGCGATCCTCAGACGCTCCTCTTCGGTCAGTCGGCGGGCCGGGGACATTTTGAAGTTAACGCTCCTATTTCTTGCCAAGATCGTACAAGCCCGCCGACTCCCAGCACAAGCGGAGTCGGGCCTACGGGCTTGTACTCATTGTGAAAAACCGGCCCAAAGGGGCGGTTTCCTGTTGTCTGCGGATTGCATCACGCGCCTTGCGATTTGCATCCCGCTCCATGCGAAATGCCTCCCGTTATCTGCGCTCTGGAGCATGTCTTCTGGCACCTGCATCGCGCTCTTTGCGTCCTGCATCCTGCGGAGTGGGAAGTGCCGGAAGGGGAATGGGATCTGCATCACGTTGCCTGCGCCACGTCCTCTGGAAGCCGCATAATGCTTGCCGCTTCCTGCGATCTGCGCCTTGCGTCCCGCTTGACGCATCCCGGTCAGCGCCCTACGACAAGAAAGCTCTTATGTTAACGAGTAACCATTATTGCAGGTGTGCCATGCCAAATGACTCCTTGCGCGTAATCGCCGCGATGGCCCGCAAAGGCGGGTCGGGCAAAACCACGCTGAGCCGCGCTCTGATCAGCGCCGCTATCGCCGCCGGTCGCCGGGTCACCCTCATGGACACCGACGGGACCGATGCACTCGGTGCCTGGTATGAACGGGCCGAGGGTGCCGGGTACAGTTCACCCCTGCTGACCCGCACCAGGGCGCTCAGCATTGCCGCCATCGAGCAGGAGATCGAGCGGATCTACGACGAGGATCTGGCCGATCTGATCTTCATCGACACCGCTGGTGTCGGAGCGGACTGGTCGGACAGCGTCGCGGTGCTGGCCGATCACATCGTCACCCCGGTGATGCTCTCAACGACCGACTTCAAGGTCGGCATCCAGACCGCAGACTGGTTCGCCCATCTGCGGACCCGTGTGGACGACCCGAGCGCCCTACCCCAGCATCATGTGGTTCTGAACATGGTCCCCGCGAAACCGACCAAGGCCGATGCGGAACTGATCGCACAGGCGGTCAACTGCTTCCCGGTCGTCGAGACGGTTATGATGCACCGCAACGCATTCAAGGAGATGGATCGGCTTGGTCTGCTTCATGCCATCGCTCTTGCGCGGCAGAATGATCCCAACCCGCTGATGAAGCCCCATGCCCGCCCGCTCGTCGAGGCGCTGGAAGAAGCCACCGACATCTTGAACACCATCATCAGCGGCTGAGAGTGACATGGTCCGCAAACGCATCCCCCTCGTGACACGGCCGGATCAGGCCTATTCGTTCAGTCTGTCCCAACAAAACACGACGAACCCGGCACAGACGGGAGACAGAGACGAACCAGCCAGCGCGGCCGAGGCCCGTGCGCCGGCGCAGCCGAGCGCCAGCATCGCATCGGAGGATCAAGCCTCAAGAGATGACTCCAAAGCTTCGATCCAAGTCGACGTGCGCGTGAACGCGTTGAAGCGCCAGGAACAAGGGCTGGTTGCCTGCGGCATTGCCCCCCGACAAGTGATCCGGGCCGCCCTGCGGAAGGCCGTCAAGAAGTGGGGGCTCTCAGCAACATATGCCATCCCTTCCAGTGACAGGCGGGCAAGTCAGGCAAGCTGGACCGTCAGGACCAGCGTCGCAGTGCCCGCCGCCATCTTTGATCGGCTGCTTGCCGATCAGGACCCTCTGGGGGTCGACAGCCGGTGGTCATTGGTGCGGGGTCAGCTGGAGCCGCTGGTCTGGGCGGAAATCGATGCTCTCCTCGCATCGCTCAGTGACGACTCCGACGATGTCCGCTGACCCACGCTGGCACGGGCTATTCAGGCCCTGACGCTGGCTGGTTCAGGATCAGACCGCGCTTGGTAGCGATTGCCACTGCCTGTACCGAGTTCCGCGCCCCGAGCAGGTCCCTTATCCGCTCCAGGCGCTTCTTTATGGTCTCGGTGCTGACGCCCTGCCGATGCGCGACTTCCTTATAGGGCAAACCGTTCGCCAGATCAGAAAGGATAGCACGCTCCATCTCTGAAAGCGGTCTTGCCGCCTCGATAGAGGCGAGCAGCTGTTTGAATATGCCCTCAACCTCGTCCAACTCACCGTCGGTCAGTTCCCGATCCTCGCGGGCGCAAAACAGGCAGCTGAGCGTGCCATATTCTTCAATGCGACTGCGAGAAACGCCGCAACCATAGTTGAGGCCATACTCGCGCGCGTGATCCATGATCAGAGTTCCAGCAGGCGAGAGCTTTTCGACCGGCACTTCACTCCATCTGATGCGACCTGAATGCGTCCTGGCCCAGAGATTGACCGGATCAAACATCGCATATTGCCGCTCAGTGTAAATCTCGACCCAACGCTCCGGATAGGTGGAGACATAATGCTCTGGCGTCAAACTGCGCACATGGATGACGAGTGAATAGCCCATCGGTGCAATTGCCCGCAGCCGGGCATCCAAATGGGCCATTTCCGGAACAATAGTCCAAACCATTACCCCTCCCGCACGAGAAAATGTGCAGTCCTCAAACTGCGATACCAAAAAGGGTAACGGCATGGCCGCTCCCCCACCGTTGTGTCAGGTTGTGATGAAAGCGCGCGCAAATCAACCGTGAAGCGACCTTGCGAAAAGGGTTCCGATCGCCAGCCAGCGAAGTTCTGTGACAGTCGAGACAAGTATTATGAACGTGCAGACCAGTGACCATCGCGGCGGCTCATGCCGCACCAACCGCATCGAGGCCCGGCCAATCGCCCGGCTTCGCCACAAGGACGATGGCAGGGTCATTGGCCTGGTTTATGAATGGAACACGGGCGAGACGCAGACGGCCTGGTTCGGCAAGGCCGAGCGCAGCTTCGTGACAGAAGAGTTGCGATGAGGGCCATTGCTCGCTGGCAAGATGAAAGGCCCCGGCCTTTCGACCGGGGCCCTGGTTGGGGGGATTACTCCCCTCGGCGGCTGTTGGGGCGCGACCAGATCAGGCTCGAGCCCTCGCCGTCCTCGTCGTCGAAGAGGTTGGCGTAGATCGGGTGCGCAAAGCTCGGATCGTCCAGCTTCAGGCCCAGATAGTCCCGCCCCTCGTTCGAGCGCT
>NZ_DALZMB010000001.1:0-145598 GCF_032007265.1 Paracoccus sp. (in: a-proteobacteria) | reverse complement strand
TATCGGCATGATCCGCGCGATCGCCCAAGAGGCGCAACAGCACTAAGAGGCGGCTTTATGCGCAGGATTGTCTGTATCGGTGAATGTATGATCGAGCTTTCGCAGGCCGGCGACGGTCTGTGGCGCATGGGTTATGCAGGCGATACGCTGAATACGGCCTGGTATCTTCGCGCCAAACTGGGCAGCGAATGGCAGGTCTCTTATGTCACGCGCGTAGGTCAGGACCGCTTTTCCGGCGAAATGCTGGAGTTTCTGAACAAGGCTGGCATCGACACCACAGCCATCCCCCGCGAGGCTGATCGCAATATCGGCCTTTACGCCATCAGCCTAAGCGAGGGAGAGCGCAGCTTTTCCTATTGGCGCGGTCAGTCGGCGGCGCGCGGATTGGCCGATGATCGGGCGGCGCTGGATGCGGCGCTGTCGGGGGCCGAGCTGTGCTATTTCTCGGGGATCACCGTGGCCATCCTGCCCCCCGAGGGGCGCGCGAACCTGTTTGCCGCGCTGGCCGCAGCCAAAGCACGGGGCGCCAAGCTGGCCTTTGACCCCAATATCCGCGAGCGGCTGTGGTCAGATCACGCCACGCTGCGCAGCGCCATCACCGACGCAGCCGCGCTGGCCGATATCATCCTGCCCAGTTTTGATGACGAGGCGATGTGGTTTGGCGATGCAGATCCCAAGGCGACGGCCGATCGCTATGGCGCGCTTGGCGTGGGCGAGATCGTGGTCAAAAACGGGGGGGGCGAATTGTGCCTGCGCAAGCCCGACGGCAGCGAGGCAAACCCGCATTTCCCATCAGTCACCCCGACCGATACGACCGGCGCAGGCGATTCCTTTAACGGCGGCTATCTGGCGGCGCGGCTGAACGGCGCGGATATGGATCAGGCCGCGCGCGCGGGCCATGATCTGGCGGCACGGGTGGTTTGCCACCCCGGCGCGCTGATTGCGCAGGCGGATCTGGTCTAAGCCCCGGCTTGGGAAACAAAGAAAAAGCGGCCGATGGGCCGCTTTTTTATCGCTGCAATCACAGGATCGGATCAGATGGGCCGCCGGATTGGCCCCAGGTAACGGCCCGGTTTATCCATCTTGCAAGATAAAGTCGGGATGGCGCTTTTGCAGCTCATCCACCACCTTTTCGCCTTCGCTGAGATGGGTGCGAACGGCCTTTTCTGCGGCATCTGCATCACCTGCGCGCACGGCATCCAACATGTCGCGGTGCTGCTGGATCAACAGCCGGACCGGGGTGACATGGGGCAGGCTTAGAAAGCGCATGCGATCGAACTGAACCTTTTCGCGCTCAAGAACCTCCCAGACATCGCCAACTTCGACGCCATTGGCGACGGTGCGGTGCAGACGGTCATCGGCATTGGTGAACTGAACCGGCAGGTCCAGCGCCCCCTCTTGTTCGCTTAGGGTTTCGTCCAGCTCGGCCCAGATTTGCTTGGACAGCCCGCGTTCGGCCGCACGGCGAAAGATCGCGATTTCCAGTGCCATGCGGACGAACCGCGCGCGCCTAACCGCCCGCAACGAAATCCGCGAGATGAACGTGCCGCGCTGTGGCCAGACCTCGACCAGCCCTTCGTCGGCAAGTCGCATCACCGCCTCGCGGACGGGGGTGCGGCTGGTCCCGAAACGGCGGGCCAGCTCGTTTTCCGACAGGCGCTGGCCCGGCATCAGTTGCAACAAGATGATGTCGTCACGGATCGCCTGATGGATCGCGCCTGCGCTTGGCGGTCCGGTCAGCGGGCCCAGGCCCGCGGCTGTTCCCGATCCCGACAGCTGATGCGAAAGCGCGCGTGCCATCGCTTAACCGTCCCAGCCAAGATGGCCCAGAAAGTCGCGGGTGCGTTCAGTCTTGGGCGCTTCAAAGATCTGCTCGGGCGGGCCTTGCTCGACGATGCGACCATCGGCAAAGACGACGACCTCATCGGCCACGCGGCGCGCAAAGCTCATTTCATGGGTCACAACGACCATGGTCATGCCTTCCTCTGCCAGACGCTTCATGACGTTGAGTACTTCGCCAATGGTTTCGGGATCAAGCGCCGAGGTGGGTTCGTCGAAAAGCATCACCTCGGGTTGCATGGCAAGGGCGCGGGCGATGGCCACGCGCTGCTGCTGGCCACCCGACAGATTGGTCGGATAGTTCCCGGCCTTGTCGCGCAGGCCGACCTTGTCCAGCAAGGCCTCGGCGCGGGTGCGCGCTTCGGCCTCGGACAGGCCCAAGACCGTCATCGGGCCCATCATCACATTGCCAAGCGCGGTCTTATGGGGAAACAGCTCGAAGCTTTGAAAGACCATCCCCATGCGCTGGCGCAGACGGCGCACCTGCGCGGCCTGATTACTAAGGGGTTCGCCATCGATCAGGATCTGGCCCGAGTTGATGGTCTCAAGGCCATTGGTGCAGCGCAGCAAGGTTGACTTACCCGATCCCGACGGCCCGATCAGACAGACGACCTGTCCGCGACGAACCTTCAGGCTGACGCCTTTCAGCGCCTCGAAATCGCCGTAATTCTTGCGGACATCGCGGTATTCGACAACGACATCGGCGGCGGTGTTTTGGACCTGAGTGTTCATTCAGAGACCCCGTATTTGCGGTGGATCCAGTCGACGAGTTTCGCCTGCGGATAGCCCAGCAACCAATAAATGGCCGCCATTGCGGTAAGAAGTTCGATCACGCGGAAAGACTGCGAGCGGATCTGCATTGCGGTATGGGCCAGATCGCCGACAGCGATCACCGAGACCAGCGACGTATCCTTGAACAAGGTGACCCAGGCGGTTGCCAGCATCGGCATGACGCGGCGCGTCGCTTGCGGCAGCACGATCTTGCGGAAGGCCTCCCATTCGCTCATGCCAAGGGCCAAGCCGGCCTCCATCTGGCCTTTGCGGATGGATTTGATGCCTGCGCGGAAGGTTTCCGAGTTATAGGCAGCATTGTTGGCGACCAATGCGACCAAACCCGTCGCAAAGGGCGAAAACGCAATCCCTGACATGATCGGCAGCACGTAAAAGGCCCAATAGACGACCAGAATGATCGGCAGGTTGCGCATCAGCTCGACATAGACGGTGGCCGCCCCTGACACGAGCCGAAGGCGGGATTCGCGCATCATTGCCAGCATAATGCCCAAAGGCACGGCCAGAACCATCGTCAGGACGGTCATAATGATGGTAACGCCCGCACCTTTTGCCAAAAGCGGCAGGCTGCTCCAGATGATAGACCAATCGAATGTCATGAGCGCCCCAGAAAGGAAATGCGGCGGTAAAGCCAGTCAGTTCCGCGCGTAAGCGGGAAAATGATGATGAAAAACAGCACCATGACCGTCGTAAAGACCTCGACCGGGACATAGTACTGACCCGCGATCGAATCCGCGCGGCGCATCAGCTCGGGTACGGCGATCACGGTGGCGATGGCCGTATCCTTGACTGCCAGCGACAAAAGCGAGCCAAAGGCCGGCAGCATCCGCACCAAAGCCTGCGGCAAAAGCACATGGCGCAGCAATTGCATCTGCGACATGCCCATTGCCAATCCTGCCTGCACCTGGCCCGGCCGGATCGACTGGATACCTGCGCGCAACACCTCGGCGACATAGGCCGCCAGATGCAGCGACAACGAGAACAGCGCCGACCAGAATGGGGACAGGTTGACCCCGGTCAGCATCGGCATGGCGAAATAGACCCATACCAGCACGACCAGCACCGGAATGGCGCGCATACTGTCGATGTAAAAGGTCACGATGACGCTTAGCCAGCGCGGGCCATAAAGGCGCGCAAAGGTCAAAAGCCCGCCCAAAACAAAGCTGAGCACACTGACCGAGGCGGCCAGCAGGATCGTAACCCCAAGCCCGCCCAGCAGAAAGCGCCAGCTTTCAAGGACCGGAGCAAAATTCAGTTCCATCGTGAAACCTCCATTGGACATGGCGCAGACGTCACGCGTCTGCGCCTGATCCGGGATTTACATCTTGCCGATTTCGGCTTCTTCAGCGGCCAGCAGCTCGGGCTGCATGCCCTCGGCCACAGCGGTCAGCCACTCAAGATAAACCGGCTGGTTCTTGTCGATGGCCAGGCCGATTTCGTTCAGCGCCTCGGTGCTGTCTTGGCAGTTGTTCTCGCGCGGCAGCGCTTCCAGACCTTTTACCTTCTCGCTCATGGCCAGATAGGGAATGCGGTTGATCGGTGCGACATCCGCACGGCCTGCCATGATTTCTTCCATCGGGGCTGCCGTGCCTGCGCTGGTCACGCCGCGCAGCTGAGCATTGGGAAAGCGCTCTTTGACCCAGTTCTCTTCGCCGCCACCCGTGAAATAGGCGATGGTCACGTCGGGGTTGTTGAAATCGTCAACCGATTTCGCGCCCGAGACTTTGGGGTTCGAGGCTTTGCCAAAAACGCATAGCGAGGTTTTGGAATAGGTGACGAAATCGACGACTTCGGCGCGCTGTTTGGTTTTCGACAGCGGAGAGATCGTCATATCGACCTGATTGGCGGCCAGAACCGGCACTTTGGTTTCATGTGAAACCAAAACCGGGGTCAGCTTGACGCCCAGTTTGTCGGCATAGGTCTGCGCCAGCAGCCATGCCGGGCCACGCCAGGGATCTGTCGTCCCGGTGGTGTCTTCGACCAGCCACGGCGGGTTGTCCAGAACGCCCACGCGCAGCTCGCCTGCGGCTTTGATTGCATCGATGCGCTTGTCCGCACCTGCGGCCGGCACCTCTTGGGCGATCGCACCCTGTGCCAGCATCAGCGCACCAGCCGTTGCCGCGACGAGCTTCAAAAACTTGCCCTTCATCATCTCTCCTCCCCTTCGGTGGACCTGCGTCGCACCATCAAGCACTCTAGTATGCAAGTTGAGTGACGCAAATCGGCCTTGCTTGTCAAGTCTGCGCGCAACTGGAAACAGCATTTCCAGATGGCAGGACACCAACCAAGAGATCCAACCAAAGCGCAAATGGTTGTCACGATTCCGGCCCATCTGCTGAAACTTTCAGCACCTTAGGAACGGCAGGCTGAAATAAAATGCGCAAAAGCCGTGAAAATTAAATACTAACTTTCAATCAGGTTCTGTCGCCGTCATTAATGGTTCGATCAATGTCACAAAGGTTCGAATCAATGTTTCCCGCCGCAGCCCCGATCAAAGACGCAAATTGCGCTCTGCAGGAGTTGCGCGAACTGATCCATTCTCCCGATTGGGTTGCGCAAGGGGGCAAGCTGCCGACCGAGCGTGAGATGACCATCAGGTTGGGGATCGGGCGTCATGCGCTGCGCCGCGCGCTTGAGGTGTTGGAAACCGAAGGGCTGATCTGGCGCCGTCAGGGTGCGGGCACTTTTGTCGGCCCGCGTCCCGAAGATTTCGCGCAAAGCATCTCCTCGGCCATTCCGCTGGCAACCTTTGACGAGGTCATGGAAGTGCGGCTGCGCCTAGAGCCGCAGATCGCCCAGATGGCGGCGATGCGCGCGAATGGCGATGACATTACCCGGATGCAGGAACTGAACCGGCGCTGTATCGAAGCCGTCGATCCCGAAGCCTGCGAGCTGTGGGACGGCGCCTTTCACCGCCAGATTGCCGTGGCCGCGCGCAATCACCTGTTTTTAACGCTTTTCGATATTCTGAACCGCGTGCGCCAGGATGCGTCATGGCAAAATGCCCGCAGCGCCGCGCGCGCAGGCGAAGGCGATGAGGCCGCCAAAGCCGTCGCCTTCCATCATGGTCAGATCATCACAGCCATCGCCGAACGTGATCCTTTGGCAGCTGCGACTGCGATGCGTGATCACATGCTAGATATTCAGACCCGGCTTATGCGTCGGCTGACCCGCTTTGATGATGCCGCTTTTGCGGACTCGCCAAACCTCTCTGTTCTTCAAGCCTGAGGATATTGCAATGAAGTTGAAAACTCTTGCCACGACCGCACTGGTCGGCTGCCTGTTTGCTTTTGCAGGCCATGCCAACGAGCTGCGCATCGCCTTGCAGGATGACCCCGACATGCTGGACCCCGCTCAGTCCCGCTCTTTTCTGGGCCGCATCGTCTATACGGCGATGTGCGACAAGCTGGTTGATGTGAACGAGAATGTCGAATTCGTGCCGATGCTGGCAACGGATTGGTCCACATCCGAAGATGGCCTGACGCTGGTGATGAACCTGCGCGACGGCGTCAAATTCCACGATGGTGAGACCATGAACGCCGAGGCGGTGGTCTATACGATCAACCGCAACATGACCCTGCCCGAAAGCCGCCGCAAATCCGAGCTGGCCTCGATCGAGAAAGTCGAGGCAACCGGCCCGTTGCAGGTGACCTTCACGTTGAAATCACCCGATGCCTCGTTGATCGCCCAGCTGTCTGATCGCGCGGGTATCATCGTCTCGCCCAAGGCCGCCGAGGCCGCTGGCGCCGATTTCGGACAGCATCCGGTTTGCGCCGGCCCGTTCAAATTCGTCGAGCGCGTGGCACAAGACCGCATCGTCGTCGAGAAATTTGCCGATTACTACGATGCCGATCGCATTCACATCGACAAGGTCACCTATGTCCCGATCCCGGATTCGACCGTGCGTCTGGCCAACCTGCGCTCGGGCGATGTGCAGCTGGTGGACCGCATCGCGGCCACCGATGCCGAGACCGTGAAATCCGACCCCAACCTGGGCTTTGCCGAAGCCATCGGCCTGGGCAGCATGGGCATGTATGTCAACGTCGGTGACGATGAATTGGCAAAAGGCCCGATGGGTCAGGACAAGCGCGTGCGCCAGGCCTTCTCGCTGGCCATCGACCGCGAGGCGATCAATCAGGTCGTGTTCAGCGGCACTGCGGTTGCGGGCAACCAGCCTTGGCCGCCGAACTCGCCCTGGTACAACAAGGACATCCCGACACAGCCGCGCGACATTGAAAAAGCCAAGGCGCTGATGGCTGAGGCAGGTGTTGACCGGGTGGCCTTCCCCATCCAGCATCACAACAACCCTGTCGTGACCCAGACCATGCAGATGATCCAAGCCATGGTCGCCGAGGCGGGCTTTGACGTCGAGCTGCGCTCGACCGAATTCGCGACCCTCTTGAACGAGCAGGCCGCGCGCAATTACGTCGTCTCGCGCTCGGATTGGTCGGGTCGCCCCGATCCGGATGGCAACGTCCACCAGTTCTACACCTCGACCGGTGGTCAGAACGAGACCGGCTATAACAACCCCGAGGTTGATCGCCTGCTCAACGAGGCCCGCGCCTCTTCGGACCCGGCCGTGCGCAAGGAAAAATACGACGCCTTTGCCAAGATCATCACGGATGAGCTGCCGATCATCACCTTTGGTCACCAAAGCTATCTGTATGGTTACAGCGCCAAGCTGGAAGGGTTCAAAGCCTATCCTGATGCGATGATCCGCCTGCAAGACGTCAAGCTGGCCCAATAAGGCCATTCTTTATCCCGCCCGCCTCCGTTCATCGGGGGCGGGCCCAGCCGGAACACCGCCTATATGCATATTTTCATTGCCAAACGGCTCTTGGTGGCAATCCCCACCCTGCTGCTGGTTTCAGTTTTCGTCTTCATGCTGCAAAAGCTTTTGCCCGGTGATCCGGTGCTGGCCCTTGCCGGTGAAGAGCGCGACCCCGCCGTGCTGGCCGCCCTGCGCGAGCAATATGGCTTCAATGATCCGCTGATCATGCAATATCTGCATTGGGTCGGAAATGCCCTGCGCGGTGATCTGGGAACCTCTTTGCGCACCGGCCAGCCCGTGCTGCAACTGATCGGGCAAAAGCTGCCTGTCACGATCCAACTGGCTGTCATGGCCCTGTTTTTCGCCTTTATCTGTGGTGTTCCCGCCGGGATCTATGCTGCGGTGAAAAAGCGCCGCTTGGGCGATCACGTGACCAACTTTGTCGCACTGACAGCGCTTTCGGTGCCGAACTTCTGGCTGGGGATCATGCTGATCTTGCTGATTTCGGTAAATCTGCAATGGCTGCCGGCCTCGGGTTACGTCTCGCCGTTTCAGGATTTGCTGCTGTCGCTGAAAACCATGCTGATGCCGGCGCTGGTTCTGGCCACCGGTCTGGCCGCGACGCTGATGCGACATACGCGCTCATCGATGATGGGGGTGTTGAAATCCGACTATATCCGCACGGCACGCGCCAAGGGCCTTTCGGGGCGCAGCGTCGTTCTGGGCCATGCCTTTCGCAATGCCGTGCTGCCAATCATCACCCTGACCGCACTTTTGTTCGGCGAATTGCTGGCGGGCGCTGTTCTGACGGAACAGATCTTTACCATCCCCGGCTTTGGCAAGCTGATCGTCGACGCCGTCTTTACCCGCGATTACGCCGTGGTGCAGGGGGTGGTCATGTGTACCGCTGCGGGCTTTATCTTGCTGAACCTGATCGCCGATGTCCTTTACGTCCTTCTTAATCCCCGCCTGAGGTCGCAGCTATGACCAGTGCCGCCGTCCAAGCGACCCCCGCAAAACGCTCTGGCTCGCGCGCATGGCGCAGCCTGCGCCGCAATCCTTCGGCGATTGTCGGTGCGGTGATCTTGATCCCGATTATCCTGCTGGCACTTTTGGCGCCGGTCCTGCCCCTGCCCGACCCGGCAGCGACCGATTGGGCGGCCGTGCGCAAAGCCCCTTCAGCCGCGCATTGGCTGGGCACCGATGAGATCGGCCGCGATATCTTGTCGCGCATGATCTGGGGCGCTCAGGCCTCGCTGCTGGCGGGCGTGATCTCGGTTGCCATCGCGCTGTTGACCGGGGTGCCCCTTGGCCTTTTGGCCGGGTACTTCGGCGGCTGGGTCGATATGGTGATCTCGCGCGTGACCGAGGCGCTTTTGGCCATGCCCTTCCTGATCATGGCCATCGCACTGGCCGCATTCCTGGGGCCGTCACTAACCAATGCCATGATTGCAATCGGCCTGTCGGCCATGCCGATCATCATCCGCCTGACGCGCGGTCAGGTGCTGGCCGTCAAGGCCGAGGATTACGTCGAAGGCGCCCGCTCGGTCGGGCTTAATCACCTTGAGATCATGACGCGGTATATCTTTCCAAATATCGTGCCCCCGATCATCGTTCAGGCGACGCTGACCATCGCCACCGCCATCATCGCCGAGGCCTCGCTGTCCTTTCTGGGTCTGGGCCAACAGGCACCCGCCCCATCCTGGGGATCGATGCTGAACACCGCCAAGAACTTTCTGACGCAATCGCCGACCTATGCCTTGTTCCCCGGCCTTGCGATCTTCCTTGTCGTTGTCGGCTTTAACCTCTTGGGCGACGGGCTGCGCGAAGCGCTGGACCCGCGCGAACACTAATTTCCGAACGGATCTGCTTATGACCACTTTCACCACCCGCCCCGAGATCACCGGCACGTTCGGCGTCGTCACCTCGACCCATTGGATCCCCACCGCCGTCGGCATGGCCATCCTGGAAAAAGGCGGCAATGCCTTTGACGCAGGGGTTGCCACCGCGCTGACCTTGATCGTGGTCGAGCCGCATCTGAACGGCCTGGGCGGCGATATGCCCGCGATCCTTTATAATGCCGCTACCGACAAAGTCGAAGTCATCTGCGGGCAAGGCCCGGCCCCCGCTGGCGCCACGATCGCGCATTACAAATCGCTGGGACTGGACCTGATCCCCGGCGATGGCCTGTTGGCAACCGTCATTCCGGGCGCTTTTGACGGCTGGATGCTGATGCTGCGCGACTACGGCACGATGACGCTGCGCGAAGTGCTAGAGCCCGCGATCCATTACGCCGAGGCGGGCCACCCCTTGCTGCCGCGCGTGGCCAATACCATCGAAGGGCTGGCAGATTACTTTGCCAAGGATTGGCCGACCTCGCATGAAACCTGGCTGCCGGGCGGTCAGGCCCCACAGGCGGGCAAGCTGTTCAAAAACCCCGCCCTTGCCCGCACCTGGACCCGCATCCTGGAGATCGCCGAGCGCGTCTCGGGCCGCGAGGCCCAGATCGATGCCGCCCGCGATGCCTTCTATCGTGGCTTTGTCGCCGAAGAGATGGCGCAATGGCTGGAAACGGCCGAAATTATGGATTCGACCGGCACCAAGCACAAAGCCATTCTGAGCCGTGAAGACATGGCCGGATATTCGGCACGGATCGAAGCCCCCCTGACCTATGATTACGGCGATTGGACCATCTGCAAAGCTGGCCCCTGGAGCCAAGGCCCGGTCTTTGCGCAAACGCTGGCGATCCTCAAACATACCGATCTTGCCCAGATGGACCCGATGGGGGCCGATTTCGTCCATACCGTGATCGAGGCGATGAAACTGGCCTTTGCCGATCGCGAGGTCTATTACGGCGATCCCGATTTTGCCCAGATCCCGCTGGATGTGCTGTTGTCGGATGACTACAACCGCGCCCGCGCCGCCCTGATCGGACCGCAGGCCTCATTCGATCTGCGCCCCGGCGAAATCCCCGGCTATGAAGATCAGCTGGCCCGCACCCTTGAAATGCTGAGCCGTCAAAAAGGCGGCGCGGTCTATGAGCCGACCATGGCGCATCTGGCCAATACGCAGGACAAGCCCACGGAAAAACGCGGCGATACCTGCCATTTTGACGTGATCGACCGCTGGGGCAATATGGTTGCCGCGACCCCGTCAGGCGGCTGGCTGCAATCCTCGCCGGTTATTCCTGGCCTTGGCTTTTGCCTGAACACGCGCGCGCAGATGTATTGGCTGCAAGAGGGTCTGCCGACCTCGCTAGAGCCGGGCAAGCGTCCGCGTACCACGCTGACCCCCTCGCTCGCGCTGCTTAATGGCAAGCCGACGCTGGCCTTTGGCACGCCCGGCGGTGACCAGCAGGACCAATGGCAGCTGGGCTTTTTCCTGCGCTATGTCCATTCCGCCATGAATATGCAGCAAGTCATCGACATGCCGCTGTTTCACACCGCGCATTTCCCCGGATCGTTCTATCCGCGCACCATGGATCCCGGCGCGATGATGATCGAGGACCGCATCGGTGAAGAGGTGATCCAGCAGCTGCGCGACCGCGGCCATCGCGTCACCGTCAGCGGCTCGTGGGACATCGGTCGCCTGACGGCGGCACGTCGTGACGAGGACGGGCTTTTGCGCGCTGCCGCCACCCCGCGTCTGATGCAAGCCTATGCAGCCGGACGGTAAGGAGCGCGACATGACCCCAACCCCAACAGCGCCGGTCCTGTCCGTCCAGAACCTGACCACGGCCTTTCGCACCGAGGATGGCTGGCGCGAGGTCGTGCGTGACATCAGCTTTGACATTCATCCCGGTGAAACCGTGGCTGTGGTGGGGGAATCCGGCTCGGGCAAGTCGGTGACCTCGTTGTCGATCATGCGGCTGCTTGACGCGCATCAGTCGCGCATCACGGGTAAGGTCATGTTGAACGGACAGGATCTGCTTGGCCTGTCCGAACACCAGATGCAGGATGTGCGTGGCAATGATGTTGCCATGATCTTTCAAGAGCCGATGACCTCGCTGAACCCGGCCTATACGGTTGGGCGCCAGATCTCAGAGGTTCTGATCCGGCACAAGGGCCTTGCCCAACGCGAGGCACGCGCCAGCGCGATTGCCATCATGGAGCGCGTCCGCATTCCCAATGCCGACAAGCGCTATGACCAATATCCGCACGAATTCTCGGGCGGGATGCGCCAGCGCGTGATGATTGCGATCGCACTGGCCGCACGACCAAAGCTGCTGATCGCTGATGAGCCGACGACGGCCCTTGATGTGACCATTCAGGGCCAGATTCTGGACCTCATCAAAGAGCTGCAAGCCGAAGAAGGCATGGCGGTCTTGTTCATCACCCATGATATGGGCGTGGTCGCAGAAATCGCGGATCGCACGGTGGTGATGTTTCGCGGCGATCAGGTCGAGACCGGAACGACCGAGAAAATCTTTCGTCATGCCGATCACCCTTATTCGCGCGCTCTTTTGGCAGCGGTGCCAGCGCTTGGCGCGATGCAGGGGCAAGACAAGCCCTTGCGGTTTCCGCGCATCAATACCGCAACGGGTAGCATCTCACCCCTGCCGCCGATGGCGCGTCCAGTCGATTATTCGGCCGCGCCCATTCTGTCGGTCAGGGATCTGGTCACGCGATTTGATGTGAAATCGGGAATTTTGAACCGCCCCACGGGCGCAGTTCATGCCGTAGAAGGGGTCAGCTTTGATCTGTGGCCGGGCGAGACCTTGGCGCTTGTGGGCGAATCCGGTTGCGGTAAATCAACCACCGGGCGCTCGATCACGCGCCTGATCGAGCCGCGCTCGGGGCAGATCACGCTAGAGGGGCGCCAGATCCTGGATCTGAAAGGTCCGGCGCTGCAAAACCTGCGGCGTGATATTCAGATGATCTTTCAAGACCCGTTCTCATCGCTCAACCCACGCATGACCGTCGGTCATGCCGTGGCCGAACCGATGGTGAAACATGGGATCGTGAAAGGCCGCGCCGCACGTCAGCGCGCTGGCGAATTGCTGGAACAGGTGGGCCTGTCGCCGGCGATGATGGACCGCTATCCGCATGAATTTTCAGGCGGCCAACGCCAGCGCGTCGCGATTGCGCGCGTGCTGGGCCTAGAGCCAAAGGTGATCGTGGCCGACGAATCGGTCTCGGCGCTGGATGTCTCGATCAAGGCGCAGGTCTGTAACCTGCTGATGGACCTACAGGAACGCCTGGGCATTTCCTTCTTGTTCATTAGCCATGACATGGCGGTTGTGGAACGCATCAGCCATCGGGTTGCGGTGATGTATCTGGGCGAAATCGTCGAGATTGGCCCGCGCGAGGCGGTATTCGCCAATCCCCAGCACCCCTATACGAAAAAGCTGATCGCGGCTGTTCCGGTCCCTGATCCCGATCGCAGATTGCTGCGCCGCAACACACCGATCGACGAGCTGAAAAGCCCGGTTCGACCGCTGGATTACATCGCCCCCAAGCGTCAGTGGCGCGATCTGGGTGCAGGTCATCTGGTCATGGCCGAGCAATAAACCAAGCTTTGCTGCCCTGGCCCAATTTTGGGTCGGGGCAGCGGCACGGGTCTGGGCAAAGGCGTCTGGAACCAGCGCCATCATTTCACCGCCTCAGCCCATTGCGGCATCAACCTTATGCAAAATCAGATCCGGCGATGGCAGGCCCGTCACCTGTTCATCGTTGCCAAAGCTTATCCAGCGTGCCCCTTGCCCCGACTGGCTTCACTCACCGCACCTAAGCCACTGGACGCAGTCCCTCTTTGCGGTGTTAAGCTGGGCCAAGATTAATCTGGACAAGGCCAAGCCGAAACCCGTGCCTTTTGCGTCAACGCCTGCTAACTGGCCCAACGGGCCTGTCATCGGCATAGGCGGGCCTGTCCAACGACTGCCACGTGAAGGATATTGCGCATGACCGAAGCCCTGAAAACGCGCATTGCACAGGCCCATGGCCGCATCCCCGCCGATCTTGTGCTGAAAGGGGGCCGGGTTTTCGATCTGGTCACCGGCACCCTGCTAGAAGGTGACGTAGCCATCTGCGGCGACCGCATTGTCGGCACCTGCGCGCAATATCAAGGCCTTAGGGAAATCGATGTCAGCGGCCTGATTTTGGTGCCGGGCTTTATCGACACCCATCTTCACGTTGAAAGCAGTCTGGTCACGCCGCATGAATTTGACCGTTGCGTGACACCGCGCGGCATCACCACAGCGATTTGCGACCCGCATGAGATTGCCAATGTCATCGGCACGCCGGGCATTCGCTGGTTTCAGCAGGCCGCGCGCCATCTGCTGATGGATCTGCGCGTGCAGCTGTCCTCTTGCGTGCCGTCAACCGAAATGGAAACCGCCGGTGCCCGCATCGAGGCCGAGGATCTGCGCCCGCTGATGGGCGATCCCTCGGGCATCGGCTTGGCCGAATTCATGAACTATCCCGGTGTGATCCATTGCGATCCGGGGGCGCTTGCCAAACTGGACCTGTTTGCCGACCGCCATATCGACGGCCATTGCCCGCAGGTCACCGGACTGGACCTGAACGCCTATATCGCTGCAGGGATTCGGACCGAGCATGAGGCAACCACCGCCGAGGAGGCGTTGGAAAAGCTGCGCAAAGGCATGCGCGTTCTGATCCGTGAGGGCTCGGTCTCTAAGGATCTGGATGCGCTGCAACCGGTTCTGAATGACGTCACCAGCGCCTATATGTGCCTGTGTACCGATGACCGCAATCCGCTGGATATCGCGGAATACGGCCATCTTGACTATATGATCCGCCACCTGATTGCGCGTGGCACCTCGGCTTTGGCGGCCTATCGCGCGGCCTCGCTTTCGGCAGCCGAGGCCTTTGGGCTTAAGGATCGCGGCCTGATTGCGCCGGGCCTGCGTGCCGATATTGTCGCCATCGACAGCCTTGAAGGATGCCACGCCCAGCTGGTGTTGGCGGGCGGCAAACTGGTTGATGAGGTGGCTTTTGCCGCACGCGCGCCGCATCCCGAAATCGGTCGTCATTCGGTCAAGGCGCCCAAAGTGCAGGCGCAGGATTTTCGCGCCCATGCCAACCGCAGCCAGACCGATGTTATCGGCATCGTCGAAGGCAAGATCATCACCGAACACCTTCATGAACAGATCGAGATCCGTGACGGCGACAAACAACCCGACGCCACCCGCGATCTGATGCGGATCACAGTGATCGAGCGCCACGGAAAAAATGGCAATATTGCCAATGGCTTCGTCAAGGGGTTTGGCCTGAAGGCAGGCGCCATCGCTTCGACCGTCTGCCATGACCACCACAATATCATCGCCGTAGGCGCTGATTATGACGACATGGCCGTGGCGGCCAATCGCCTGAGCGAACTTGAGGGTGGCTTCGTTGTCGTGCGCGACGGTGCGGTTTTGGCCGAGCTGCCTTTGCCCATCGCCGGGCTGATGAGCAACGCCCCCTATGAAGAGGTCCGCGACCGCATGATCGCCCTGCGCGAGGCCGCTAAAAGTCTGGGCGTGGTGCTGGAAGAGCCCTTTTTGCAATTGGGCTTTCTGGCGCTTCCGGTGATCCCGGCGTTAAAAATCACCGATCGCGGCATGGTGGATGTCCGCAAGTTCGAAATCATTCCGGGCTGATCCACAGGCTATTGGCGGCGGCGGGCGCTACGCAAGGATCCGGTGCATCAGCTGTTGCAGCTCTTCGCGCCGGATCGGCTTTTCCAGCAAGGGAACGCCGATCTCATTGCAGGCACGGGTAATTTCGGGCGCGCGCTGCGCCGTGATCATGACCGCGGGCACGTTGAGATTGACCTCTTCGCGCAGCGCGGTGATCGCGGCAAGCCCGGTATCGCCATTGTCCAGATTGTAATCAGCCAGAATTAGATCGGGCGGCTCTTCACCCATCGTGGCCAAGGCTTCGGCGGTGCCACCGGCAAGGCGCGGCACCATGCCCAGCTGATCGCGCAAGATCAGCTCATAGGCACGGCGCATATTCGGGTCATTCTCAACCACCAGAACCACGCGCCCGCGCAACCCGGCAGGGGTCTTTTCGATGATCTCATGCAGACCATTTTCGCCCGGTGCGACGACCGGCAGGCCGATTTTGAAAACCGTGCCACGCCCCTGCTCACTTTCGACGGCTATAGGATGGCCCAGCTTGGCACAGGCGCGGCGCACGATTGACAGACCCAAGCCCATACCCGGCGCGACCCCTTCGCGGCCGACGCGCTGGAATTCGTCGAAGATGCGCCCGCGATCCGAGGCCGGAATCCCGATGCCGCTGTCATGCACCTCCAGCCAGACTTTTTCGGATTCGTGGCGCACGCCAACCAAAACCCTACCAGATTCTGTGTACTTGATGGCATTTGAAACAAGATTTTGTGCTATACGCCGCAAAAACACCGGATCGCTATCGACCACGGCAGAGGTGGGTACAAAGGTCAGCTTCAGACCCTTGGCTTGTGCTACGGGCGTATATTCAACCGCCAGCCTGCGAAACAATTCACGAAGGTGAACCGGCTTGCGATGGAACTCGATCCGCTGGCTGTCGAGGCGCGAAATATCAAGAACGGCATGCATCAGCTCTTCGACGGATTCAAACGCACCCGCCAGACGCCCGGTCAGCTCATTTTGGAATTCATCCAAATTCGTATCGCTCAGCGCCGTCAAAAACAGTCTTGCTGCTGAAAGGGGCTGCAACAGATCGTGGCTGGCAGCACGCAAGAACCGGGTTTTCGAGCGATTGGCCTCTTCTGCTGCGGCGCGGGCGACGGCCAGTTCGCGGTTGCGCACCGATAAATCAGCCAGAACTTTTTCCAGCTCGCGGGTCCGGGCCTCGACCTCTTGTTCCAAGGCGACGGCCGCCTGAAACATCGACCAGGCCGAGCCGCGCATTTCCTCTAGCCGGTCGATGCGCTCGATCAGGACATCGGTGATGCGGGACAGCTTTTCGACCCGCCGTTCGGTACTGTCGGTCTCGCGCAGCAACATCACAGAACTTCCGGGCGCATCAGGGCCATGCCAACGAATGTCTGGTTCACATGCATGCCGTTATACTGCTCGCCATAGGTGTTGAATCCAGCAACGCGAAAGCGGGCGAAAATCTCGGACATGTCGTCCTTCATGCCTGCGCGCTCGATCGCCAGCCGCCGCAAAATGCAGTCAAAGCCCAGCACCATCACGGGCGGGCGGGGCAAGGCTTCAAGGGCTTTGGCAAAGCCTTGGGTCATATCCTCGACCCGGCCCAGGCGCAAAATCGTGCCCGCCTCGATCGAGGACATCAGCTCGAGCCCGCCTTCGGGCGTGACCGAGCGGATGGCGCGGATATGGTTGCGTCTGCCCGTGCGCAAAACCAGCGGGTGGCGCGCGAATTCGGACGGGAAGAGATGGCCCAGACGCAGGCCCGCCAGACGGGCATATTCTTCGGCGGCGGGTTCGGCATTCAGTTCAAGGATGGTGCGGTTCTGGGGATCAGCCGCCGTCACCACCACCTTCTTCTCGGTCGCCGAAAAATGCGAAAAGCTGACTTCGGCGGCGGTAAAGGGGGTTTCGATCAGCAAAAACAGCGCCGAGCCGGGATGTTCCACCCCATTGACCACCTGACAGGTACGGCCAAAGCGCAGCCCATCCGCCGCCGAGCCACCGATGACGGGCACCGCCGGGATCGTCGCCTCGAGTGTGGCGACCAGCACGTCTTCGTGGCGGGCCAGCCCATCGGCCAAAAGGATACCAAAGACCGAATGGCGCTGATCGGCGTCGAAATCCTGACGGAAATTGCGCAAGACCTGCATCCATTCCGACACCGGAATATGTTCCTGATCGCGCAAAACGCAAACCGCGCTGCGAAAGCTGTCCATCGGAAAGCCAAGCGCCGTGACCGTGCCTGCGCAATAGCCCATCGGCCCAATCTCGCCCGCAGATGAGCAGCCCACGATCTGACAGCCTTCGGGCAGCTTTTGCGCCAGCCTGCGCGACAGTTCGGCCAGATTTTCGGCATGAGATGCAAAAAGCAAAACCAGCCCCGGCTTGACCGGGGCAAGGACACGCAAAAGCCCCCCGGCAATATCGGGGTCGCTTAATTCGACAGATGTCGCAACCGGCGCCTGCAGCGCCAGCGCCCGGCCCTGATCAGGCGCGGGCGCAGAGGCCGTCTGGGTCATGCAGGTTCAAACAGCCGCACGGTATTGGCCAACAGCACCGCCTGAGTCCGGCGACGCGCGTTGATCTTGGACATGATGGCCGTGATATGGGTTTTGACCGTAGCTTCGGCGATAGACAGCTCATAGCTGATCTCTTTATTCGCCTTGCCCTGACAGATCAGCCGCAGAATTTTCATCTGTTGCGGCGTCAGGCTGGCAAAACGACGCGCCAATTCGGCACGGGCCTCGCCTTCCTCGGTTGCGGCCTCGGGCTCGTAACCTTCGGGGGTCACGCGCTCGCCTTCCCACATGCGACGCAGGCTGTCGACCAAAGCTTCGCGGCCAAGGGATTTCGAAATATATCCCTGTGCCCCCGCAGCCATTGCCGCACCGATCATCGCACTTTCCAGATCTGCCGAAATCATGGTGATCGGCACATCCGGGATCTGACGGCGCAACGTCACCAGCCCTTCCGAGCCGCGCGCGTCCGGCAAGTTCAGGTCCAGAATAACCGCATCCGGTGCACCCAGCATCCGGATCTGTTCGACTGCGGCGGTCAGGCTGCGTGCAGTGCGCACATTTTTCAGACCAAAGCTGATTTTCAGCGTCAACGCCAAGGCGTCACACATCAGCGGATGATCGTCGATAATCAGAATTTCTCTGACACGATCGGCCGAGGGTCTTACGGCCGAAGATTTCTCAGTTGGTGATTTCGTCATCATCGTTTTTCCTCCCAAAAACGACTTGCGAGCCGGACGAGCCAGCCTGCGTCACCACACTCTAAGGCTCTTGACCTCTCACGCAAGAGGCAAGCGGGGGAAAATTCTTTCCAGCGAATTCACGCTTGTTTCCTGACGGTAAAACTTTTGCGGTTCCGTCTGCGTGAAATCACGGGATTCGCTTAGAAACTTTGATCCCAGACGCGATTATCGGTGTCTTGGGCATGAACCTGGATCGGCCCGGCCGAGGGCTGATAGGCAAAGCGAAAGACCGGATCTTCCGAGATCGAGATCCCCGCATCCATGCCGAACAGCAACTGGCCGTCCTGTTTGACCTCTAGAGTCTGGATGAATTCGGCGGGAATCGTCAGCAACGTGACCTGATCGCGCTGCAATCCTGAAAAGTTCGGATGCCGGATCATCAATGTGCCGATCTCCCGAGCCTGCGTCGCATCGTCTGCCGCATCCGCGGCTGGGGCTTGTGCGGTTTTGACGTCGGATTGGGCAAGCGCGCCATCGGCTTGCCCATCCTCATCCTTGGCCGCCAGATCCGGCACCATATCGGGGGCTGATCGGAACCTCATCTGGCCCATGGTTGAACGCACCTCGTCCATGGATTTGCCAGCAGGCGCGGCACAGCCACCCGACGCTTTGACAAAGCGCCCGGCCATGACCTTGCGCCCATCCTCTAGCGTCGCAATCGCGCGGATATCGGCATAGGCATCGACGCGAACCCGCACTTCAAAGTCCAAAGGCATCAGTGCTTTGCCAAAGGTGAACTCGGCCGCGACCGGGGCGGGGTTATTGTCGATCACAAGGGTCAGCGCCGCAATTGCCGGGGCACCCGCAGGCTGCGTGATATGGACCGGGACAAGCGCGGGGTTATCGGCGCGCTTGGGCGCATCCAGATCGAAAATCGCCGGATCGATCGGAGGCTCCTCATCGGTACCGATAATGCTCGAGCGCAGATCGTCCCAATTGGGCGAGGGCTGCATGGGATTGTCAACGCTTTGTGCCCAGGCAGGTACAGCAGTCAGCATTCCAATCACAAGCAGCGCGCGTATCATGGACGTTCCTCCTTGGGGAAATGTCGATAGGTCAGCTTTGTCTCATCACTTTCCGATGCGGCCTCGGCCATCATTTGCAGCTGGCCGCGCAAGGGGGAACGCGTGCAAACCGGATCGGTTGCCGTTGCATCCCCGGCCAGGGCCATGGCCTGACAGCGGCAGCCGCCAAAATCGATCTCGCGGCGCTCGCAGCCGGCACAGGGTTCCGGCAGCCATGCGGTGCCGCGAAAGGCGTTGAATGCGCTGCCATTGTGCCAGATCTCGGCCAGGGGCAGATCGCGGATATTGTCGAAATCCAAGCCCGGAATGGTCTGAGCGGCATGACAGGGCAAAACCGTGCCATCGGGGGCGATGTTCAAGCCTGTCGAACCCCAGCCGCCCATACAGCTTTTGGGAAATTGGGCATGGTGATCCGGGGGCACATAATCGATCACAAGGCGCCCACGCAGACGGATACGCGCCTCATTGACAATCTTGCGCGCCTCAAGCGATTGCGCCAGCGTCGGCATCAGGCTGTTGCGATTGAGATCTGCCCAGCCATGGAATTGCACGGTCGCCACTTCGATCCGACGCGCACCAAGTTCCTCGGCCATGGCGATCATTTCGGGCAGACGATCAAGGTTCTGGCGGTGGACCACCGCATTCAGGGTCAATGGAAAGCCGATCTCGGCGATCCATTGTGCAACCTGCATTTTGCGGTCAAATCCGCCGCGATAGCCGCCGATCCAATCCGCCATCTGCGCATTCACGCCCTGCAAGGACAGCTGAATGTGGTCAACCCCGGCGCGGTCCAGCTCTTGCAGGCGCGCCTGGGTCAGCCCGATCCCCGAAGTGATCAGATTGACGTAAAGCCCCGCATCGCGCGCCGCCATGGTGATGTCGACCAGATCGCGGCGCGACGCGGGCTCGCCGCCCGAAAGATGCACCTGAAGCACGCCCAGATCTGCGGCTTCGCGAAACACGCGCGCCCATTCCTGCGTGCTCAGCTCGCTTGACGCGCGGGTCAGCTCGACGGGGTTCGAGCAGTAGGGGCAGGCCAAAGGACAGCGATGGGTCAACTCGGCAAGCATGGCCATTGGCAGGCCCGATGTGACCGGATTGCCTTTGATGTCGCGTGCAATATCTTGTTTCATGGCTGCCCCTGCACAAAGATCATGCGCCGTTCGATCAGCCCGGTCAAAAACTCACGGACATCGCCTGCGATCATATCGCGCGGGGCCGCATAAGCAGCGGAGAGATGATCGATCAGCTGGCCCAAATTGCGCGAGCCGTCCAGATTGGACAAGATCGCATCCCCGATCGCGTCCAGCTCAATCGCGCGCTCGGGCGCCAAAAGCACGCGAATTCCGCGCAGCCGATCATCATGCAGCCGCACGCCGCGCGGCAGATAGGGCGTGCAATCCTCGCTCAACCCGGCATCAAATGTCGGCGCGGGGGCCGTTGCAGCGGTCGGGGCGGGTTGGTCGGCGCCCATCAGCCGCGCTTTCCGGCCATCCCCTCGCCCGGACGCCAGGCGCCCGGTGGGATATTGCCTGCAACATAACCGTTCCACAGCGCATCAAGCTGCGCCCATAGCACGTCGGTCTTAAAGGTCAGCGCCGCCGCGGCAGCATCTTGTTTTTCCAGCGTATCGGCGTGATCCAGCACATAGTTCAGCCCGAATTCGACATCCTTGGGCGCCTCGTTCAGGCGCGTGCGGAAATAGGACAGGCTGGTATCATCGGCAAAATCGTAATGCTTGAGCAGGCCTTCGATCCGCTGCGCATGGATTTTGGGGGCAAACATCTCGGTCAGGCTCGAGGCGATGGCATCAAGCAAAGGCATATCGCGCACAAAGCGGACATAGGCATCAACGGCAAAGCGCGTTGCCGGCGCCACGCCGACGCCGCTTGCGACAT
Organism: Paracoccus sp. (in: a-proteobacteria); assembly: GCF_032007265.1. Taxonomy (GTDB): domain Bacteria; phylum Pseudomonadota; class Alphaproteobacteria; order Rhodobacterales; family Rhodobacteraceae; genus Paracoccus. The sequence continues at coordinate 124,414 of NZ_DALZMB010000001.1, read as the reverse complement.
ATTCAGGGTCAAGCCCCACGGCCTCGGCCAGCTTCAGCCAGCGGCGAATACCGCCGCCATCCTCGGTGCCACCGTCGTGATCCTCGATCCGCGAGCGCCAGGCGCGGCGCAGATCCGGGTCCACCACACGCGACATAAAGGCCGCGTCTTTCATCGGAATGCGTGACTGATACTGCCAGCGGTTGATCACCCAGGCGCGCACCTCGTCAGGGCTGCATTCGCCCCCATGCAGGCGCGCATGAAAGGGGTGTTTGTCGTGATAGCGGTCAGCGCCGATCTGGCGCAGGCGCTCGTGGAAATCTGCACGCGACTGCGCCGCTTTGGGCCGAGGCGGATTGGCCTGCGACATCGAAGTTTGCAGCGTCATAATGTAATCTCCATCCCGTCCCGAGCCACGGTCCAGCCTGCGGCTTGCGCCAGCGCGCTTTCGTCGCTGCGCGGGTCGGTCAACGGGTTTGAATTGTTCATATGGACATAAAGTCGACGGCCGATGTCTGCCCCATCAAAGGCATTCAGGCTGCCGCCCTGCCCCGAGACCGGCACATGCCCCATGCGCCGCCCGGTTTTCTGGCCAAGGCCATCGCGGATCATTTCATCATCTGACCAAAGCGTTCCGTCAAACATCAACAGATCCGCACCCTGAACGCGCTGTTGCAGCCATTCAGGCACATCCGCGCAACCGGGGATATAATAGGCGCGCTTGCCATTGGCGCGCATTTCCACGCCCACGGTATTTTCGCCCATCAGTTCGGTCTGAACGCTCTCGCCTTCAAGATAAAGCGGAACCTTGCCCGGAACCGCGAAAAGGCGCAGCTCCAGCCCGGCAAGCGGGACGAAGTCCTGATCCAACGCGACACGCTTTCGCGTCACATGGGCCGGGTTCATGGCAGAAAAAATCGGATTGGCGGCAAGCACATCATGGATCGCAGGCGTCGCGAACAGATCAAAAGCCTGACTTTCGCGCAGCGTCAAAAGCCCTGCGATATGATCGATGTCGCCATTCGTAACCAGCACCGCCCCAAGTGGAGAGCCGCGCAATCCCTGTGGATACAGCTTGGCCTGTGCGCCCAATTGCTGGCGCAGGTCCGGTGAGGCATTGATCAATGCCCAGCTTTGCCCATCCGCACTGACGGCAATGCTGCTTTGGGTCATAGAGGGGATGTCGCCGCGCCGGGCGGCATTGCAATTGCGGCAACCACAATTCCATTGCGGAAGACCACCACCGGCCCCCGCCCCCAGAATCAATACACGCATGTTCAAGGATACCGCTTCAAGCCCCTGCCCGGATTTCGGACAGGGCAATGTCATTTCGCTGTCTGACAGATCAGAACAGTACAGGCTCGTCGTCAGCCGGGGCGTACATGTTGATTTCCATGCCGCAAGCGACTTCTTTCAGAATCGGTTTTGCCCAAGCCATCGGGTTGCTCCTAGGTTAAGTTCTTACATAGACCGCGAAATGCGGAGCTTTAGTCTACGCCTGAGCCGGGTACGGTCAACCCCACTAAAGTTGTAGAACGCGGCGCTTTACACCTAGAAATTGGGTGCGACTGCCCTTACGCGCGGATTTTGCGGCCGCGCGCGGGCCACCACCAGATCTGATTGCCTTTTCAGGCAACTTATACGCCCCGCCCCGCAGCACTTCATTTGCGCGAAAAAGACAAATCCGTTAGAATCAGCGCATGTTTCATCTTGTCATTGCCGCATGCCTTCAATCGTCGCCCGAAATCTGTGCGCCGCGCCTGTTGCCGGCGGCAGATGCAATCACCCAGGAAGATTGCCTGCTGAACGCCGATCAACTGGCGCAGGACTGGTTTGCCCGCCATCCGCGCCTGCTTGCCACCGAGGCTCCGCGCTGCGTTGAAACCAAGGATTTGCCCAGCCTTTCCATGACCGAGGTTGCCGATGGCGTCTTTACCCATATCGGCCAACCTCAGGCGCTTTCCACAGCGAATGCCGGGCGCATTGCCAATCTGTCCTTCATCATCGGCGATACCGTCATCGTCGTCGATGCCGGTGGCAGCCGCGCCGAGGGCGAGGCGCTTTTTGCCGCGATCCGCCAGCGCACCGACCTTCCGATCAGCCATGTGATTCTGACGCATATGCACCCAGACCACATCTATGGCGCCGAGGTCTTTTCCGAAGCCGGGGCCACCATCGTCGCCAATGCCCGGCTGGCTGATGCGGTTCAGGCCCGGCGCGCCAGCTGGCGCAGCTCGATCCCCGCCCAGATCGGCGAACAGGCCTTTTTGGGAACTCAGGTCACTGCGGTCGATCAGGCGATCTCGGCGCCCACCACTATCAGCAGCGGCGGCCATGAGATCGAGCTGCGCCCCGTCGCGACCGCCCATACCGACAATGATCTGACGGCCTATGATCGCCGCTCGGGGGTGTTTTTCACAGGAGATCTGGTCTTTCAGCAGCTGACGCCCGTGATTGATGGATCGCTGGTCGGATGGCTTGACTGGATCGCCGCACCCGCGCCTGATCCTTTGCCCAATGTGATCGTTCCCGGCCACGGCCCTGTGCAATCGGAATGGCAAGACGCCCTTGCCCCCGAGCTGATCTATCTTGAGGCGCTGCGTAAGACGGTGCGCGATTTGATTGATCAGGGCGCGGCTCTTTCTGCCGCCATTCCCCATAGCGTGGCGGCGATGAAGGACAAGTCATCGGGGTGGAATGACTTTGACGACACCACCGCGCGCAATGCCGCAACTGCTTTTTCCGAGCTGGAATGGCAGTGAACCAGTTGTCAGCCGCGCTTTGAGGTGAGACATAGTCTAGTGGGATAGACATAAAATGTGAATGAGTGAGGCTTCAATGGCTGGCAGGTTCGGATTGCTGACGCGCATAGTACTGGCCGGTTGGGTGGGCCTTGCGCCCCTGACCGCCCTTGCCCAAGACAGTGGCGAGGCCAAGCCCGCCGAAGTGCTGCTTTTGCCCGAGCGTCGGATCGAACTGTTAGCCGATCAGGACATGCCGGGCGGCGATTTGGGTCCGATCTTCGACACCTCATTGCAGTCTTGTATTCAGGCCTGTGCCAATAACGTCCAATGTGAGGCGCTGACCTATAACGCATCGGCGCGGGCGTGCTTTCCCAAGGATGGCTCGGGCGGCCCGCCTGTGCCCTTTGCCAATGCCTTGTCAGGACGCATCCTAAGCCCTTCGGCCGCGCAGATCGCGCAAGCCAAGGCACGTGCTGGCGTCGCGGCCTTCATCTCGGAGGACAATCGCCGTGAAGCGGTCGAGATGGCGGCAACCATGGCCGCAATCTATCCGCCTTCGGCCGAGCCGGACCTGGCCAGCGCGGTTGCCCGCGCCGAGGCCATGGGCGATATGGACACCGCAATCCGCCTGAACGGCGCGCTGACCGCCCAAAGTGATCGCGGCTCGGATTGGAGCAATCTGGCGCGCCAGATGCTTTATGCCGCGGATTCGCAAAGCAAATACTCGTCGAACACCATCGTATCGGCGGCGATCAACGGCTATTTGCGGGCCGAGAATGACAATGTGGCCGGCCTGGCATTGCGCTGGCTGGCAGGGGGCTATGAGCGTCAGGGCCGTGGTCCCGGCGCGCTAAAGGCGCTGCAACTGGCCAATCAGCTTTTGCCCAATGACAGTGCCATTCTTGAAGAGCTGCAAAAGTCCGAAGATCGCAATGGTATGCGCGTCACCGATACGCGCACCGATACCAGCGCTGTCTCGCCGCGCTTTTGTGCCGTGCTGTCCCACAAGCTGGATTCGACTGTCAATTACGCAGATTTCATGCGCCTGCCTGCCAAAGACATGGCGGTTACGGCCTCCAACTCAGAGCTTTGCGTCAGCGGACTTGCCTTTGGCCAACAGCTGGAACTGACCCTGCGCGCGGGCCTGCCTGCCCAGGATGGTGACAAGCTGGCCAAGGATGTCACCTTGCGCACCTATATCCGTGACCGCGATCCGGCACTGCGCTTTCCGGGGCGGGCCTATGTGCTGCCCGCAGGTGGCGATCAGGGCCTTAGCGTCGCGACCGTCAACGTCGATCTGATCGATCTGACCTTGGTGCGCATTTCAGACCGCAACCTGCTGCGCACCATGGCCGACGGCATGTTCGCAACCCCGCTCGACAGCTGGGAGGCGGAATATTTCAACAGCGGACAAGCCACTGAAATCTGGCGCGGCAAGGCCGAAACCGCCAAGCCCGCCGGGCGCGACACGCTGAATACCGAAGTGACCACCCGTCTGGCGATCCCCGCCGAGGCAGGCCCGCTTGAGCCGGGTATTTACGTGGTCCAGGCCTCGATTGACGGCAAAAACATTGATGATACCGGGGTCGCAACCCAGTGGTTCGTGATCTCTGACTTTGGGATTTCGACCTATTCGGGCACCGATGGCCTGACCGTCGCGGTCCGCAGCCTTGCCGATACGTCGGCCAAAGCCGGGGCAGAGGTCGCACTGATCTCCTCGGCCAACGAGGTTCTGGCCCGTGCGCCCACCAACGATCAAGGCATTGCCCATTTTGCGCCCGGCCTAACCCGGGGCACCGGCCCCTCGGCCCCTGCGCTGATCACGGTCACGCAATGGCAAGGCGATGGCGCTGAACGGCAGGCCAAGGATATGGCCTTTCTCTCGCTCAATGATTCCGAATTCGATTTGTCGGATCGTGGTGTCGAAGGACAGGCCCCTGCCCCGGCGATTGACGTATTCCTAAGCACAGACCGTGGCGCATATCGTGCAGGTGACACGGTCAACGCGACGTTGACCGCGCGGGATCTGGACACGCTGGCCATCACTGGGCTGCCCCTGACCGCTGTTATGATCCGGCCCGATGGGGTCGAGCAGGCACGAATGGCTGCGCAGGATGCAGGTGCGGGGGGTTATGTCGTCTCATGGCCGCTGCCCGGCAATGCGCCGCGTGGCACCTGGCGGATGGAGATCCGCGCCGAGGCCAATGGCACGGCGCTGGCCAGCGCCCGTATGCTGGTCGAGGACTTCCTGCCCGAGCGCATCGACTTTACCCCGATCCTGCCCACAGAGCCGCTGAAAGCCGGAGACGAACTGCCGATCTCGCTGAAGGCGCGCTGGCTTTTCGGCGCCCCCGCAGCCGAGCTGCCCGTCGAGGGCACATATTGGTCGATGCCCCGCACCACATTGGAGGGTTTCGACAACTACAGCTTTGGCCGCTATGACGACGACAGCCAGCCCACTGCGGAATCGCTCAACAGCGGCGAAACCGATGCCGAGGGCGCATTCGAAACCATGTTCGTCTTGCCCGATGCGACCGCGATGGGTCAACGCCCGGTCGAGATCAAGGTCGTTTTGAACGTGCGCGAAGGTGCGGGTCGCCCGGTCGAGCGTAGCGCGTCGGTTCTGGTCCTTCCCGACCAGCCGATCATCGGCATCCGCCAGATGTTCGACGATCAGACCGTCGCCGAGGGGACCGAGGCACGTTTTTCGCTGATTTCCATCGGAGCCGATAAAAAGCCCGCGCCCGCGCAGGTGAAATGGGTGATGAACCGCGTCGACACCCGCTATGAATGGTATTCCCTTGATGGCCAGTGGCAGTGGGAGGCGACCACAACCCGCGAAAAGGTTGCCGAAGGCACAACCGATGTGACCGACACTCCCGCCGAGATCGCGGGCACCGTCGGCTGGGGCCAGTATGAACTTGTCGCGCAGACCGCCCAAGGCGCCGTCAGCTCGACCCGGTTTTATGCTGGATGGGGTGCCGCAAGCGGTGGCTCGGACACTCCGGACCGGCTGAAGGTCGCGCTAGACAAGCCCGCCTATCGCAGCGGTGAAACCGCGCGCGTTACCGTCGATGCGCTTGCAGATGGCACGGGCATCGTCTCGGTCATGTCCAGCAAGCTGGTCAGCCAGCAAATCGTGGCGCTGAAGGCTGGCGATAATGCGATTGACCTGCCGGTAACCGATGAATGGGGTGCGGGCGTCTATGTCTCGGTCAGCGCCATCCGTCCGATCAACCAGATCCAGCCCGGCGACAGGATGCCTGTGCGCGCCCTTGGCCTGGCCCATGCGGCGGTTGATCCGGGCGCACGCAAACTGCAAGCCAGCCTGATCGTCCCTGCCGAAATCACACCGCGTCAAGAGGTGCAGATTGCACTGAAAGTCGAGGGAGCCGCTGCGGGCGACACGGTCCATGCCACGATCGCCGCAGTCGATCAGGGCATCTTGAACCTGACGGGCTTTACCTCGCCCGATCCGTCCAAGCATTACTTTGGCCAGCGTCGCCTTGGCGTCGGGCTGCGCGATCTTTACGGGCGGTTGATCCTGCCCTCGGGCGCGCCGGACGGCACGTTCCGCGAAGGCGGCGATGCGCAGGTTGCCGGAACCGAGGCGCCTCCGCCCACGGAAAAACTGATGAGCTGGTTTTCGGGCCCCTTGACCGTGGGCGCTGACGGGACCGTCACCGCATCGATCCCGGTGGGTGATTTCAACGGCCAGATCCGCGTCATGGCGGTGGTCTGGTCCGAAAAGGGCGTGGGACAGACGGATGCAACCATCCTGTCGCGCGATCCGGTGGTGATGACCGTCACGGCCCCGGCCTTTTTGGCGCCGGGCGATCATGCTGAAATCGGCCTGCGCCTGACCCATGCCGCTGGCCCTGCGGGCGAGATGCGCATCGGCCTTGCCCAGACCGGCGGCAACGCCACGCTAGAATCCACCCTGCCCAAAGACAGCGTAACCTTGGCCGAAAAAGGCGAGGCCAAGCTGTCAGTGCCCGTTATCGCGGCCGAGCGCACAGGCCTTGTTGAGATGCGCCTGACACTGACGACGCCTGCGGGAACTGAACTGACCAAGGACATCGCCATCTCGGTCGCAATGAACGAGCCCGAGATCCAGCGTCAGGACCGTTTGGCGATTGCGCCCGGCTCTAGCCTTGGGGTTCCGGCTGCCTTGACCGACGGGCTGATGCCGGGTGCCTCGATCTCGATGGCCATTGGCAATTATGGTCGCCTTGATGTGGCGGGCGCGCTGGCACGGTTGCAGCGTTACCCCTATGGCTGCACCGAGCAGATCACCTCGATCGCCATGCCGCTGCTTTATCTGCCGCGCCTTGCGGCCATCGAGGGCGTCGGCACGAACAACCCCAACCCGACCTCGATCGAAGATGCCGTCGCCCTGATCCTGACCCGCCAAAGCAGCAGCGGCGGATTTGGCCTGTGGTCGGCGGATTCGGGCGATCTTTGGCTGGATAGCTACGTCACCGACTTCTTGTCGCGTGCGCGCGCCTTGGGTCATCAGGTGCCCGACAATGCCTTTAAGCAGGCGATCGACAACCTGCGCAACCGCGTCAACTACGCAACCGAGCCCCGCTCGGCCGAGCCCGAAGAAAACGCGGCGCTGGCCTATGCGGTGGCCGTTCTGGCCCGCGAACGCGCCGCTACGATTGGCGATCTGCGCTATTATGCAGATACCACGCCGGATGCGTTCTCGACGCCGATGGCTGCGGCCAATCTGGGCGCGGCACTGGCCTCTTCGGGGGATCAGCTGCGTGCGGATAAGATGTTCCGTCAGGCCTATGCGCTGATCGGTGGTGCTGGCGCCGAAACCCGCCGCTTCCGCAGCGATTACGGCACCTATCTGCGTGATATGGAGGCCGTGCTGGCCCTATCTGCCGAAGCGAAATCCGAGGCAGTGGATCAAAGCCAGCTGACAACCATCGTCGCAGAACGTCTGGCCAAAGCCACCGAGCGGGGACATTCCTTGTCGACGCAGGAATCGGTCTGGGGTGTTCTTGCCGCCGAAGGCCTGTCCAAATCCGATGGCAGCGTGACGCTGAATGGCGTGGCGCTGACCGCGCCGGTGGTTGATCTGCCCGATCCAGCCTCTAGCGCTTTGGCCAATTCGGGCAGCAAACCCGTCGAGGTCACGCTGACCGCAACCGGCCAGCCGATTACCCCGCCCGCTGCCGGTGGCAAAGGCTATGTCATCACGCGCCAGTATTATTCGATGGAGGGGGAAGAAGTTGACCCCTCGCTGGTGCAGCTGGGCACGCGCCTGGTGGTGGTCTTGACCGTGCGTCCCGACAGCGCCGAAGGCGGGCGTCTGATGATCACCGATCCGCTGCCTGCAGGTTTCGAGATCGATAACCCCAACCTGTTGCGTGCGGGCGATATTTCCTCGCTCAGCTGGCTGGATATCTCAGATCCCTCGACCGATATGACCGAATTCCGTCAAGATCGGTTTGCCGCCTCGCTAAGCTGGACCTCGGATAGCGCGTTCCAGATGGCCTATATCCTGCGCGCCGTAACCCCCGGCAGCTTCCGCCACCCGGCGGCCAGCGTCGAGGATATGTACCGCCCCGAATATCGCGCCTGGACGAATGGCGGTCAGGTCGCAATCGTGCCCTGATCGCGCCCAAAGCGCCCCTGAAATCCCGCCGGCCGCAGCAATGTGGCCGGCGTTTTTCGTGGCCCGCCCCGATTTCACGGCCAGCACATCCACGTGACAGGCCAAGGCGATGCAGCTTTGTCTTGCCAGCGCCCGCACCCAGCGTGCTAGGCTAGCCAGATCAACCTTCTGGGAGGATGCCTTGCCCCAGCCCCGTCACGAAGATCGGGTCACAAGCGCATCGCAATCCCCCGCGGCAGTGTCCCGCGTGGCTGCGAGGTGGCGACGCTCGATTGTGAAACATGGACTTGATCCGGCCCCTTCGGCCGGGCGCCGCAGGCTTGACGCCAATCTGACCGCCGAACGCAGCGAAAGAATTGGTGCCTTTCTGTCTGTGGCGGCGCCTCGGCTGGACCAGCTTTACCAGCTGGTCTGCCCGACAGGGTGCAGCGTGCTGTTGACCGATGCCGACGGTATCGTGCTGGATCAACGTATCAGCGACGGCGACAGCAGCGCCTTTCGCGACTGGGGCCTGTGGCGGGGCCATGACTGGTCCGAGGCATCCGAGGGGACCAATGGCATTGGCACCTGTCTGGCCGAAGGGCGTCAGGTCACCATCCACCGCGACGAGCACTTTTATTCACGCAATACCGGCATGACCTGTATGGATGCACCGATCTGGGGCCCCGATGGGCGCGTTCTGGCGGCGCTGGATGTCAGCAACGCCCGCCAGGACCACAATGAGCGTTTGAATGCGCTGATTACCGCACAGGTCGCGCAAACCGCCCGCATGATCGAGGCTGCCTATTTCCGCGCCAGCTTTCCCAATGCGCGCATCATCATCTCGGATGGGGAAACGCCCGAGCAAAATCTGCTGATCGCGGTTGATCGCGACGATCTGATGATCGGGGCCAACCGTGCGGCGCGCCGCGCCTATGGCCTAGAGAAAGAGGGCCTGTTGCGACCCAGACCCGCCTCGGATCTGCTGGGGCGCGATGATGAGCAGACCGGATTTGAACAGGCAGAGCGCGCCACCGTGATCGGTGCCCTTGCCCGCGCACAGGGCAATGTCTCGGCGGCGGCGCGTGCGCTGGGTGTGGGGCGCGCCACGCTTTATCGACGCATGACGCGGCTGGGGATCGCCGGAAACCCCGGTAATTCGGGCAATTCAGGCAAGCTGTCTCAATCCTGAGACACATTCTGCACCGCGGCACGAGCGGACAGATTGACCCAACAGCCCACCAGCACCACGTTTGAACTTAATCCGGCGAGGAGGCCGGTTCCTAGGGAGAATGAAATGCCGAACGATCAGACGCATGACTTCAAAGGGGTGAATGTCTCGCCATTTGCCAAGCGCTATGACAACTTCATTGGCGGCAAATTCGTGCCTCCGCAGTCGGGCAAATATTTCACCAACACCACCCCGATCACCGGCGCCGAGATTGGCGAGATCGCCCGGTCCTCTGCAGCCGATATCGATCTGGCGCTGGATGCCGCCCATGGGGCCAAGGACAGATGGGGTGCGACCTCTGCAACCGAGCGCAGCAATGTGCTGCTGAAAATCGCCGACCGGATGGAGCAGAACCTAGAGCTGCTGGCTGCGGCCGAAACCTGGGACAATGGTAAGCCCATTCGCGAAACCATGGCTGCAGACGTGCCGCTGGCAATCGACCATTTCCGCTATTTCGCGGGGGCATTGCGCGCACAGGAAGGCGCGATCAGCCAGATCGACAACGACACCGTCGCCTATCACTTTCAAGAACCGCTGGGTGTGGTCGGCCAGATCATCCCGTGGAACTTTCCGCTGCTGATGGCATGTTGGAAGCTGGCCCCGGCCCTGGCTGCGGGCAACTGCATTGTCATCAAACCCGCCGAGCAGACCCCGGCCAGCATCATGGTCTGGATCAGCGTCGTCGGTGATCTGCTGCCGCCCGGCGTGCTGAACATCGTCAATGGCTTTGGCCTTGAGGCCGGCAAACCCCTGGCCTCCAGCCCGCGCATCTCGAAGATCGCCTTTACCGGGGAAACCACCACCGGCCGTCTGATCATGCAATATGCGACCGAGAACCTGATCCCGGTCACGCTGGAACTGGGCGGCAAATCCCCCAATATCTTCTTCGAGGATATTGCGCGCGAAGATGATGATTTCTTCGACAAGGCGTTGGAAGGCTTTGCAATGTTCGCCTTGAACCAGGGCGAAGTCTGCACCTGCCCTTCGCGGGTTCTGGTACAGGAATCGATCTATGACCGCTTTATGGAGCGCGCGGTCAAACGGGTGCAGGCAATCAAGCAGGGCGATCCGCGCGACGCGGCAACCATGATTGGCGCACAGGCATCAAGCGAGCAAAAGGAAAAGATCCTGTCCTATTTCGACATTGGTCGCAAAGAGGGTGCGGAAGTGCTGACAGGCGGCAAGGCAGCCGATCTGGGCGGCGATCTGTCGGGTGGCTATTACATCGAGCCGACGATTTTCCGCGGCAACAACAAGATGCGGATTTTCCAAGAGGAAATCTTTGGCCCGGTCGTTTCGGTCACGACCTTCAAGGATCAGGCCGATGCGCTGGAGATCGCCAATGACACGCTTTACGGCCTTGGCGCCGGCGTGTGGTCGCGCGATGCCAATACCTGCTACCGCATGGGTCGCGGCATCAAAGCAGGCCGCGTCTGGACCAATTGCTATCACGCCTATCCTGCCCATGCGGCCTTTGGCGGCTACAAGCAGTCGGGCATCGGTCGTGAAAACCACAAAATGATGCTGGATCATTATCAGCAGACCAAGAACATGCTGGTCAGCTACTCGCCCAAAAAGCTGGGCTTTTTCTAAGCAAAGAAAGCGGCCCCCACGGGGGCCGCTGCCTCTGGCGGGGGTATTTGGGTGAAAGAGAATGAGCATGGGCAGCGTAAGCGCGACGGCTGAGGCCTTGAAGCTGATTGAAGAGATCGTGGCCGATCATGGTCCGGTGATGTTTCATCAATCGGGCGGATGCTGCGATGGATCGAGCCCGATGTGTTTTGCGCAAGGTGAGTTTCGTTTGGGCGAGCGCGATGTCTGTCTGGGCGAAATCGGGGGGATGCCGTTTTACATCTCGGCCTCTCAAGCGGCGGCCTGGGAGCATACTGATCTGATAATCGATGTGGTTGCGGGTCGGGGTGGCATGTTTTCGCTGGACAACGGACGCGAGAAGCGTTTCCTCGTGCGTTCGGAGATTTGCGCGCGCTGATTGATCGGTGTGTGCTTGGGCGTTAAAGAGGCGCCCATAAGGAGACGCAGCCATGGCATATAAGGTTTTCATCGACGGCGAGGCCGGGACGACGGGTCTGCAGATCCGCGAGCGGCTGGTGCGCCGCGCAGATATTGAGCTGATCCAGATCGATCCTGCGCGCCGCAAGGATGGGGATGCGCGCCGCGCGGCGATGGCTGCGGCAGATGTCGCGATCCTGTGCCTGCCTGATCAACCGGCAAAAGAGGCCGTGGCATTGGCCGAGGGTCTGGACGTGCGCTTTATCGACGCGTCGACCGCGCATCGCGTCGATCCGGCATGGGTGTTTGGCTTTGCCGAGTTGGACCGTGAACGTCGGGCAGCGATTGGCGCGGCGAAATATGTCTCGAATCCGGGCTGCTATTCGACCGGGGCGATTGCGCTTTTGGCGCCATTGGTGACGGCAGGTCTGATTGGCAAGGATGAGGCGCTGTCGATCAATGCGGTCTCGGGTTATACCGGCGGCGGCAAAGAGCTGATTGCGGAATATGAGCGCCAAGAGGCGCCTGCGCATTTCGTTTATGCTTTGTCACAAAAGCACAAGCACCTGCCCGAGATCATGCGCTATGCCACGCTGTCCACGCGTCCGGTTTTCGCGCCAAGCGTGGGCAATTTCGCCCAAGGCATGGTGGTGCAAGTTCCGCTGCATCTGGATAATTGCCGCAATCTGGTCAATCTGCGCGATGCTTTGGCGGCCCATTACGCGGGTGAGCGTTTTGTCAGCGTGATCGAGCCTGAAGCGCGAGTTGTGCCCAGTAAGTTGAACGATACCAATCGCCTAGAGATTTCGGTGCATGGCGATGAAGAAAATGGCTGTGCCGTTCTGGTGGCCGTCCTGGACAATCTGGGCAAAGGCGCATCAGGGGCAGCGGTTCAGAACCTGAACCTGATGCTGGGCGCGGATGAGGGCTTGGGGCTGTAATTTAGAATAACGGACCAGATCCAACAAAAATGGCGCAGATTTCTGCGCCATTTTCTTATTCGTCGGCCTTGATCTGGCGAGCCTCGCCGACCAGCATGATCGGAATACCGTCATGGATCGGAAAGGCCAGCCCGGCCGCCCGAGAGATCAGCTCTTGGCGGACCGCGTCATATTGCAGCGTGGTATGGGTGATCGGGCAAACAAGCGCCTCGAGCATGTGACGATCGAATTCACGCCCCGGCGCGCGCGCAGTTTCGGGCGCGGCCGCATCCGGCGTGAATTTATCGCTTTGGGCATCGGTCATTGGATGATTTCCTCGTGGTCGCCACTGCGTAGGGCATATTCGATCAACCCATCCAGCAGCTCGCGACGTTTGCTTAGGGTCGTTGCCTCAAGCAAAGCCTGTTTTTCCTCGTTTCCGAGCGGTAAGAGCATGGCCAATGAATTAACCAAGGTCTCATTTTCGACGGTTTCTGCGGCTTCCCAATCGGTGGACAGCTCATGTGCCTCCATGAAGCGGCGCAGGCGCTCCAGCAGGGATTTGCGGTCGAAATCCGCGTCGATTTCGGGCTGCTGCGAGCGGTCCTGGGCAAAATCGCTCCAATCGACATCGCCTTGCAGATAGGGCGTAAAACCAGGGCGCACTTCGGTCAGGCGAAAGCGGGAAACGGCGCGCAAGGTGATCATATAGCGCCCGTCATCCATCTCGGAGAAGGCACTGATCCGTCCGGCCGTGCCGATGCTGGCCAGCCCCTCGAGGCCGCCTTCCTGGGGCTGAACCATGCCGATCAACCGCTGCGAGGTCTTGAGCACATCCTCGATCAGTTGCAGGTAGCGTGGCTCGAAGATTTGCAGCGGCAAGCGCCCGCGCGGCATCAGCACCGCCCCCTCCAGAGGGAACAGCGCTAGGGTATCGGGCAGATCGAAACGCCGAAGCATCAGGAGAAGATCAGCGAAGACATCCGGCGGCGGCCTTTTTGTGCCAGCGGATCGGTGGGTTTGAGCGCATCAAAAATGGTGATGAGCTGAGCCTTTGCTGCGCCCTCATTCCATTCGCGATCAATGCGGAACGATTCCAGCAGCTGGTTAATCGCCTCTTCGACATTGCCATCGGCATGCAGCGCGGTGGCATAATCCAGACGCGCCTGATGATCCTTGGGATCGGCCTCGACCTTGGCACGCAGCTCGTCCAGCGGGCCTGCCTGTGCGGCCTGCTGCGCCAATTGCAGCTGTGCGCGGGCCGCTTCGACCGGACCAGCCGAGGTGATCGCCGCCGGAACCTGGCTTAGCGATTGTTCGGCCTCGGCCAGTTTGCCTGCGGCGAGATGCGCGCGGATCAAGCCGCCCCAAGCCTGCGGGTTTTCCGGCTCTTCGCCCAGAATGGCGCCAAAGGTTTCGGCGGCGTCCTCTGCGGCACCCTCGTCCAGCATCGCCTCGGCCGCTTCCAGCGCGGCGCCTAGGCCGCCATCATCGCCGCCAAGGGCCAAGAGCTTTTCGACAAACTGCTTAATCTGGCTGGGCGGGATCGCACCCTGAAATGCGTCGACCGGCTGGCCTTGATAGAAGGCAAAAACCGTGGGGATCGACTGCACGCGCAGCTGGCTGGCGATCATCTGATTTTCATCGACATTGACCTTGACCATGGCCACCCGGCCCTTGGCCTTGGTGACCTCGGCCTCAAGCTGCGGGCCAAGCGTCTTGCAAGGGCCACACCAGGGCGCCCAGAAATCGACGATGACGGGAACCTCCATCGAGCGCTGGACGACATCCTCCATGAAGGTCTCTTCGGAGACATCCTTGATCATGTCACTTGCTGCAGGCGCGCCGCCTTCGAACAGATTAACCATGCTTATCCTCAAACGGCTTGGGAATACTTTGTTCCCGCCAATATGGTGCTTGCAGCCGATAAGCGAAAGGGCCGTTTCGGTCGCAGTGTGACAAGTCGCAACTTAGCCTAACCAAAGGCCGCAGCGCCCCTGCCCGTGCTGAAGTCCATGCCCAAGCTTATAGATCGAACTTGGCAAAGACGGGCACGTGATCGCTTGGCTGCTCCCAGCCGCGCACCGGGCGCAAAATACGGCTGCCATGGGCGGAATTGGCGATGTCGGGCGTGGCCCAGACGTGATCCAGACGCCGCCCCTTGTCAGCCGCATCCCAATCAGGCGAGCGATAGCTCCACCAAGAGTAAAGCTTGCCTTCGGGAATGTCCTTGCGGGTGACATCTACCCACTTGCCCGCATCCTGCGCCTGCGCCAGATGCTCGACTTCGATGGGTGTGTGGCTGACGATTTTCAGCAGCGCCTTATGGTTCCACACGTCATCCTCGCGCGGGGCGATGTTCAAATCCCCAACCATGATCGACTTCTGCGGGTTGTCTGCATGAAAAACGTCACGCATTTCCGCCAGAAAATCAAGCTTTTGGCCGAATTTCACATTCTGCTCGCGATCAGGAACATCGCCGCCCGCAGGCACATAAAAGTTATGGATGGTCACGCCATTTTCCAGCCGCGCCGCAACATGGCGGGCGTGGCCCAGCCCGGCATAATCGCGATCGCCCGCATCCTCTAGCGGCAGGCGCGACAGGATGGCCACGCCGTTATAGCCCTTTTGGCCGCGGGCAACCATGTGGGTGTATCCCAGCGCGTGAAAGGTCTCGAGCGGGATCTTCTCGACCGGGCTTTTGCATTCCTGAAGGCACAGGACATCCGGGGCCTCTTCGGTCAGAAAGCGGGCAACCAGCGCCTCGCGCAAGCGGACAGAGTTGATGTTCCAGGTGGCGAGGGTGAACATGGGCGCGCTCCTTTTTTTCGGGCAGAGCCTAGCGGCTGAAACACCGCAAGTCGAGACGGCGCTGCCGACCCCCAGAACAAGAAAAAGCCCCGGCACAATGGCCGGGGCAGTCCAACAGGGAGGAGAGAGAGGGACAGAAAATCTGTGGCCTACACCCCGGCCACTGGGGCACTACTTGGTAATCACTTGGTAATCACTTGGTAAACATCGAACTCGTCACACATTCCTCGTAGCACCAACCCCCTAAATCATTCCCGGTTCCCAAGACATCGTCACAGTTTTGCGATGACTTTATGCAACCAGGCGATAGCCACCGCTTTCAGTGACCAGCAGACGTGCATTCGAGGGATCGGGCTCGATTTTCTGACGCAAGCGATAGATGTGGGTCTCAAGCGTATGGGTCGTGACGCCAGCGTTGTAGCCCCAGACCTCATGCAGCAAAATCTCGCGCGGGACGACGCCATCGGCAGCGCGATACAGGAATTTGAGGATATTGGTTTCTTTTTCGGTCAGGCGGATCTTGCGGTCCTTCTGATCGATCAACATCTTCATCGAAGGCTTGAACGTATATGGTCCAAGCTGGAAAATCGCATCCTCGGACTGTTCATGCGTGCGCAACTGGGCGCGCAAACGTGCCAGAAGGACCGGGAACTTGAACGGCTTGGTGATATAGTCATTGGCACCTGAATCCAGACCCAAAATCGTATCGGCGTCCGTGTCATGGCCGGTCAGCATCACGATTGGGCATTTCACGCCCTGCTTGCGCAACCGTTTGCACAGCTCGCGGCCATCGGTATCGGGAAGCCCGACATCCAGCACCACCAGATCAAAAATAGCGGCTTTCGTGCGCTCGACGGCCTCGGCGCCGGTGGCTGCCTCGAACACATCGAAGTCCTCGGTTGCGACAAGCTGCTCGGCCAGGGCCTCGCGCAGGTCATCTTCATCATCGACCAGAAGGATCTTTTTAAGTCCAGCCATACTTGCCTCCTTTGGCTTGTTGGGTGAAACCTGCGAAGAGTGCCGTAAAAGGTCCAGCTACTTGCGCGATTTCTCACATGGAGTTGTCGGATAACGCCGGTATGTTTCAAATTGTTTCACTTTCGCGAGCATCATGAGCCTGATTCCAACCCTTGCCGAGACCGTTTCCCGTGCCCGCTCTGACCTGCGCATGGGTCTGCCGGTTTACGTTGGCGGCTATCTGGCCGCCGCGGTCGAGACCCTGTCGCCCACCCGACTGGCCCAAATGCGTGCCCTGGGGCCAGCGGCACTTGCCATCACGGATTGGCGCGCCGCCACCCTCAAGGCGCGGGTCTATGACAAGGATCTGGCGCGGATCATCGTGCCGAAAGATGCCGATCTGGCATGGTTGCGGGCGGTTGCAGACCCATCGGGCGATCTGATGACACCGCTAAAAGGCCCGCTGCAATCCGAGCGCGGGGGCGAGGTCGCGGCACATCGCACCGCCATTGCACTGGCAAAATCCGCGCAGCTTTTGCCGGCCGTGCTGATGGTTGCCGTCGATACGCCCCCCCCTGCGCTGACCGCCCTGCCCCCCGAGGCCGCCTTGCACCAGCTTTCAAGCGAGGCCGCGATGCTGCCGGTGGCTGCGGCGCGCCTGCCTTTGGCGTCGGCGGAAAATTCGCGACTGCATATCTTTCGCCCCGATGACGGAGCCGCCGAACATTACGCGGTCGAAATCGGGGATCCGCCCCGCGATCAGCCGGTGCTGGCGCGTCTGCATTCGGCCTGCTTTACCGGTGACGTTCTGGGCAGCCTCAAATGCGACTGCGGCCCACAGCTGCATGCCGCGCTGGCTGCGATGGGTCAAAATGGCTCGGGCGTGCTGCTTTACCTTAACCAAGAGGGTCGCGGAATTGGCCTTGCCAATAAAATGCGGGCTTATTCGTTGCAAAATCAAGGCTTTGACACGGTAGATGCCAATCATCGCCTTGGCTTTGAAGATGATGAACGCGACTTTCGCATTGGTGCGGCAATCCTGCGGCGCATGGGATTTGACGCGGTCAGGCTGATGACCAACAACCCACGCAAAGTCGCGATGCTGGAAGGTCATGGTATCGCCGTCCCCGAGCGAGTTCCGCTGATCACGCCCAGCAACCGCTTCAATCAGCATTACCTGGCAGTCAAAGCCGAGAAATCAGGGCATTTGCTATGAAGGTCGGAGATCTGCTGCTGACGCCGCGCGGGTTGCATTTTATGGGTCGCGTTCTGCCTTGCACCGCCGGACGGGGCGGCGTTCGTCGCGATAAACGCGAGGGCGACGGGGCCACCCCGGTTGGGCTGCACCGTATCACGGGCCTGCTATACCGCCCCGACCGTGTCACCCGCCCTGCCCCATGGGCGCAAGCGATTCTGCCCGGCGACCTTTGGAGCGATGCCTCGGAGGACGCGGCCTATAACCAACATGTGCGCGCGCCCTATGCCCCCAGCCACGAGGCATTGCGCCGGTCCGATCCGCTTTATGATCTGGTGCTTTTAACGGATTGGAACTGGCCCAATGCTGTGCCCGGGATGGGCTCGGCCATTTTTCTGCACCAATGGCGGCGCCCCGGCTATCCGACCGCAGGATGTATCGCCATGTCGCGGGGCGATCTGCGCTGGCTGGCAGAGAATGTCACGCCCGGCGCCACGCTGATCGTACCGCCGGACATGGTCAGATATCGCCCGCGTCAAAGCGCGGTGGCCCATCAGGTATAGCTGCGTGATCCGAAAATCGCCGAGCCGACGCGGATATGTGTAGCGCCATGGGCAATGGCAATCTCAAAGTCCGCACTCATCCCCATCGACAGTCCCTTTAGCCCATTTCTTTTTGCAATTTCAGCAAGTTGAATGAAATGGGGCGCAGGGTCTACGTCGTCTGGGGGGATGCACATTACCCCCTCTAGCGCCAGGTCCAGCCCGCGGCATGCCGCTATAAAGCCATCCGCCTCCACGGGAAGAACCCCTGCCTTTTGCGGCTCGGCACCGGTATTGACCTGTATGAACAGCTGCGGGCATTGTCCGCGTGCCTGCACCTGACGGGCCAATTTCTCGACCAGTGACATCCGATCAACCGTGTGGATCGCATCGAACAGATCAAGCGCTTGCTTCAGCTTGTTGGTCTGTAGCGGGCCAATCATATGCACCTGTGCATCGGGAAACTTTTCCCGCCATGCCGGCCATTTTCCCGCCGTCTCTTGCACGTAATTCTCGCCGAAAATGCGCTGACTCTGTGCCAAAACGGCCTCGACCCGGTCCAAAGGTTGAACCTTGCTGACCGCGATCAGGGTCACACTTCCCGGCGCACGGCCGTTTGCCAATTCTGCCGCAGAAATGCGGTCTTTGATGTCTTTCAGTCCCATATCGGCACTGTCCCAAATGAAAAGAGCGGGCACAAGGCCCGCTCTTATAATCCTAATTCTGATCAGATCAGAATTTGAATTTCACACCGAGGTCAGCAACGGTGTCGTTCAGGTAGTCGGTGTCGATGATCGCACCAGCCAAGGTAGCACCGCCACCCAGGTCGTAGTCAGCGCCGATACCGAACGAGTCGAACGATTCGCTGTCAGCAACCGCGTATTTGAACTTGTCGCGGATGTAGAAGCCTTTCACGAGGACCGCGTCAGCTTGGTAAGCAGCCGAGAGGCCGATGCTCGAGTCCAGTTTCTCCGAGTCTGCACCACCGGTGAAGCGATCGCTCCACTTTGCGTACACACCTTTGACCGAGAACTGGTCGAACTTGGCTTCACCGCCGAGAACGATTTCGTCTGCGTCGCCGTGCTTAGCGTAGCCGAGGCCAACGTTGTAGTTGCCAGCTTCGTAAGCTGCTGCCAGCGAGTAAGCGATGTCGGTGTCTTCGTTGTCTACACAACCGTCAACGATCGCGCGACCGTCGGCGTCGTAGCCAATAATGGTGCCCGAACCGGTGATTGCGCCAGCGCAAACGTTGGTCGAACCGTCCGAAGCCGATGCGTAGAAGGTGAAGCCGTTCACGCCGTACGAGTACAGGATGCTCGGGCCCTGGTTCAGGTTTTCACCGTCTGCGGTCAGGTACTTGATTTCTTCCTGATCGCCAGCGAAAGCGCCGTCGGTGTAGCCGATTTCATAGAGGTCGCCGATTGCAGCTTCCGAAGCCGAAACAACGTCGCCCATGGCCAGCTTGCCGTAGGTGCCCGAAATCCAGACTTGGCCTGCGGTGCCGCGAGCTGCCGAACGGTATGCGTTCGACGAGTAGTTTTCTTGGTCGACGCGGAATTTACCGCCGAACGACAGACCTGCATCCGACTCACCGGTCAGGGTGAACAGAACGCGAGCGCGGCTCGAGAACTGAACGTCGTTGCCGTCGTAGATCATACCCATGCGGCCGTCACCCGAGACAGCGACTTCAGCCGAAGCGAAGCCAGCCGACAGAACCAGGGCGCTGGTAGCGAAAAGAACCTTTTTCATGGTTTTCCCTCTTATCTCTCTCATGTGCCCCATCCAGTTATCCCGGCTTGGGGTATGGACTGTATGTCGCTTGTCCTCCCCTTGTTTGCAACGGAAACGGCGGCTGTAAAAATGTTTAGAGATTTTTGTGATGCACATGAGCCACAGTCCGTTGCATCAGCCCCATGACATGGCCACGCCACCATATCGGCAATAAATCCCATGTTTCTTGGCAGGGGGCGGGTGATGCCTTGTCGCAATGGCACAAATTGCGCTATGGCAAATTCAAGAACGTTCCGGGGGACTTTCACATGATCACACGCACGGTAAGGCTGTCTGCAACCCTGATCCTGGTCGCGGGGCTCGCTGCCTGCGGTGGTGGCTCTGGTTCGGGTGGATCGGGTATGGGCTCTGGGCCGGCCAGTTCAGGCCTTGGCTCGGGTGGCGGGGGCAATAATCAGCCCGCAGCCGCAGCTCCGCGCCGCGAATCGACCTTCTGGGATCTGTTTTCGAACAGACAAAACCCCAACAATACGGTCGCCGTGAACCGCTATCTGTGGAATGCCAGCCTTGAAGTGCTGAACTTCCTGCCGATCCAATCGGTCGATCCCTTCACAGGAATCATCGTGACGGGCTATGGCACGCCTCCGGGTGGCGGCAATTCCTATCGCGCGACGATCAAAGTCAGCGACCCCTCGCTGGATGCGCGCGCGCTGAAAGTTTCGCTTGAGGGCGCTGGTGGACGGGCCGTTGCGCCCGATACCGTGCGCGCAGTCGAGGACGCCATTTTGACCCGCGCCCGCCAATTGCGCGTTCAAGACGGCAAGCTTTAACGAAAAATACAGTCTTTCGTGCCTTCTCGGCCCGCGCCCCTTCGGGGGCGCTGGACCAATTCGAATGCCGCGTATAAACCCTGCGGGCACATCTGACGCCCGGAGGCTTTCATGTCCTATGATCCCGCAAAAAGCGAAGCGCGCTGGCAGGCTGCATGGGAAGCCGCCGATTCCTTCCGCGCCACCCGCGATGACCGCCCGAAATATTACGTCCTAGAGATGTTCCCCTATCCGTCGGGTCGCATCCACATGGGCCATGTCCGCAACTATACGATGGGCGATGTGGTCGCGCGCTACAAACGCGCCCAAGGCTTTAGCGTGCTGCATCCGATGGGATGGGACGCTTTTGGCATGCCCGCAGAAAACGCCGCGATGGAACAGGGCGGCCATCCCCGCACCTGGACCTATAACAATATCGCCACGATGCGCGGCCAGCTTAAACCGCTGGGGCTGTCGATCGACTGGAGCCGTGAATTCGCGACCTGTGACGACGATTATGTCGGTCAACAGCAGTCGATGTTCCTTGATTTCCTTGAGGCTGGTCTGATCTATCGCAAAAATGCGGTGGTGAACTGGGACCCGGTCGATATGACGGTTCTGGCCAATGAACAGGTCATCGACGGCAAGGGTTGGCGCTCGAATGCGCCGGTCGAGCGGCGCGAGCTGACGCAATGGTTTTTCCGCATCTCGGATTATTCGGACGAGCTGCTGAGCGCGTTGGATGATCTGAATGGCTGGCCCGAAAAGGTCCGCCTGATGCAGCAAAACTGGATTGGCCGCTCGCGCGGGCTGCAATTCCAGTTCGATACCGTGAACGCCCCCGAGGGATTCGCCAAGATCGAGGTTTACACCACCCGCCCCGACACGCTGCGCGGCGCAAGCTTTGTTGCAATCTCGGCGGACCATCCGCTGGCCAAGCAACTCGAGGCCACCAATCCCGAAGCAGCGGCCTTTGCCGCCGAGGCCCGCAAGATCGGCACCACCGAGGAAGAGCTGGAAAAAGCTCCGAAAATCGGCTTTGACACCGGGATTCGCGTCCGCCATCCGCTGGACCCCGACTGGGAGCTGCCGGTCTGGATCGCGAATTTCGTGCTGATGGATTACGGCACCGGCGCCATCTTTGGCTCGCCCGCCCATGATGAGCGCGACCACGAATTCGCCACGAAATACGGCCTGCCGATTCGCGCCACCTTTGGCGAGTCGGGCATGGACGAAGCCGCAGCCGATGCGCTGGTGGCAAAAGCGCCCTATGTGCCCACGAAATCCGAAACCGTGACCTATGTGCGCGGCTTTGCCGGCGACAAGGACCAGACGGGCGAGGCTGCGGTTGCTGCGGCGATCACCCATGCCGAGGCCGCAGGCTATGGCGAAGGCGTTACGAAATATCGCCTGCGTGACTGGGGCATTTCGCGTCAGCGCTATTGGGGCTGCCCGATTCCGGTCGTTCATTGCGACACCTGCGGCACCGTTCCCGAGAAAAAAGAGAATTTGCCGATTCTTTTGCCGCAAGATGTCACCTTTGACATCCCGGGCAATCCGCTGGATCGCCATCCGACCTGGCGCAACACCACCTGCCCCAATTGCGGCAAGGCTGCGCGTCGCGAAACCGATACGATGGACACCTTTGTCGATTCGTCTTGGTATTATGCGCGCTTCACCGCGCCCCATGCGGCAACGCCGACCGTGCGCGAGGATGCCGATTACTGGATGAACGTCGATCAATATATCGGCGGCATCGAGCATGCGATTCTGCACCTGCTCTATTCGCGCTTCTTTGCCCGTGCGATGGTCAAAACCAACCATCTGCCCGAAAAGTCCAAAGAGCCGTTCAATGCTTTGTTCACGCAAGGCATGGTTACGCATGAGATCTACCTGACCCGCGACGAGCGCGGTCGCCCGGTCTATCACCTGCCCGAAGACGTGACCGACGGTAAATTGGCCGATGGCACGGAGGTCGAGATCATTCCCTCGGCCAAAATGTCGAAATCCAAGAAAAACGTGGTTGATCCGGTCAATATCGTCTCTTCTTTCGGGGCAGATACCGCGCGTTGGTTCATGCTGTCCGACAGCCCGCCCGAGCGTGATGTCGAATGGACGGCATCGGGGGCAGAGGCCTCGAACCGCTTCTTGTCGCGGCTGTGGCGTCTGGCCGATGCGATCCCCGAAGGGGACGAGGATCTGGATCTGACCCGCGCAACCCATCGCGCGATCGATGAAATCACCCGCTCGATCGACAGCTTTGCCTTTAACAAGGCCGTGGCCAAAATCTATGAGCTGGCCAACGTCTTTGGCAAATCCTCGGGCGGTGGCGAATCGCGGCGCGCTGCCTTGCGCGTGTTGGCGCAGCTGATGGCGCCAATGGTGCCGCATCTGGCCGAGGAAATCTGGTCGAAAGCAGGCGGGCAGGGGCTGGCAGTGGATGCGCCCTGGCCGGTCGTCGATCCGGCAATGCTGGTCGATGACAATGTCGTCCTGCCGATTCAGATCAACGGCAAGCGCCGCGCCGAGGTCTCGGTCCCCAAGGATATGCCCAAGGAACAGATCGAAGCCCTTGTCCTGCAGGATGAAACCGTGCAGCGTTTCCTGGAAGGATCGGCTCCTAAGAAGCTGATCGTGGTTCCGGGGCGTATCGTCAATGTTGTGGTCTAGACGAAATATCCTTCGCGCCGGCCTTTTGGCCGGTGTCGGCGGCCTTGCCGCCTGCGGCTTTACCCCGGTCTATGGGCCGGGGGGGCCGGGTACGAAGCTTTTTGGCAAGGTCCGCGCGGCCGATCCCAAAACGGTCGATGATTTCGCCTTTGTTCGGCGGGTCACCGAACGGCTGGGGCCGCCACAAGACCCCAGCTATGATCTAGAGTATCAGCTGCTGATTGCGGTGGTGCCTCAGGCAATTACACCAGACGAAATCACCACGCGCTATTCGCTGAATGGCTCGGCCGAATTTGTGCTGCGCGACCGATCAAACGGTCAGATCGCTGCTAAGGGTCAGGTCAATAACTTTACCTCTTATTCGACGACCGGCACGACCATCGCCACCATGTCCGCCGAACAAGATGCGCATGACCGTCTGGCCTTTATGCTGGCGGATCAGGTCATTACCCGCCTTTACGGGGTCGTGAAGCCGTGAATCTGAAAGGGGCCGAGATCGCCCGCTATCTGGCGCGACCCGATCCGAACAAACCCGCGCTTTTGATCTACGGCCAAGACGCCATGCGCGTCGCCCTGAAACGTGCCGAGGCGGTGGCGGCGCTGACCGGACCCAATGCCGACGAGGAAATGCGCCTGACCCGCATGGCCGGGGCCGAACTGCGCAAAGATCCGGCCCAGCTTTTGGATGCGGTCAAGGCCGTGGGCTTTTTCCCCGGCCAACGCGTCGTCTTGCTGGATGATACCCCCGACAATGTCGCCCCGGCGATCGCCGCAGCCATTGCGCAATGGCGCAGCGGGGATGCGGTCATCGTGGTGGCTGCGGGCGCTTTGAACAAAAGTTCAGCACTTAGAAAGCTGTTCGAGCCCCATCCATCGGCAGTCGCAGCGCCCGTCTATGACGATCCTCCGGGCGAAGAGGAAATCACCCGCTGGCTAAATGCGGCGGGTTTGCGCGACGTCCCCCGCGAGGCCATGAAGGATCTGGTCACACTGTCGCGCGCGATTGATCCCGGCGATTTTCGCCAGACGGTCGAGAAGATCGGCCTTTATAAATTCAACGATCCGACACCGCTGACCCCGGAAGAAATCGCGGCGCTTGCGCCTGCAACCATCGATGCCGAGCTAGACGAGCTGATCGCCGCCGTGGCCGATGGCCGCAGCAAGGATTTCGCCGGGCTGATGCGGCGCATCGAGGGGCAGGGCACGGCGCCGGTGGCGCTGTGCATCGCCGCCTTGCGCCACTTTCGCGCATTGCATCAGGCCTCATCCGACCCAGAGGGGCCGGTGCAGGGGCTGTCACGCCTGAAGCCGCCGGTCTTTGGGCCGCGCCGCGACCGCATGGCGCGCCAAGTTCAGGCCTGGGGCATGCGTGCCCTGGAAGAGGCCATTCACCACCTGATCGATACGGATCTGACGCTGCGCTCATCCAGCAAGGCGCCGACGATGGCCGTGATGGAGCGCGCGCTGATCCGGCTGACGATGATGCCCAGAGGACGGCGGTGAGCTTGGACGCTTTGGTGATTGGCGCAGGCCCCGCAGGGCTGATGGCGGCCGAGACCCTTGCGCGGGGCGGGGCCTCGGTCGTGATTGCCGAGGCCATGCCCACCCCCGCGCGCAAGTTTCTGATGGCCGGAAAGTCGGGCCTGAACCTCACCAAAAATGAAGATCTTGGTGATTTTTTACGCCATTTTTCAGGCAGTTGTGCCCGAAGTTCTGCCCGCAATTCTGCCCAACCTGCTGCGCCAGGCCCAGAGGGGCTGTCCCATGGATATTTGGGCATGGAAGAATTTGGCCCGGCTGATGTGATCGCATGGGCAGAGGGGCTTGGCAGCGAGGTTTTTACCGGTTCGACCAAACGTGTTTTTCCACGCGAAATGAAAGGCTCGCCCTTGCTGCGGGCCTGGCTGGCGCGACTGGAAGGTCTGGGTGTTGAGTTGCGTAAACGCTGGCGTTGGCATGGGTTGGACGATGGGCTGGAACCGGGTGCGGGCAGCAGGGGATTTTGCTTTGAGACCGAGGCCGGGGCGCAAGTGGTAAGGCCCAAAGTCACGGTCCTGGCACTTGGCGGGGCCAGTTGGCCCCGGCTTGGATCGGATGCGGGTTGGGTCTCGATTTTGCAGCGTGAAAATGTCGAGATGGTCGACTTCCGCCCCGCAAATATGGGATTTTACATCGATTGGTCCGAGCAGATGTCCCGCTATTTTGGCGCTGCGGTCAAGGGCGTGTCCATTTGTGCGGGTGATGTGATCGGGCGCGGGGAATGGGTGATTTCCAAAGCCGGAATCGAGGGGGGCGGCATTTACGAGCTGTCGCATCTGATCCGCGATGGGGCGCAGGCTTGGATCGATCTGGCACCGGATCTGGATGAGGGCGCGCTGGCGGCACGTTTTGCGCGAGCGCCCGCCAAATTATCGCGCGGCAATCGGTTACGGCGCGCCTTGGGTGATCCGGTTCGCGCGGCGCTGTTGATGGAATGGGGCGGCACTTTGCCCGGCGATGCTTTGGCGCTGGCGCGGCTTGCCAAATCTTTGCCGCTGCGTCACCTCGGGGCCATGCCGCTTGAGCGGGCCATTTCGTCGGCGGGCGGCATCACCGCGGGCGCCATGAGCGAAAATCTTGAACTGCAAGCGCTGCCCGGCATTTTTGCCGCAGGCGAAATGCTGGATTGGGAGGCGCCGACCGGGGGCTATCTGCTGACGGCCTGTCTGGCATCGGGGCGTCGCGCAGGTTTGGGGGCGTTGGGCTATTTGGCCAGTGCCGACTGATACGCCGGACGTGCGCGCATGCGTTCGAGATAGTCCGACAAGCGGTGCTCGATTATCGGAAATTTCGCGCGCAGTGCCCAGGTCAGACAATCGGTGAGGATCAAATCGGGCACGGTCATTTGCGCGCCCATCAGAAATTCGCCCTCACCCATGCGGCACAGCAAGGTTTTCTGGCTGCGCTCGAACTCCCAGCGCAGGGTATTCTTGATCCCCGAAAGGCGCATCTCTTGGGGAAGCACGAAGCTATGGCGCGCGGCCAGCCATAGGGCCGCGTCAAACTCATCCAGCAAAAACTGGGTCAGGCTGTCCTGGCGCGCCCGCGCCAAAGTCCCGGCAGGATGGGTCAGATCGCCGTGGTGATCGGCGAGATAGGTCAAAATAGCGGTGGAATCCGTGATCGGCGTGCCATCCACGATCAGGATCGGGATCTTGCCTGCCGGATTAAGGGCAACAACCCCGGGCGAGCGCGGATTCTCGGCGATATGTTCGTAGGGTTGGCCCAGCTCTTCCAGAATCCACAAGACACGCATGGCCCGGCTTTTTCCGGTTCCGATCACCTGGTACATGATGCTCCTCCGTGTGGGGGCAGGATACTCCTTTGGCCAAAGCGCAGCAACGCCCGAGGGGGGCGCAGACCAGTCGGGCGGATTGCAGGCGGTGATACCGCATAGAGCACGAGTTGACGCCGTCGCGCCAAGGGCGCAGTTTCGCATCACATCACATCCCGGAGCATCCTTTGACCACGTCCAGTGCCCGCGCCCCGCTGTTCACCCCAATTCTGGTCGGCGGATCGATCATTTTGCTGATCAACTTCGCCCTGCGCGCAAGTTTCGGCGTCTTTCAGATCCCCATCGCATCAGAGTTCAATTGGCCCCGCACCGATTTCTCGCTGGCGATCGCGATACAAAACCTTGCCTGGGGCCTAGGCCAGCCGATTTTCGGCGCATTGGCCGAGAAATGGGGCGATAGGCTGGCGGTGGTGCTTGGGGTTGCTCTTTATGCGACGGGGTTGTTTTTCAGCGCCTATGCCACCACCCCAGCTGCCATGCAGATGTGGGAGGTCGCGGTCGGTTTTGGCATCGCGGGCACGGGCTTTGGCGTCATTCTGGCGGTGGTCGGACGGGCATCAAGCGACGAAAACCGCAGTCTGGCCTTGGGGATCGCCACAGCGGCAGGCTCGGCAGGCCAAGTCGTCGGCGCCCCTCTGGCCGAGATCTTGCTGGCATTCCTGAGCTGGCAGTCGGTCTTTATGGTCTTTGCCGCGCTTGCGTTAACCATTTTGCTGTTCTTGCCGCTTTTGGGAAAAAAGGCGCCTGCATTGGCGCAGCCCAAGGAATTGGACGCAAGCTTTGGCACGGTCTTGCGGCGCGCCTTTAGCGATCCTTCATATCTGATGATCTTTGCGGGCTTCTTTTCCTGCGGCTATCAGCTGGCCTTTATCACCGCCCATTTCCCGGCCATGATCGCTGAAATGTGCGGGCCGATCCTTCCCGGAGGAATGCTGGCCTCGATCGGGATCACCACGACCTCGGCGCTTGGCGCGGTTGCCATTTCGGTTATCGGTCTGGCCAATATCGGTGGCTCGATCATGGCGGGCTGGCTGGGCAAGCGTTATTCCAAGAAATATCTGCTGGCCGGGGTCTATACGCTGCGCACCATTGCCTCGGCGATCTTTATCCTGACGCCGATCACACCGACCACCGTCATGGTTTTCTCGCTGGTGATGGGGGCATTGTGGCTGGCGACGGTGCCACTGACCTCGGGGCTTGTCGCCTATATCTATGGGCTGCGCTACATGGGCACGCTTTACGGTTTTGTCTTTCTGTCTCACCAGCTTGGCTCGTTCCTGGGGGTCTGGCTGGGTGGCAAACTCTATGATCTGTATGGAGATTATACGATCGTATGGTGGGTTGGCGTGGGAATCGGGGCGTTTTCGGCGCTGATTCACCTGCCCATTCGCGAAAGACCGCTGAATATCTCGGCCGCGACCGCCTAAGCGCTGCTTCAGGACTGGACCCAAGCCCGGCGAATACTCTAGTCTGCTGATATTGTTTAATAAGCAGGCGGAACATGGCCGGGCATCAGGGCAGCATTGCCATTCTGATGGCGCTCTATAATGGAGAGCGTCATCTGCGGCCGCAGCTGGACAGCCTTGCCGCCCAATCCCGCAAGGATTGGGTGCTGCTTATTGGTGATGACGGCTCGACCGATGCCAGCCCGCAGATCGTGCGGGACTTCGCGTCAGCTTGCGCCCCCGGACAGGTCCAGATCCACCAAGGGCCGGGCGAGGGGCCAGCCGCCAATTTCCGCCATCTGATCAATCAGATCCCCGACCGCGCAGAATATGCGGCGTTTTGCGATCAAGATGATGTCTGGTTGCCCGACAAACTGGCAAGGGCAGGGCAGGCACTGGCCCATGCGGGCGAGGGGCCAGCGATCTGGTGCAGCCGCGTCACCATCTGTGCTGCGGATTTGACGCCCATCGCGCTGACCCCAGGACTGCGCCATGCGCCGGGGTTTCGCAATGCGCTGATCCAGAACATCGTCATTGGTCACACCTTGATGCTGAACCGGGCGGCTTGCGATCTGGTGCGCGAGGCCGAAAGCGAAGCCGGGCCGATCGCAATGCATGATTGGTGGATCTATCAACTTGTCACCGGCGCAGGCGGGCGGGTCTTGTGGGAGGATCATCCTTCGACGCTTTACCGTCAGCATGGCGGCAATCAGGTCGGGGCCTCGCGGGGGCCGCGCAAAGCCGTGGCGGCGCTGCGCCGGATGGTCTCGGGCGAGCAGCGGAGCTGGAACCAGATGAACCTTGCCGCACTTCTGGCATCCGCGCATCGGCTGACGCCTGACAATCGGCTGGTGCTGTCGCAATTTGCCGGGCTTCATGCGCCGCGCGCCTTGCTTAGGCTGGCGGCGTTGCGTCAAGGCGGCTTTCGTCGCCAAAGCCGGATGGCGCAGGCCGCATTATGGCTAGGAGCGGCCTTTGGCTGGGTGTGAGTGCTTGCACTTTCCGCATGGCTAAGCCAGCTTCGCGGCAATCACACCCGGAGGGAAAATGCGCTGGATTATGTCACCGGGGATCATGAGCCTGATCCTTGGCTATACGATGAGCCAGTTTTATCGGGCATTTCTGGCCGTCCTGACACCGACCCTGCATGCCGAACTGGGCGCAGGACCGGCGGATTTGGCGCTGTCATCGGGGCTTTGGTATATCTCATTCGCGGCGGTGCAACTGCCGGTCGGATGGGCGCTTGACCGCTTTGGGCCCCGTGAGACCGTCTCGGCCTTGCTGGCTTTTGGCGGGGCAGGTGGCGCCGCGGTCTTTGCCATGGCAACCGCGCCCTGGCATCTGCATATCGCAATGGCACTTCTGGGTATTGGCTGCGCACCCGTGATGATGGGCAGTTTTTATATTTTTGCACGCACGCTGCCCTCGGCAGCGCTAAGCACGGCGGGCGGCGCCGTGGTCGGGATCGGCTCGCTTGGCAATATGTTGGGCGCGGCGCCCCTGGTCTGGGTCATCGGGGAAATCAGCTGGCGACCGACGCTTTGGGCACTGGCCGCCATCACGTTGTTTGTGGCCTCCACGATCGCCATTTTTGTCACCAACCCGCCCAAAGTCGACAAAAACCTGCCCAAGGCGTCGTTGCGCGGGCTTTTCCAGGTGCGCGAGCTGCGCTTTATCCTGCCGCTATTGGGTGTAACCTATGCGGCATCGGCCTGCATCCGTGGTCTTTGGGCTGGCCCCTATCTGGCCGAGGTCTATGGCGCCTCCGATCGCTTGATCGGCTGGGTCACGCTGGGGATGGGGATTGCGATGGTCACGGCCAACCTCTCGGTCGGACGAGTCGTTCGCATCTTTGGATCGGATAAGCGCACCTCGATTGCGAATACGGTCTTGCTGATCTGTGTCCTGACCGCGCTGTGGTTGATGCCGGGAACCAGCCTGACAGTTTCAGCGATTTTATTGGTGATGGTGTGCATTTCTGACAGCAGCTATTCATTGCTGATGGCACATGGCCGGACCTTCATACCACAACATCTTGTTGGCAGAGGCATCACCTTTCTCAACATGGTGTCTATCGCTGGCGTGGGCGTGATGCAGTTCTTATCGCGCCCGGTCTATCTGAACGCTTCCGCAAGCCACCCTCCGGCGGCGGCCTATAGCTATATCTTTATGTTTTTCTTGATCCCGCTGATCATCGGCCTGATCTTTTACCTCTTCAGCCCCGAGGACCGCCATGTCTGAAATAGAGGTCGTCGCGCCCAATCTGAAAAAGCGCCTGTCGGGCGTTACCGCAACCGTCGTGCGGCTGATCCCTGTTCAGCGCAAGATGATCGATATCGTCACCACCGGACCGGGCCTGCCGCCCGAATTGCCACATATCTCGCTTGGCAAGGCCGCCACGCTGCCGCGCGATCGCTGGCGCGTGTGGCATTCCCGGCGCAATACGGAAATGGCGCTTGGCCTGATCTTTCGGCGGCTTCTTGGGCGCAAGTACCGACTGCTTTTCACCTCGGCCGCGCAGCGCCACCATACCGGCTTCACGCGCTGGCTGATCCGTCAACAAGACGCGCTGATCGCAACCTCGCCGCAAGCGGCAAGCTATCTTGAACGTCCAGCGACCGTCATCTTGCACGGCGTCGATACCGAGATTTTCCACCCGACCACGGACAAGCGCCAGTTGCGGACCGAGCTTGGATTGGACCCGGACGCCGTTCTGATCGGCTGCTTTGGACGCGTGCGCGCTCAAAAGGGCGTGGACTTGCTGGTCGAGGCGGCATTGCGCCTGTTTCCGACCCGCCCCAAGGCCCAGATGATCTTCACAGGTCGCATCACAGCTGACAACCGCGCCTTTGCCGATGATCTGCTGGCCAAGCTACGCGCGGCTGGCCTTGAGGATCGCGTGCGTTTTCTGGGCGAAATTCCGTGGCAGGACGTTGTGCGCCATTATCAGGCATTGGATCTGTTCGCGGCCCCCGCCCGCTGGGAGGGGTTTGGCCTGACCCCGCTAGAGGCAATGGCCTGCGCCATCCCCACCGTCGCCAGCCGCGTCGGTGCCTATGAGGCGCTGATCCGCGAAGATGTTACCGGCTCTTTGGTCCCAAAAGATGACGGCGATGCCCTAAGCGCGGCGCTGGCGCGCTGGCTTGATGACGACGCAGGCCGCGCGGCCGCAGGCATTGCCGCCCGCGCCCATGTCGTGTCCAACCATGCAATCGAAGAAGAGGCCCGGGCGATCGTCGGCGTCTATCGCGGCCTTTTGCAATGACCCGCCTGGGGATTTATCTGGCGCGGACTTTGCGCGACGAGGCGGCCCTTCAACGCCTTTCGGTGCCGCAAAGCGAACTTTTTGCGCAGCTGGCCGGAAAAAGCGTCGCGTTGATCGGCAATGCCCGCGCTTTGGCTGAAACCCAGCACGGCGCGCAGATCGACGCGGCTGATCTGGTGATCCGCATCAACCGCGCACCAATGCCGCAGCCGAGCAGCCACGGCACCCGCACGGATTGGCTGGCATTGGCCACGCGCCTGCCGGACAGCGATCGCAGGCGGATCGCGCCTTCGCGGATCTTGTGGATGTCGCCCAAGCGCAAGCGTCTGGACTTTCGCAGCGCGACCAGCCCTGGATTTTACCTTCATCCGTTAACGGACTATGCGGCGCTGGCCCAAAGGCTGGGCGCACCACCCACCACCGGGGCGATGATGATCGCGCTTTTGGCCGCCTCTGACCTGACGCGGCTGGATCTTTTCGGCTTTGATTTCTTCGCCTCGCAATCGCTTTCGGGCAGTCGCACGGCGGCACAGGTGCCCCATGATTTCAGTGCCGAAGGGTCATGGGTTCAGAACCTCATCGACCAAGATCCCCGGATTGCCCGGCACTAACTGACGTTATGCCGAAAATCATGGCAGAATGACAGCATTTTGCCGCTCTGCCAGTCATATTGACGAAATCTCGCTTTTCCTTTCCGCCAATACGCCCTATATCGCAGCGTCCTATTTGGAAGGGAGATCCTCGATGGGCTACAAGGTTGTTGTCGCCGGCGCCACGGGTAACGTGGGTCGTGAAATGCTGAACATTCTGGCTGAACGCCAGTTTCCTGCTGATGAGGTTATTGCTCTGGCTTCGCGCCGGAGCCTTGGCACAGAGGTCAGCTATGGCGACAAAACCCTGAAGACTAAGGACATCGAGGGTTTTGACTTCACCGGCTATGATATGGCGCTTTTTGCCATCGGCTCAGAGGCGACGGCGAAATATGCGCCGATCGCGGCAAGCCAGGGCTGCGTCGTCATCGATAACTCGTCGCTTTACCGCTATGATCCGCAGATCCCGCTGATCGTTCCAGAGGTGAACCCCGAGGCGATCGACGAATATCGCAACAAGATGATCATCGCCAACCCCAACTGCTCGACCGCGCAGATGGTGGTGGCGCTCAAGCCGCTGCACGACCGCGCGCGTATCAAGCGTGTCGTCGTCTCGACCTATCAATCGGTCTCGGGTGCGGGCAAAGAGGGCATCGACGAGCTGTGGAACCAGACCAAGGGTCTGTATGTCCCCGGCCAAGAGGTCGAGGCCAAGAAATTCCAGCGCCAGATCGCCTTTAACGTGATCCCGCAAATCGACGTTTTCCTTGACAGTGGTGACACCAAGGAAGAATGGAAAATGGTTGCGGAAACCAAAAAGATCATGGATCCCGCGATCAAGGTGACGGCAACCTGTGTGCGCGTCCCGGTTTTCGTCGGCCATTCGGAATCGATCAACATCGAGTTCGAGGACTTCCTTGACGAAGACGAAGCCCGCGACATCCTGCGCGAAGCACCCGGCATTCTGGTCATCGATAAGCGCGAGCCGGGCGGCTACATGACCCCGGTCGAATGCGTTGGTGATTTCGCCACGTTCATCAGCCGCATCCGTCAGGATGTGACGGTTGAAAACGGTCTGAACCTGTGGTGCGTTTCGGATAACCTGCGCAAAGGTGCAGCGCTGAATGCGGTTCAGATTGCCGAGCTTCTGGGCAATCGCGTTCTGAAAAAAGGCTAAGTTCGGGCAGGCTTTTGGCGCGCCCAATGGGCTCTGACCAAAGCGTGATCGACCTATGAGGGCGTCCGATGGGCGCCCTCTTGCTATTTTGCGGCCTTTGACCCAGCGTTTCCTTGGTTCCTAGTCCAAAGGTTTTCGATGCGTCATATCCTGATTTCGACCGCAGTCATCCTTAGCTTTGCTCCGTTTTGCACCTTTGCTTTGGCCGATCAAATCGAGGCAACGGCCCCGGTGCGTCAGGTCACGATGTTTCCCTGGGGTGCCAGCATCACCCGCGAGCTGTCTTTGACCCCACCTGCGGGCGCACATGAATTGGTGATCGCGGGCCTGCCACTTGATACGGATCCGGCCACGTTGCGCGTGAGCGGATCTGGTGCTGCAATCGGTCCGATCTCCTTGCAAGAGGGGCGCGCCCTTCCGGCCACGCCCAGCAAAACGCCCGAAGTCATCGCTGCCGAGGCCGAGGTGAACCGCCTGGAAACCGCCCTGAACGCACGCGATGCCCGCGTCGCGGAAATTCGCGCGCGCGCACAGGCTGCCGACGATACGGTGACATTCCTGCTAACCCTGGCGGGATCGGATAATGCCACTCAGGGCAATGTCGTCGAGTTGTCGCAAACGGTTGGCGCGCAGATTTTGCAGGCACGCCAGGTCTCCATTGCCGCCGAGACCGAGGCCCGCACCGCCGAGCAGGGACGCGACGATCAGCAAGCCGCGCTGGACGCAGCCCGCGCCCGCCTCGAGGCCCTGCGCGCGCCCGAAGAGGACCACAAGACCCTTGTGATTGCGATTGAAAGCACGGCCCAACCAATAAAGGTCGAGATTACCAGCCTGTCGCAAAACGCCAACTGGCAGCCCATTTACGATGCCTGGCTTGACCGGCCCGCCGCCTCGCTGAAATTGGACCGCGGCATGATGGTTGCGCAAAACACCGGCGAGGATTGGCGTGATATTCGCCTATCGCTGTCAACGGCGCGCCCCTCGGATCAGACTGCGCCCAGCGTGTTGGCCCCGATTTTCGAACATGCCGCGGACTATTCCAGAAAGAGCGCGGCCAAAAGCAGCATCGACTATAGCGACGAGCTTGAGCGCACGATGGATATCGCGCCCGCCGCACCGGTGATGGCTGAAATGATGGCCGCGCCCACCTCGGCCATTCCGCGTCTGGTCGGAGGCACGCTGGTCTATGATTACCCGACCCCGGTCACGATCCGAAACGGCGTTGACGCGCTGCGCCTTGAACTGGACAGCCGCACATTTGCCCCCGACATCCGCGCCGAAGCCGTACCCACGCGCGACGCCACCGCATTTCTGGTTGCCGAAACGACGAATACACAAGACGAGATCCTTTTGCCTGGCCCCGTCACGCTTTACCTGGCTGGCACGCTTGCCGGGCGTGGCGATCTGGGTCTGATCGCGCCTGGTGATCGCCTTAAGCTGGGCTTTGGTCCGATCGATGGGCTGATCGCTGAATACCAGGTCCCCAAACAAGCCGAAGGGGATCGCGGCATCTTGTCAAAGTCGAATGTACAGTCGCGCTCGGCCATCTTGCGGGTCAAGAACCTGACCGGGGAAAGCTGGCCGCTTCGGGTGATTGGCCAGGTGCCTGTTTCCAAACAAGAGGATCTGAAAATCGGCTGGAGCGCCGAACCCCAGCCCACCACGCAAGACCGCGATGGCGAGCGTGGCATATTGGAATGGGATTCAACGATCGCGCCGGGTACCGATCAAGACATCAAGCTGGATGTCGATATGCGCTGGCCCGACGGTTTGTCACTTTCGGGCAATTACTAACCCGTTCATGCCCTTGCGGCCGGACGGTCCTGATCGGGTTCCGGCAAAGCGCTGCCTGCGGTGGCGCTTGCCATATTCTGTAAATTCTCGACTTTCTGAAGCGGCTGTTGGCCCTGTTCGTGATTTGGCGTCAACGCGGGCGAGGGCGCTTCAAACCGCACCAAAGCGCGTCCTCCGCTTAGGAATCGCAGCGTCCATGACAGCAACTGCCCCGATGGGCCAGCCATTGCGCCCCTTGCGATTTCTTTGCCGCCTTGCCCAAAGACGGCCGCACTCATGGCCGCGCGCAGCGCGCTCATGCCTGGCCCATCGCCGGCACGCGCCTGCCATACGCCCAGATGATCGTTCAGCGCATCCTTGATCTCATCGCCCCACAGATCGCCATAGGCACGGTTTGACATGGCCAGCTGGCCGTTGCCGTCAAAAACCGCCACGGCGTCGGGTAGGGAATCCAGCACCTCTTTGCCCAAAGACAGATCCAAGCGGAACTTGCGCGTCAGCGAGATCTCAGAGGTAATATCCTCGAACAGAAATGCGACCGCACCATCGGGATGGGGGCGGCCGGTAACGCGATAGGTCTGCCCACCCGGAAGCGACCATGTCTCAACGTGATGCCCCGATGCCGCCGCCGTCTCAAGCGAGCTCATGCGGTTGCGCCAACTGCGATAGTCCTTTGGCTCGGGCACCATCCTTGCTTCGCGCAAACGGTCAAGAAAGGCGTAGAGAGTCGGCCGCGCGGTCAGGAAGCTGGCCGAGAGTGTCGTCAGATCGATCAAGGCTGGGTTGAACAGTTGCAAGCTGCGATCGCGGTCGAAAATCGCCATACCAATGGGAAGATCGGCAAAGGTTTTCGTCAGCGTATGCACGAATTCGCGCAAGCTGCGCTCTGCCCGGACGGCGGCATCAGCGGGCAGCGCCACCCCAATGACATGATCGCCCACCACGCGGCCATGATATTCAAACCACAGCGTCTGCGCACCATCCACAACCTGCGCGCGGCGCGGGGCATCGGGATGGGCTGCGCGATTGGGAAGCTCGATCAGCCGAGGCAGCGGCCAGACCGTCTGCCCTTCGCTTTGCCGCTCGGCGATCTGGATATAGGCCGAGTTGGCCCAGGTCACCATGCCCTCGCCATCTTCGCGCCAGGCCAACATGGGCGAGCGGTCCATGGTCGAGCGCAGCATCTCTAGCTCTTCTTCCATCGCGGCCAGGGTCAAAGCATCAACAACCGTTCCCGCAGCCTCGCAGGTGGGGTCATGCAGCGTCACGCGGATATGTTCGCCATCCATCGCCTCGATCAGCACATGCAAACGGCGTTGGCCGCGATAGATGTCGCCGCCAATATTGATACGCCCGGTTTCATCCAGTCGCGATATAGCATCGCCTGCTTCGGGCAGGCGCATGGCCACCCAAGCCATCAGGCGCTGCCACTCTCCATCGCCGGGAAGGATATCCAACAAAGCGCGGGCCGGCGGCGTGCTGTCGATCAGTTGGTAATTGCGAAAGAGCATCGCCATTGGCTCGACCCCGCGTTCCAGGGTGCCCGCGCTGCCTTTTCGCTGACTTTTGCGCGGCTCCAGCGCTTGGATCAGGGCAAAAGCCAACAAAACCGCGGCCACCGCCGCCGAGACCGCCAGAATAAGCGAAATTGCCATTTTGCCAGTTGCTCCTGATGTTTAAAGCGAAAATACCTTGCTGAGTTTAAACAAAGGTTAATGATCGCTGCCCAAATCGGGGCCTCAAAGCTGGATCTCGGGATTTTCACCCAAGGGGCCGCGCGCCCCCGCTTCGATCCTTTGGCGCGGCCAAACCACCGAGGCCACCGCCCCATGGCCAGAATTCGCAAAGCTCAGCTCGGCCCCCGTGCGTTCGAGCAGGGTCTTGGCGATGAACAGACCCAGCCCCATGCCATTATAGCCCCGGCCATCCTCGGCACGGTGACGGGTGGTTAAAAACGGGCTGCCCAATCGCGTGAAAATCGCGGGTGGATAGCCGGGACCATCATCGGAAATCTGTAAGCAAAGCTCGTTTGGGGTCCAATCGGCCCGCACTTCGACGCGATGTGTCGCGAAATCCACGCCATTCTGAATCAGGTTGCGGACGCCATGAATGATTGCGGCATCGCGATAGACCGAAAGCGTAGGGTCCGAGGCCGAGATCACGATTTCAATGCCGCGATCCATATGAGGGCGCGCCGCCTCGGTCAGGACATCCTCGATCGGGGCGGTACGAATCAGCAGATCATCTTTGCCCGCTCGTCCCATCGATTTCAGGATAGCGCTGCAACGATCTGCCGATTGACGCAGGATCGCCAGATCCTCGGCAATATCGGGGCGAGAGGGCAGAATGTCGGACAGCTCATCGACCAATTCGGCACTGACCAGTTTGATGGTGGCCAAGGGGGTGCCCATTTCATGGGCGGCCGCCGCAACCACCCCTCCCAGATGCTGCAACTTTTGCTCACGTTCCAGCGCCATGCGCGCCGCGAAAAGCGCATTCGAAGTCGTCACCAGATCGCTGGAGACCCGATGCGCATAAGAGGACAGAAAGACCACGCCGATCACGATGGCCACCCAATGGCCGAATTGATAGGGCTCATCCAGCGCCAGAACCCCGCCGGTTTCAAACCCAAGCGGCTCGGCGACCAGCCCTGCAATCGTGACCATGACCAGCGTCGCCAGCCCAAGCGCGATCATATGTCGCGCCGGAAGCGAGGTTGCCGCAATCGTGACCGGAGCCAGCACCAAAAGCGCAAAAGGGTTGGTCATGCCCCCCGTCAGTGCCAGCAAGGTCGAGATCTGCCAAAGGTCGAACCCCAGCTGCAAAGCAGCCTCGCGATCAGAGACACGATGCGCCGGGCGCAGCGACAGCCAGATATTCAGCATTATTGTCAATGCGATAGTCGCCAGAACCGGCACCAAAGGCACGTGAACGCCAATGAAAAGGGCGGCCGCGACCGCACCAAGCTGGCCGCAAACAGCAACCCAGCGCAGCATTAAAAGCGTGCGCAAACGGATCGGCTCCGGCTCGGGTTGACCGGGAAGCATGGCAATCCGGCGGGTAACAAACTCTAATGGCAAGGCTGCGCTCCGCATATGATCCCGTGACGGGGCATTGATACTGGCGCCGGGATAGGCAATCAATGCGCCCGCATTCGAGAGGGAGTAAAGCTATGGCCGCCGATAAACGCATCCTTGCCTTGGGCGCAGTCGCAACCGCACTGGTTCTGATCACAGGCGGGCTTTGGCTGTCGCGCGAGCAAGCGGGAAATGAGTTTGGCCAGTGCCAGAAGTCGGTGGTTGCCGGCGGCATGGACAGCTTTGGCGTGCCCTTTACCTTGACCAATCAATCCAATGAGCGCGTCACGGATAAAGAGGTCTTTTCAAAACCCTCGCTGCTTTATTTCGGCTATACCTACTGCCCCGATGTCTGCCCATTGGATACCGCCCGCAATGGCGAGGCAGCCGCCCTGCTCAAAGAGCGTGGCTTTGACGTCAATCCGGTCTTTATCTCGGTCGATCCGACACGAGATACACCCGACGTAATCAACGATTTCATTCAGGCCATATATCCCGATATGACCGGCCTTACCGGCTCGGCCGAGGAAATCGATGCTGTCGCCAAAGGATGGCGCACCTATTATAAACTGAATAATCAGGATGATAGTGAAAACTATCTGGTCGATCACATGACCAATACCTTCCTGATCATGCCTGGCCAGGGCACTGTCGAGTTTTTTGGACGTGACGTCACTCCAGAGGAAATGGCGGATCGCGTTGGCTGCTTTGTTAAAGCTGCTAGCTAGTTGCGCAGCGCTAACTTTGACTGATGCGGCAAAGCTTCATACTCTTTGCCGCATTCGCCAAACCGTGAAAGCTTTTGATCCGTGAACACAATCGATATCGGTCCCGATCCCAGCCTTCTCTTGGTTGATGATGATGAAGTCTTTTTGACGCGGCTTGCCCGCGCCATGGAAAAACGCGGCTTTGATGTTGTGCCGGTCAATTCGGTCGCCGCCGCCCGCGACGCAATTGCGCAGCGCGCGCCCGCCTATGCGGTGGTCGATCTGCGCTTGGAAGATGGCAATGGCCTGGATGTGGTCGATGTCATTCGCGATGCGCGCAGCGATGCCCGCATTGTGGTCCTGACCGGATATGGCGCGATTGCCACCGCAGTTGCCGCCGTCAAAATGGGCGCGACCGATTATCTTTCAAAACCCGCGGATGCTGATGATGTCACTCGTGCCTTATTGGCGCGCGGCGAAACATTGCCCCCTCCGCCCGAGGCGCCGATGTCTGCGGATCGCGTCCGTTGGGAACATATTCAGCGCGTTTTTGAACAATGCGACCGCAATGTCAGTGAAACGGCGCGGCGTCTTCATATGCATCGCCGGACATTGCAGCGGATTTTAGCCAAACGAAGTCCTAAATAACGCGGCGCTATTGTAATTGCTGGGGTTCCTGTATTATCTGATCCTCACAACCAATAATTCCGGGATTTGGAATGTCTATTAATCTCGATGCTCTCTCATTGAGCGAACTGCGCGATCTGCGCAACAAAGTCGAACGCGCCATTTCGTCCTATGAAGATCGCCGCCGCAAAGAGGCGATTGCTGCCATTGAATCCGCTGCACGCGAGCACGGTTTCAACCTGTCGGAACTCACCGGTGTTAAACTGGCCAAGACCAAGGTCGCAGCCAAATACGCCAATCCCGCAGACAGCACCCAAACTTGGAGCGGGCGTGGCCGCAAGCCGCGTTGGATTCAGGAATACCTGGATGCCGGCCAAGATCTTGGCGAATTGGAAATCTGAATTACAATCCCGCCCATTCGGCGGGATTGTTTCTTTTTAGACAGCTGATGAATCGAAAGATTATTGATCCATCAATTTCATGATGTCTGAATACCTTTCAAGAAACGCCGCCCGGCTTTCCGCCGGTGGGCGTAATCTTATTGAAAGGTCTTGGGGCATCTCCCCATCGGCAATTGGAAACAACCGATCCGCCTCGCTGCGTGAAAAGCCCGCGATCTGAACCGCTTCGGCCCAGGCCGAAATGCGATCGGCGCGTTTGATGTCGCGTTTGACAGCCGCAGGGATTTGCGCGGGCAGGCCAAAGCGGCGATGCACCGCTGCGGCAATCCGGCTGTCCATCTCGCCATATTCGGCACCTAGGGCCGCTTTGACAGGCGAGATCATATCCCCGATGACATATTCGGGGGCATCATGCAAAAGCGCCGCCAGCCGCCACTGCGGCTCGGCCAAGGGCTGCAGCTTGCTATAGATCGCCTCGACCAGCACGGAATGCTCGGCCACGGAATAGGCCCAATCGCCACGTGTCTGCCCATTCCAGCGCGCCACAAAGGCCAAGCCATGGGCGATGTCCTCGACTTCGATATCCATCGGCGTCGGGTCCAGCAGATCCAGCCTGCGCCCCGATAACATCCGCTGCCATGCTCGCTTAGCCCGCTTTGCCATGCCGCCCCCAATGTCCACCAAAGTCAGCCGATGACCCGGCTGCGCAATCTTTGAAAATCACAGGGGCCGCGGCTGTTGTCCAGCGCGGCCCCATTTGGCGTCGTGATAATGTCGCTGATCAGGACAGCGGCAGGTCTGCGGGCTTTTCGCTTTGGGCGCGACGCAGGATTTCCTGGCGGTAAAGTGCGACGAAATCGACCGGGTCCATGTTGAACGCCGGGAAGCCGCCATCGCGCGTCATGTCCGAAATGATGCGGCGCACGAAGGGAAACAGCATGCGCGGGCATTCGATCAGCAGGAACG
Organism: Paracoccus sp. (in: a-proteobacteria); assembly: GCF_032007265.1. GTDB lineage: Bacteria > Pseudomonadota > Alphaproteobacteria > Rhodobacterales > Rhodobacteraceae > Paracoccus. Next base: position 83,824 of record NZ_DALZMB010000001.1, on the reverse strand, counting down.
GATGCAGCTGATCCTCGGGCACGCCCTCAATGTGGAAAATCCCGCCGTAATCCAGCTCGCACAAAAACAGCGGCGTCTTGTCGGACGAGTTGACCGAGGTGACGCGGAATTTGGTGATGACTTCGAACTGGTTCTCGGTCTGGCGCTTGCGTGCATCCAGGCTGACCTGAACATTGATCTCGGGCTGCACATCGCCGCCAGGCAGGCCTTTTTGCGCAACTGCATTCTCGAACGACAGGTCGCGCACATATTGCGTCAGAACCTGCATGCGAACGGCTGCGGGCTCGGCCTGCTGTGGGGCTGCAGCGCCTGCGCCGTTGGTGGTCTCGTCGCTCATACTATCCTCCTTGGAATTGCCAAGGTTCTAGCATTGCGCGACGAGGCGCTCAATGCCGCGTCCAGCCAGAATTTCCAAGGTCATCGTCATGATCGGGGCCGGGCAGGGTCTTGCCCGATTGCGGCACATAGGGATCATCCTGGATCACATATTCGCCATCAATCACACCCGCATCGCGATTGCGGGCTTCCTGACCGGGAAATCCAAAGCTGACATGGGCGGTGCGCGCCTTTGCCGCAATCTGGCTTAGGATCAGCCGACGAACGCCCGGCACCAAAAGCAGCAGCGCCAGGAAATCAGTGAAAAAGCCCGGCACGATCAGCAGCACACCCGCCAGCATCTTCAGCGAGCGCTGGCCCATGCTTTCGCTTGGATCGCGCAATTGTTGCAGCGATTGCTGGAAATCCAGTGCGGCCTGCGCCCCTTGCTGACGGATCAGCGCCATCCCCAAGACCCCTGCCAATATGATCCAGCCAAGCGTCGCCCAGACGCCGATTTCGCCGCCAATGACCACAAAAAGCGCGATCTCGATGATCGGCAAAAGCAGGAATGCCCAGAACAGCCTCATGTTCACTCTCCTTGACCGCGGTTTGGTGCAGCCGAATTCTTCGCCGAAACTAGACTTGTCACGACCTGAACCCTACATAGAGAGTGATCCCGCCGAAACCAACTGCTGCCAAGGTTCACAGATGTCCAATGCCTTTCTGCAACTTATCGTTCTGGCCGCAATTGCCGTGTTCCTGATCTTGCGTCTGCGCAATGTTCTGGGCACCCGTGACGGCTTTGAGCCCTCGGCCCAACCCGAGCCGGTTCAGCGCCGTGATTTCGACGTGGTCGAAGGCACCGTCAACGCTGACGAAAGCGATATTCTGGATCATGCCGAGCCGGGCAGCCCCGCCGCCGCCGCCTTGCGCGCCATGAAGCGCGTCGAGCCCAGCTTTGAGGTCGGCCCCTTCCTGAACGGTGCCAAAGGCGCCTATGAGATGATCCTGCTGGCATTTGAGCGCGGCGATATCTCTGAGGTGCGCGGTTTTCTGGCCCCTCAGGTCGCCGAAGCCTTTGACAGCGTGATTGCTGATCGCAAAGCCAAGGGGCTGGTGACCGAGGCCGTTTATCTGGGCACCCGCGAAACCGCCCTTGCCGGGGCCGAGTTCGACCCGGCCAGCGGTCTTGGCGAAATCACGGTGCGTCTGGTCGGTGAATTGCAGATCACGACGCGCGATCGTGATGGCAATCTGGTCGATGGCGAGGGCAAAGCCACGCGCAAACAGCGCGATAATTGGACCTTTGCCCGCCACATGGGCCAAGACGACCCCAACTGGCAGCTTGTCGCCACGGCCTGATCCTATGAGCCGCAAACGGGGCCTGACGGCCGAAGACAAGTCGTTATGGTCCCGCGTTGCGGCAACGGTTCAGCCGCTTCAGCCCTTGCGCAAAGACCCCAAGCCCGAGCCTCCGGCCAAACCGGTGCTTGCCAGGGCTGCGACTGTGCCTGTGCCACCACCCCCCAGCTTGCCACCGGCCTTTCGCATCGGTGGCTTTTCGCTTTCTGCTTCTGGGCATGGAAAGCCTGGCACGGGCGGGCGTGTCAGCCGCGATCTGGCGCCTGCTCCGGCCGAGCGTCTGGCCGAACAGCCATTGCGCATGGATGCCAAGGCCCACCGCCAGATGACACGCGGCAAACTGCGCCCCGAGGCGCGGATCGATTTGCATGGTATGACGCTGGCAATCGCCCAACCTGCCTTGATCAGCTTTGTTCTGGGCGCGCATTCCCGCGGCTACCGGCTGGTTCTTGTGATCACAGGCAAGGGCAAAGCGGGTGGGCCTGATGCGCCCCTGCCGGTGCGGCCCGGCGCATTGCGCCACAACGTGCCCCATTGGCTGCACATGGCACCTCTGGCCTCGGTGATATTGCAGGTCACACCCGCCCATCGCAGCCATGGCGGCGAGGGCGCCTATTACGTCTATCTGCGGAAGTAATCGGCCGCATATTGATCCGGCAGCAAGACGACTTGCGCAGCGCGCTCGACCGTCAGAGCGGCGCCGGCGAACAATCCGACCCTGCCACCGACATCGCCCGCAAATGCCGAGCCAAGATCGCTGACGCGGCTTAGAATGCTGATCAGCGCAGGCGAAGTCGCCGCGTTGAAATGCCCGTCGCCCGTATTGAACGCCCCGACATCCACCAGCGTCACCGACAGATCCGAGACGCGATGGGGATCGGCCAATGTGCCCAGCCGCTCGGGCTCTGCCGAGAGGCGCGCCGACAGTTTCAGCGCGCTATCCTGCGTCGAGGTGAAAATCAAAAACGGCTGCGGCAGCTCGCCGATCGCCTTGGCCTGCATGCGAAAGACATCGACATCAATATCGGGCGACATCAGGATCACGCCGCCGATCTTGCTAAGCTCTTTGCGTTTGCCGCCGATCGCCATCTGGCGCAGCGTCTCCATCACAAGCGATGCGCCCATTGAATGGCCGACAAGGATGACCTGCCTCGCGCCTGCCGCCTCGGTTTCGGTGATCATCTGCTCTAGCCCGTCGCGCGAGAACAAAACCGAATCGCGATCCGCCGCATAGGCCAAAGGCTGGCCTCGGGATGGCCAGGCGAAATGCAGTTCGACCCCCGGCATATTCAGGTCATGGGCGAATTGGGCAAAGCGGTACAACCCTTCGGCAAAGGTGTTGTTATAGCCATGAACGAAAAGGACCGCATCGCGGTGGCTGGCGGGCTGACGGGACAGCTCTTTCGACAGGGCCTGCCGAAAGGCGCGCGCATCGGCATATTCAAGCCGCTGAGTAACCACAAATTCCCGCCGCAGATCCGGCGTGCCGTTCTTGGGCGGATATTTGATCGTTCCGGGCTCGCGTTCCGGGGGAACCGAGACATCGACACGGCCAAAATGCACAGTTTCACTGCGCTTATTGTCCGGGCCGCGCGTCGTACCGACCAAAATTTCCTGAACATTGCCGATTGCCGCCGCCTCAGGCGCCATCACAATTTCGCCTCGCGGGGCGCATGCAGTCACTGCAATCGTCAAAAAGATCAGGTAATTGCGAAGCATGGCACCCTCACTCGCGGCTCGCGGGGAGCATGCCAAACGATTGTCAGAAAGAAAACAGATTTCACCACGTCACTTTAGTGAACGCTCGCAAAGCCGATGGTCAGACCCCGCCGCGGTAATTCGCCTTTGGTCCGGCAAACCACCAGGCAATCAGGCCGACAACGGGCAAAAAGCCGATGACCAAAACCCAGATCAGCTTCTTCTGACCCGATTCATTGGTGTTGATGACCGAGGCGATCGCCCAGACATCCAGCGCAAAAATGATAATCCCAAGAAGATAACGCATCATCCGCCCCCATTTCGTTAACCAAATAACGGCACAGAGGCGGCAAGGTTCCGCGACAGGAAACAGCCTTGGGGCAGGCGTCAAGCCCCGCCCCAAGGCCAGGTTCAGCGACGGTTAAAGAACGTAGCGCGACAGATCGGTCGAACGTGACAAATCGCCCAGATGCTTTTCAACAAAGGCCGCATCGACCTGAACCGCCTCGCCCGAGCGGTCTGGTGCGGTAAAGGACAGCTCTTCAAAGACGCGCTCGATCACGGTGTACAGGCGCCGCGCCCCGATGTTCTCGACCGAACCATTCACATCTGCCGCGATGCGCGCCAAAGACGCGATCCCATCAGGCGTAAAGGTCACGGCGACCCCTTCCGTGGCCATCAACGCCGTATATTGGCGCGTCAGGGCATTGTCGGTTTCCGTCAGGATGCGCACGAAATCCTCTTCGGTCAAAGCGCGCAACTCGACACGGATCGGCAGACGACCCTGAAGCTCGGGCAGCAGATCCGAGGGTTTCGAGATGTGGAAAGCACCACTTGCGATGAACAGAATATGGTCGGTTTTGACCGGGCCATATTTGGTCGAAACCGTCGTGCCCTCGATCAAAGGCAGAAGGTCGCGCTGAACACCCTCGCGCGAGACATCGCCGCCCCGAACATCGGAACGCGCTGCCACCTTGTCGATCTCATCGATAAAGACGATGCCATTTTCTTGCACCGATTCCAGCGCCGCCGCCTTGACGATCTCATCATCCAGCAGCTTGTCAGCCTCTTCCGAGATCAGCAGGTCATAGCTGTCCGCGACGGTGACTTTGCGGCGCACACGACGCCCGCCAAACGCCTTCATCAAGCCCGACAGATCCATCATGCCGCCCATCGCGCCCGGCGGCTGACCGGGGATCTCCATGCCGCCAAGCGGGCTAGAGTTATCGGTCACTTCAAGCTCGATCTCGGTCTTGTCCAGCTCACCGCGCTTCAGCTTGTCGCGAAACATTTCGCGGGTCTGTTCGCGGGCGTTTTCACCGGCCAAAGCGGCAACCACGCGATCTTCAGCCGCCTGATAGGCCTTGGCCTTGACCTCTTCACGCATCCGCGCACGGGTCTCGACGATGGCGGCATCGGTCAGATCACGAATGATCTGCTCGACATCGCGGCCGACATAGCCAACCTCGGTGAATTTGGTGGCCTCGACCTTCAGAAAGGGTGCGCGTGCCAGTTTGGCCAGCCGACGGCTGATTTCGGTTTTACCAACGCCGGTCGGCCCGATCATCAGGATATTCTTGGGATAGACTTCATCACGCAGATCGTCGCCCAATTGCTTGCGACGCCAGCGGTTGCGCAAAGCAACAGCCACGGCCCGCTTGGCATCCTTCTGGCCAATGATAAAGCGGTCAAGCTCGCTTACGATCTCGCGCGGGGTCAGGTCGGTCATCTTGCACCTTTTAGGTAGGGAGGCAGGCGGTCCTTGCCCGGAAACTCAGGCAGGGCGCGCATCAGCGCCGCTCTTAGCGGCACCCACCACGCCCCCAAGGCAGTGACCGCACCGCCGATCAAAATCAAAATCGCGGGCCAATCAAGTCCCGCACCATCGCGGTAAGCCAGCGCCCAGATCAGCCAGATCAGATAGCCAAGCCCCGCAGTCAGAAAACTGCGCCGATCAATGATCAGCGCAAAAAGCGTCATCACCGCCAAAACCAGGGCCAGCGGCAAATGCCCGTGGCTGTCGCCCATCGTCAGCGCGGTCTGCGCCAGCGTATTGACGATCAGCGGCGCCCCGACCAAATGCAGCCAAAACCCCGAGGCCGCCGCGCGGCCCAGACGGAAACGATCCCTCAGGTCGAACCACAGCCCGCCTGCCGATGCCGCCAGCCCCGCCAGAAGCGTCGCCAGACCAAAGCGCGAGGCCCCCGTGAGGCGCAAACCCTCGATTAGGTCGTCCGCGTCAAACAGCCGGCTCAGATCATTGGGGGCAATCAGCGCAACGGAAAAGACAAAGCCCCAAAGCGCGATCAGCAGCATGGTGAATGGCAGCTTAAAGCGCCAATACCACGCGGCCAATGCCGCCATCATGGTCCCCGAGATGACAACCATCGCCGATTGCGGCTCTAGCGATATTCCCCAGCGATCCAGCATCAGGCCCAAGATCACGCCAAAGCCCGAAATGGCATAGGCACAAACCAACAGGATCGATGGCAAAACCATGCGCCGCTTCAGGGTAAAGTAATGCGCAAGCGCGATGCTGACGATCACCCCGATCATGCTGAAACCGGTCAGACTGTCCGCCGCCGTTGCCAAAACCAGCAACCCGGCCATCAAGATCAGCAAGCCCAGACTGACAAAGATCTCGGCAAAGCCCCGAAACAGCTCAAAGGCCTCATCATCAGCCTCAGGCCGTCCCGCAAACCGCTGCGCGGCCAGCGCCATGACCGAGGCCGCCTGTGCCTCGCTCAAGATCCCTGCCGCAACCGCTGCCCGCAAATCGCCTTCGCCCAATGCGGGCTTGTTCTCTGTCATGTCCAATTACCCCGGGGGAGTCCGCAGGACGGGGGCAGAGCCCCCTTAGCCACCCAAAACCTCAACGGTCAGATTACCATTGGTATAGACGCAGATATCGGCGGCAATCTTCATCGCCTTACGGGCAATCGTCTCGGCATCGCCTTCGCCATCCATCAGCCCGCGCGCAGCCGCCAAGGCAAAATTACCGCCCGATCCGATTGCCGCAACATCATGTTCGGGCTCAAGGACATCGCCTGCGCCGGTCACGACAAAAATATCGACACCATCGGTGACGATCAGCATGGCCTCAAGGTTGCGCAGATATTTATCGGTGCGCCAATCCTTGGCCAGCTCGACACAGGCGCGCGCCATCTGCCCGGGCAGGGCCTCCAATTTCTTTTCCAGCCGCTCCAGCAGCGTGAAGGCATCGGCCGTCGAGCCGGCAAAGCCCACCACCACATCGCGTCCGCCCGGCGACAGGCGGCGCACCTTGCGGGCCGTGCCTTTCATGACGGTCGGGCCGACACTGACCTGCCCATCCCCCGCAACGACCACGCGTCCATTGCGACGCACCGCCAGAATGGTCGTTCCGTGCCAACCGGGAAAACTGTCTTCGGCCATGTCATTCACTCCTTCGTTGCGGCTGAAATATGGCCGCCTCGGGGCTTTCGCAAGCCGCGACCAACGACTAGTCTTCAACATATGAGCGAATCCAGGCGTTTAGATGTCTATCTCGAGGCAGCCATGCTGGCGACGGCACGGGCTGGCAGCTTCAATTTCCTCAAGCAACTGCAAGATGCGGTTGAAGAAGTCGGCTGGCACGTCGAATGGCACGAGGTCAGCGATCAAGCACGCGCCGCCGCCCCCTATCGCGCCGGCCACGCGCTTTTTCACATGGAAGCCCCGACCCATGACCGCGCCCTGACCTTTCGCCGCGCCTATTTCTATCCCTTCTGGCAAATCGAGCCGGTGGCGCAGCGCTGGCGCTTTGACGTCGCACAATCGGATTTCTATCCCGACCATGTCGATCCCGCCAAAGCCGCCTATTTCACGCCAAGATTGCGCGACCGTGTCCTGCCCGGCCCTGAGCCCTCGCAAGGGGATTATGCCTTGGTGCCGCTACAGGGCCGCATCCGGGCCTGCCGTTCCTTTCAGACCATGAGCCCGGTCGAGATGGTGGAAACCGTGGCCGCGACGGGCCGCCCAACCATCGCGACCTATCATCCCAAGGAATATTACAGCCCGCAGGACCGTGAGGCCCTTGAGGCGGTGGCGGCGCGCCATGCCAATCTGACCATCGGCGGCAATACGATGCAGCTTTTGCGTGAATGCGCCTTTGTCGCGACCCAAAACAGCGCTGTCGCCTTCGAGGGCTTCTTGCTGAACAAACCCGCCGTTCTGTTCGGCCAGTCGGATTTTCATCATATCGCGCTGAATGTATCCGAGCTTGGCGCATCAGAGGCGCTGGCCCAAGCACCGCACCACCGCCCTGATTTCGCGCGCTATCTGTTTTGGTTTCTGCGCATGAAAGTGGTGAATGCCACCGCGCCCGACGCCAAGGATCAGATCCGCCGTGCCATGAAAAAGGGCGGCTGGTCGCCCTGACCGCCGCCCTTCAATCTGCTTGATCGTCGATTTTAATCAGATCGAATCGTCAATCCATGCTTTCAGCGCCGCTTTCGGGGCCGCGCCGATTTTATTGGATACGACCTCGCCGTCCTTGAATAGGAACAGCGCAGGAATACCGCGAACGCCCAAAGCTGCCGGGGTTTCCGGGTTCTCATCAACGTTCACTTTGACGATTTTCACGCGATCGCCATATTCGGCCGACAGCTCTTCGAGCGAAGGGCCGATCTGACGGCAAGGGCCGCACCATTCAGCCCAGAAATCAACCACGACCGGGGTGGAGGCTTGACGGACTTCGGTGTCGAAATCGGCGTCGGAAACGGCTTGCGTCGCCATGGAAATCTCCTGATTGGGCCCAAATCGGGCAAAGGCTTTCGCTCAACAGCTAGGAGCCGAACAGCCTCTGGTCAAGGCCGAGCAGAGAATGTTCAAGCAGTTCATCGTCAATCACATCCATCCGCCGCGCCTTGGTCCACAGCACGGCGACCTCTATCTGCCGCTCTGGATAGATTTGGCCCAAGGCGACGCGATAGGCGGCCAGCTGACGCAAGATCCCAAGCGGGGTGCCCGCGCGATTGGCCGGAACTTCGCGGTTGGATTTGAAATCCACCGCCAGCACGCGCTGTGGCTGAACAATCAACCGATCGATCGCCCCTGTGATCACGCCATATCCGGGCAGATCACCAACCAAGGCGACCTCGCGCAAAACCTGTGCATCCGCGGGCAGATCAAAGATCTCGCCCAGTTCGGGGGCCGAGATGACATCGGCCACCTCGGTTAGCAATTCCGCCAGAAGATCATCATCAGGCAATCCGCCCTCGGCATCCGCCAGAATATCTCGACCCAGCGCCTCCCATTCGTCGGGATCATGATCGGGCAGGTGTTCAAGCAGCAAATGCAGGCGTGTCCCCGCCAGCATCGCAGCCTGTGCATCGCCCTCGGGGTCGCCAGATAAGGTGGTCGCGATATCCGTCGGACCGCCGATGATCTTGGCACCGCCAAGGGCGGTTGCGGCAACCGGACGCGGTGGGCGTTGGCGCAATTCAGCGGGCAGACGCAGCCAATCCGGCTCTGTGATCACAACCTCGACCGGGGCGGTGGCTTCGGGGGCCTCAGTCGGCCATTCGCCATGGCTAAAGCGCCGGATCATGCCGCCCCAACTTGCGGGGTGCTGGGTTTCGACCAAGCCCTCACCCAAACGCGACAGGCCATCGGCGACTTGGGCGTGCCAGCTGTCCTCGGCCAAACCAGTTTCGCCGGCGGCAGCCACGATCAGCCAGCTTTCTGCGCGAGTCAGCCCGACATAAAGCAGGCGTTTGCGCTCGAGGATCTGTCGCTCGGTCTGCTCATCGGCCAATGCGGCGATATGCTCGGGCCGCTCATCCTTGCGCCCGCGCCAAATCGGGGCGGTATCGGGGGTTTTCATCACGGCTCCCTCGCGAGGCGCACGCCTTTTGGCACTATCGGGCATGATGACGACCGGGCTTTCCAACCCTTTCGAGCCGTGAACCGTCATCACCCGGATCAGCCCCTCGCCATCCTCGGTCGAGGAACCCGCCTGGCGCTTGACCTCGACCTCATCCCCCTCAAGCCAGACCAGAAAGCCGGTCAGGGACGGCACTTCCGAGCCTTCGTAAAGCAGGGCCTGCGACAGCAGCTCGTCGATGCCGTCCTCGGCCTCGGGGCCAAGACGCGCGATCAGCTTTTCGCGGCCATTATGCCGGATCAGCAGGCGCGAAATCAGATCATAGGGCCGCATAAAGCCGGTCTGACCCATCAGATCGAACAAAACGTCAAAGGCGCCGCGATGCTGATCGGATTCGCGCAGACGCTGCCAAAGATAGGCCTTGCCCTGACGCCCCGCGGCCAAGCGATAAAGATCATCCTCGGACAGGCCAAAAAGCGGAGAGCGCAGGGCCTCGGCCAGTGCCAGATCATCTTCGGGGGTGGCGATGACCGAAAGGGTCGATTGAATATCCATGACAGCCAGTTCCGCCGCCAGCTTCAGCCGGTCTGCCCCGGCCACGGGCAGGCGAGCGGCCTTGAGCGCACCGATGATCTCGGCAAAAAGATCCGAGCGGCGCTGGACCAAGATCAGGACATCGCCCGCGCGCAGTCGCCGGGTCTGATTGGTCTTGGTATCAAATATCGGCTGGCCCAACATCTGGGAAATGCCGATGGCAATCGCGCGGGCCAGCTCGGACGTTTCCGAATTTTCAACGCCTTGGTCGATAGGATCGGTCCAGTCGTTGGGCTCGGGGACCTCAGGCTTAGGGATGGGCGGCCACAGATCGACACGGCCGGGCAGGGCTGTGCGAAAGGCGATGTGGCGCGGCGGCTCGCCCAGGCCCCGCGCGGCATTGCCCATGAAAACGGCATCAACCACCGAAAGGATCGCGGTGGACGAACGGAACGAATGGCGCAGCTCCAGCACCTGCATCGGACGGTCAACCGCATCGAATGCCTGGGCGAAACCGTGGCGGCGCTCTTCGAAAACGGCAATATCGGCGCCCTGAAAGGAATAGATCGACTGTTTGGGATCGCCGACCACGAACAGCGTGCGCACATCATCGGGCCGCGCCCCCTGTCCCGAGGTGAACTCATCGGTCAGGCGCTGAATCACCTGCCATTGCTCTGGCGAGGTATCTTGCGCCTCATCGACAAGGATATGATCGATGCCGCCGTCCAGCCGGAACAAGACCCATTGTGCCATCGAGCTTTCCGACAAAAGCGCGGCGGTCTTGGCGATCAGATCGTCAAAATCCAGCCAGCCCTGGGCGCGCTTGGCTGCCTCGAAACGCTGATGAAAGGCATGGCCGAAACGTTGCAAGGCCAAGGTACGCTCGGCATGAGACAGGGCCAAACGACGCGCGCGCGCCCCCTCGACCCGCCCCATCAGATTGTTGAGATCATCCAGATAGGGCGCACAGGCGCCATTTTGCAGCCCCTTGGTCGGAAAGCTGCCGATTTTCGCGCTAAAGGGCTCTTTGGCCGAAGATCCCGTCAGCAAGACCCCCTCAAGGATCACCAGTTCCGCCACCCCCGGCGCCGCCCAATCGCCCATGCTGAGCTTGGCAGCGGCCTTGCTGTCATTGGCGCCGCTGGCCGCCAAAAGGGGCATTATTTTTGTGATCACATCGGCATTTCCACCGATGAACACGTCGTTGCGCAGATCATTCCAGCCATAGCCCGGCTCAAGCCCGGCAAAGCGCCAGATTTCAGCGGCATCGGCGGGGGCGTGGAACCCCTTCAGCCCGGCCAAAAACTCGTCCAGGCGATCACCTGATTGCAGTGCAAGCAGGTCTTGCAGCTCGGGCGCCTCGGCGCGGGCCATATCCTCGATGATCTCGGCACGGATCAGAGAGGCGGTCCGGCTGTCGAGTTCCGAAAAACCATGGGGCACGCCTGCTTCCAAGGGAAAGCGACGCAAAACCCCGGCACAGAAGCTGTGAATGGTTTGCACCTTCAGCCCGCCCGGCGTCTCGATCGCGCGGGCAAAAAGGCGGCGCGCGGCCAGAAGGTCTGGGTTTCCATCCTCGCCCAATGCGGTCAACGCATCGCGCAATTCGGCCTCGGGCAGCATGGCCCATTCGCCCAGACGCTTCAGCAGGCGGTTTTGCATCTCGGTCGCGGCGGCCTTGGTATAGGTCAGGCACAAGATGCGCTCGGGCGCGGTTCCGGCCAGCAAAAGCCGAGCGACGCGATCGGTCAGCACCCGCGTCTTGCCCGAGCCTGCATTGGCTGTCAGCCAGGTCGAGCGGCCCGGATCAGCCGCACGGACCTGCGCAAGCGTTGCCTCATCCATCGTCATGATCGCCAATCTTTTGTGGTGTCGCGGCCTCGGTCGGGGCCCATTCGCCCATGCGCGAAAGGTGGTCGTAATCGCTGGCATGGCCGGATTGTTCCATGGCCAGACGCGCGGTAAAGCCGCGCTCGCCGCGCAGATATTTCGTGATCAGATCGGTGAAGCCATCCCAGGTCTGATCGGCAAAGCCCGGAGGAAAATCGCGGCTTTCGGTGCGCCCCTCGCCGCCCAGCTGAATATAGCTGATCCCCGCAACCTCGGTCGGACCCAGCTTGTCAAAGGCGCCACGCTCGGTCATCGCGGCCTCAAGGGGAAGCTGCTTGTCGAAATGCGCGATCTGCTTATCGGTCGGTGGTTTGCCGGATTTATAGTCATAAATCTGCGCCCGACCATCCGGCAAAAGATCAATACGGTCAGGCTGAGCGGTCAAAGTGAAGTCCAGATCCGGCAAGGCAGCCTTGCCCCGGTTTTCAATGACAATCGGCGTGCTGCCCGCGCGCAGGCGATCGGATTCGTCCTTGGCCAGACGATCGGCAATTCCCGCAATCCGCGCCCGCCAGAACAGCCGCGCCGATGGCCAGGGAACCTCGCGCTCCAAGACCTCATCGGCTTGGCGCATCAAAATCGCCTTGAGCGCGGCGGCAGAGGTATCGCTTCCACGTGCCTGCAAGAAACCCTGAACGATCTTGTGCAAAACCGTGCCACGCTCGGCCGGATCGGGCTCGGCGCGCAGGGGTGGCAGCGCGTTCAGTCCCAACACCCGCCGGGCGTAAACCGCATAGGGGTCGCGGATCAGGGTGCGCACCTCGGTCACGGACATCGTATTCAGCGCCGGCGCCGGAGGGATGGGCGAGGGGCGCTCGGCCGGGGCAAGTTTGTTGCGCGGGGGGCCCTGAAGCGCCGCCAGATTCAACCAGCGTTGCCCCCTGCCGCGCATTTGGGCCAGCGCCTCTTTACCATTCTGAGCGGGCAATCCGCCCAGCAGGTTGACCAGACGGTTCAGCCAGCGCGAGGGAATGGTCTCGGCCTCGGCATCCCGGCGCGCGCGGGTCAAAATGACCTGTGGCGCGGCAACAGCTTGCTGAAAGTCATGCGCGGCCAGCCCGATGCGCCGCTCGGGCAGGGTCAGACCTGCGGCAAGGCGCATGGGACGCGACAACCACGGATCGGGGGTCAGCGCCTGCGGCCAGCCGCCCTCGTTCAAACCCGCCAGAATAAGCAGCGGCGATTTTTCGGTCCGGGCTTCGCGCGGTCCACGGAAATGGATCAGCGGATTGGGAATGGCATCTTCGCGGACGTTTTGGTTATTCATCTCGCGGGTCAGAAAATCGGCGAATTCGCCCGGACTCATGTCATGTCCCAGATGGGCATGGGCCGAAAGATGCTCGAGCAAGGCAAATGCCTCGCGGCCGGGGCGCTCTTTCCACAGCTCAGAGGCTTCGGCCGTCCCACCCGGGCCTGCAGCCAGCTCACCCGCCAGCAAAACCAGTTCCACCAGCCTTTGCGCCAAGGGGCGGGGCGCGCGATCCTCGGCCAAGGGGGCAAGCCGTTCCATGGTGCGCGCCAGCCATTCGGCCCAGTCGCGCTGCAACGCATCGTGCTTGCTGCCCCATTGGCGCATGAAGTCGCTGTCAGGAAAGGCAGGGCCATGGCGGCGCAGGTGCAGTTCCAGATCGCGGGTCAGGCGTTGATGCTCGCGCCGCGTGTCCTTGCCCGCGCCGGAATGGGTCAGCGGGTGCTTGAGAAGCACCAAAAGGGCATCCACCGTCAAAGGCTGCCCGAAAAGCGAGGCGACATGGCGCAGATAAAGCCCCGGCGAGGTCAGCGACAAAGGCCGCCCGGCGCTGTCATCGGGGATGATGCTCCAACGATCCAAAGCCGAGGTGACGCGCCGCAAAAGCCCGCGATCGGGCGAAAGCAGGGTCAGCTCTCGGCCGTCCTCGGCAGCCTCGCGCATGATCAGCGCAATCGCCTCGGCCTCTTGTCCGGGCTGTTCGGCCTCGATCAGGGTCAGCCCGCTGGTGGGCGCGATCAGATCCCCCAATTCTGGCCCTTCGGCGACCCATTGATCGGTCACCGGGGCAGGGCGTAGAGCAAGCGAGATCAACCTGTTACGTGCGGCATCCGGGGCCGGAAAGGCCAGGGTCCAGGGCTTGGGCTCGCCGAATTCCGCGATAAAGGGGGCATGGCGGGCCTGAGGGTGGTCCTCGGCGCGGCTGTCCAGCTTGCTCCAGACCGATGAGGATTGCCACGGGTCATAGCCCGGCAAAACGACCGCGCCATTGTCCAGCCGCGCAACCGCCATCATGAAATCACGTGTCGCGCCATGTGACCCGGTCGAGCCAGCCACCACAACCGGTCCTTTGGGCAAATTGCGGCCATTGGCCCAGTCTTCGGCCATGCGATGGGCGGCCTGACGCAAGCGCGCCTCGCGGTCCTGTGCGGGCTCGGCCATATAATAATCGGTGGCGATCTTGAGAAATGCCAGCGAGCGCGCCCAGTGCTGGGCATGATCCGAGGCATCGATCCGGTCCAGATCGGCGCCGCTTAGCCCTTCAAGCTGCATTTCGGCCATCAGATCGGCCAGCGATGTTGCCAATTCGGGCACGGATTGCCCGCGCGCCAGATCGGGTTGCGCCTTCAGCATCGCGTCAATCAATCGGCCCAGCTCTAGCCTGCGCGCCAACCGAGCGGTCAGCGTGCCGCCGCCGATGTCGCTGATCAGCCGCATCTGGGGCAGAAAGCCCGGGCCACGCTCTTGAAACGCCTCGCGCAGGGCGGTCATGGTCCGGCCAGAGTTCACATAGACGGTGATCTGGGCCATTGCCTCGGGGGCATGGGGCTGCAGCCGCGTGATCAGCCCATCGGCCAGTGCGGCGGCAAAATCTACGCCGCAAGGCAGGGCGAAGAGCCCTGACTGCCAATCATCCATACAGCAGTTCCTCGGCTTTCGAGATGCAATCGGGGCGACCCACGTCACACCACGAGCCCTGATGGACCAAGCCAAAGGCGCGGTTTTGAGACAACATCAGATCCCACAGCCGATTCAGCGAAAAAGCCTGATCGGCAATCTCGGCCAGTCGACTGGTCTTGATGATCTGGGCCCCCCCGTAAACAAAGGGCCCCTTGCGTGTGATCACACCCGAGCTGGCATCAAGCGCAAAATCGCCACCACCCAGCCGACCCAGCGCCACACGCATCGGCACCAGCGCCAAAAGGGCATCCATCCGGGAGGGATCCCATGCCGCACGCAAAGCCGCGATGGGATTTGCCCCGGTCCAGACCACATCGGGATTGAGCGTGATCACAGGGCCATCCCCCAGCAAAGGCAGGGCCTTTTTCAGCCCGCCGCCGGTTTCCAACAGGGCCTCTGCCTCGTCTGAAACGGCAATATCGCGCCCCTGATGGCGCTCGCCGGCAAGATGTTGAACGATTTTGGAGCCAAGGTGATGTGTGTTCACGACGATGCGCGTTGCCCCGCCATCCCATGCCAGATCAAGCGCGCGGTCCAGCAGCGTCCGCCGCCCGACCTTGATCAGCGGCTTTGGGGTATGTTCGGTCAGGGGGGCCATGCGGGTTCCCTTACCGGCCGCGAAAAGCATCAATGTGCGTGGGGCTTCGGACATTGGCTGCGAATCCTTTCGATAATCTGGGCCGATGGTGCGGGGATACCCTCTAGGGCCTCGGCAAGCGGGGCAAGCGCGGGATGGGCCAGATTGCGGGTAATCATGCACCAGACCCGAGGCATGAACTCAAGATAGCGCGGCTTGGCATCGCGTATGCACAGCCGCGTGAAAATACCCATGATCCGCAAGCTGCGCTGCGCGCCCAAAAGCGCATAGGCGGCGCGAAAGCGTTCCGGATCGCGGCCTGTCGTGGCGATGTAAAAGGCCAGTTCGGCCTCTTCGATCTGGGGGGAAATATCGCGGCGCGCATCTTGCAGCCCCGAGACAAGATCATAGGCCGGATGGGTGATCACAGCATCCTGAAAGTCCAACAGCCCCAATGGCGCCCCCTTTTGCCAGACCAGATTCTCCGCGTGGAAGTCTCGCAACCCAAGCACAGGTTGCACATCCTCGCATAGTTTCACGTGAAGCATGCGGATAATCTTGGCAATGTCCTGGCCAAGGCCATCGGCCCCGACGGCTGCCGGATACCATTCGGCAAAGAGCCCCACCTGCGAGGACAGCTCGGCCCCATCAAGGCGCAGCAGATAATCGGGCGGGCTATGATCGTGCAGCGCGGCCAAAAGCTGGGTCATCTGGCGATAGATCTGCGGCGCAAGCGACGGCTGATCACTTAATACGCGCGCAACCAGCGCATCGCCCAGATCCTCTAGCAGCAACAGGCCGTCACGCTCATCCGTGGCATAGATTTCGGGGGCGTGAAAATCGCGCGCGCGCAGCCATTGGGTCATGGCCACATAGGGCCCGCAGGACCCCGGCGAGGCATCCATCAAGACCGCTGAGCCGGGCTGGTGGTCCGCCTCATGAACCAATCGCAGGTAACGACGGCTTGAGGCATCGCCCGCCAAGGGCGTGATCCGGGCCTCGTCCCAATTGGCGCGCCGCAGCAGGCGTGCGATTTGTGCCAGACGCTCGACATGGCCCCAGCGCACGGGATCACCCGTCAATGTAATCTGGCGCAAATCCGGATCGGCGGGGTCGGGTTCGATCGAAATCGTCAAAGCACCGGGCAGATCGCCGCCCTTTTCGGGCCATTCGATCAGCGTGATCGCCTCGGCCATGGCATCATCCAAGCCTAGCTCGACCAATTCGCCGATATCGCCCAGCCGATACAGATCGGCGTGCCAGATCTCGGAACCCATCGGATCGTCGTAGGTCTGGACCAAGGTAAAAGTCGGGCTGGGCACGTCTTCAGCATATTCGCCCTGGCGTGCGCGAATAAAGGCGCGGGCAAAATGGGTTTTTCCTGCGCCGACGGGTCCACGCAGCGCCAATGTGTCGCCCGGATGCAACGCTGAGGCGAAAACGCGCGCCAGACCGGCGGTCAGGCGGGAATCTGCGTCAAAAATCGTCACAAGAAGAGTCATACTTGCCTCAGACTAAAGTGTTTTTAGACAAATATGAAAATCTGCCTGGAACTTAGGTAGTAGCATATCCGTCTACATGACAAACTTGTGACGTGATCACAATGAGCCAGCAGGAGCAGGGATGGAACGCCTCTTCAAACTTACAGAAAAGGGGACCAATGTCAGGACAGAAGTGATCGCGGGGATCACCACCTTTCTGACTATGGCCTACATCATCTTCGTCAACCCAGACATTCTGGCATCGACGGGGATGGATAAAAGCGCGGTTTTTGTGGCGACCTGTCTCGCTGCGGCAATCGGCTCGGCGGTTATGGCTCTTTGGGCCAACTGGCCCATCGGCATGGCGCCCGGCATGGGGCTGAACGCATTCTTTGCCTTCACCGTCGTCGGTGCCATGGGCTTTACCTGGCAGCAGGCATTGGGTGCGGTTTTCATTTCGGGCGTGATCTTTCTGATCTTGTCCGTCACCGGCATCCGCCGCTGGCTGGTCGAGGGCATTCCGCATTCGATGCGCAGCGCCGTCGCAGCCGGTATCGGCATGTTCCTAGGTCTGATCGCCCTGAAAACCTCGGGGATCGTCGTCGACAACCCGGCCACTTTGGTCGGTCTGGGCAATATGACCGCAGCGCCCGCAGTCCTGACCATTCTGGGCCTTTTCCTGATCGTCGCGCTTGAGGCGATGAAGGTACGGGGCGCGATCCTGATCGGGATTCTTGTGATCACCGTGGTTTCGATCCTGTTTGGCATCAGCAGCTTTGGCGGGATCTTCTCGATGCCGCCCTCGATCATGCCGACCTTCTTCCAGCTTGATATTGGCGGCGCCCTAGCGGCGGGCATCTTCCACGTCATCCTGGTGATGGTGCTGGTCGAGGTCTTTGATGCCACCGGTACGCTGGTGGGTGTGGCCAAACGCGCGGGCCTGTTGAAGGACGGCCCGGCCCATGACAACCCCGAACTGGGCCGTGCGTTGATGGCGGATTCGACCGCAATCGTCGCGGGCTCGCTGATCGGCACCTCGTCGACGACGGCCTATGTGGAAAGCGCCTCGGGCGTTGCAGCGGGTGGGCGCACCGGTCTGACAGCACTGACGGTTGCGGTGCTGTTCTTGCTTGCGATGTTCTTTGCCCCGCTGGCCGGTTCGGTTCCCGCCCATGCAACCGCGCCCGCGCTGTTGTTCGTGGCTGGCCTGATGATGCGCGAGTTTTCGGATGTGCAATGGGATGACATCACCGAATCCGCCCCGGCCGTGCTGACGGCGATCATGATGCCCTTTACCTATTCGATCGCGAACGGTCTTGCCTTTGGCTTTATCAGCTTTGCGGTGATCAAGCTTTGCACCGGCCGCGCCCGCGAGGTTCACCCCGCAACCTGGCTGATTGCTGCGCTGTTCGTTTTCCGCTTTGTCTTCTTCCCCGAAGGCTAAGCCGGGGCGCCGATAGGCCAAGGCTTTCGTCCGGACCCGGACTTTCAATCCGCGCGGGGAAACTCGCGCGGATTTTCAATGAGAGTTTAAGATAGAACTGGCGCCCGGGTATATATTAACGAATCCTGCCTTGCTTTAGGATCTTCCCAAATTCGGAGAGATCTCACATGAGCGATTTTGCCATTATCTGGGACTGGCTGGCCTTTGCCATCCGCTGGACCCATGTCGTCACCGCCATCTGCTGGATTGGCTCGTCCTTTTATTTTGTCGCGCTTGACCTTGGTTTGCGCAAAGTTCCGGGCCTGCCTGTTGGCGCTCATGGCGAGGAATGGCAGGTCCATGGCGGCGGTTTTTACCATATTCAGAAATACCTTGTCGCACCCGAGCGGATGCCGGATCACCTGATCTGGTTCAAATGGGAAAGCTACATGACCTGGATCTCGGGGGCTGCGCTTCTGATGGTCACCTATTGGGTGGGTTCCGAGCTGTTCCTGATCGACCCCGCCAAGCTGGATCTGGCACCCTGGCAGGCAATCCTGATTTCCGGCGGTTCGCTGTCGATTGGCTGGCTGGTCTATACCAACCTATGCAAATCGCCTTTGGGAGAGCGTCCGACCCTGCTGATGATCTTGCTCTTTGGCCTGCTGGTCGCGATGGGCTGGGCCTATAACCAAGTCTTTACCGGCCGCGCAGTCATGCTGCATCTGGGTGCTTTCACCGCAACGATCATGACGGCCAACGTGTTCTTCATCATTATGCCGAACCAGCGCATCGTGGTGGCTGATCTCAAGGCGGGCCGTCCTGCGGATCCGAAATATGGCAAGATCGCCAAGCTGCGCTCGACCCATAACAACTATCTGACGCTGCCGGTCATCTTCTTGATGCTGTCGAACCACTATCCGCTGGCCTTCGCCTCGGAGTTCAACTGGCTGATCGCCTCGCTGGTCTTCCTGATGGGTGTGACCATCCGCCACTTCTTCAACTCGATGCATGCGGGCAAGGGGAATCTGTGGTGGTGCTGGGGTGTCACGGCGATCCTGTTTGTGATCGTGATGTGGCTTTCGACCGCGCCGATGCTGCGTGAAACCGTGGAACAGTCAGAGGCACGCCCTCTGACGACCACCCAGCAGGCAATGATTGACACCCCCGGCTGGGACGATGCCTCGGCCGCGGTCATGGGCCGTTGCTCGATGTGCCACGCGCGCGAGCCTTCCTATGACGGGATCCACACCGCCCCCAAAGGCGTCTTGCTGGAGACCCCTGACGACATCACCCGCGCCGCGCGCGAGATCTATATTCAAGCAGGCGTGACCAATGCGATGCCGCCCGCCAACGTCTCGTTCATGGAACCGGCCGAGCGCAAAGCAATCGTGGATTGGTATAATGCCACGCCCAAAAGCTTTGCTTTCAACTAAGACTGAACCGACGTGACTGCCCCGAGATGAAAAGCGCCCCCTTCAGCAGAAAGGGGGCGCTTTTCATTTCAGAGCTTGCCTTGGGCCAGGTGGCTTTGCTGGCAGCTACAGCCCCAGCACATCCATCATGTCATATTCGCCCGGGCCTTTGTCCTGCCCCCATAGCGCAGCCTTCAGCGCACCGCGCGCAAAGATCGTGCGGTCAGTGGCCAAATGGCGCAGCACGATCCTTTCACCATCTGCGGCAAAAATCAGATCATGCTCGCCCACAACGTCGCCACCGCGGATGGCGGAAAAGCCGATGGTGCCGCGGGTCCGCGCGCCAGTAATGCCTTCGCGGGCCGGTGTGCGCAGCTCTTCCAGCGTCGCGCCCCGCCCCTGTGCTGCGGCTTCACCCAGCATCAATGCCGTGCCCGAGGGCGCATCGACCTTATAGCGGTGATGAGCCTCGACCACCTCAATGTCCCAATCCTCGTCCAAGGCAGAGGCAACCTTGCGCGCCAAAGCGGTCAGCAGATTGACGCCCAGGCTCATATTGCCTGCGCGGACAATCGGGGCATGACGGGCAGCGGCCTTGATCTTGGCCAGATGTTCCGGCGCAAGTCCGGTCGTTCCAATGACATGGACTGCGCGCGCCTGGGCGGCCAGCTCGGCAAAGGCGACGGTTGCCTCGGGTGAGGTGAAATCGATCACCGCCTGCGCCTTGGCAATCGTGGCAACCGCATCATCGCTGACGGCCAGGCCGATTGATGGCCGGCCCAGCATTTCGCCGATATCGCGACCGACCCATTCGCTGCCCTGACGCTCGAGCGCGCCAACCAGCTTCATCTTATCCGAGGCCAGAATCTGGCTGATCAGCATCCGTCCCATGCGGCCCGATGCACCCGTGACGACAATTCCCGGCTTTTCCATGGCGTCCCCTTGCGTTTGCACCCTCTCTATCCCGTTGCGGCGCGGCTCGCGACCCCCTAGATGTGAGCCATGGCACAGAACCGCTCTCATTCAGGATCCGGTCCCACGCAGCGACAGCTGCGCGTGGGCGAATTGATCCGCCGCACTCTCTCGGACGTGCTTTTGCGCGCCGAGGTCCACGATCCCGATCTCAACCGCCATTCCATTACGGTGGGTGAGGTCTCTGCCTCGACAGATCTCAAGGTCGCGACAGTCTATGTGATGCCGCTTGGCGGCCATAACGCCGAGGATGCGCTCAAGGCCTTGCGCCGCAATCAGCGCGAATTGCGTCATCACATTGCCAAGGCGATGACCCTGAAATACGCGCCCGAACTGCGCTTTATTCTGGACGAGACCTTCGACCGCATGGATGACACACGCCGCCTGTTTGCGGATGAACGTGTACGCCGCGACATCGAAGCCCCCGAAAATCAGGACGATGATCTTGATGAGGATCGGGGCGACGATACGCTGGACGGCGATGCGGAAGATCATGAGGCTTGAGCTGAAGCGTCGCCTTGGCCTGGCCCTGGGCGCGCTGATCGCAATGACCCTGCCCACGATCTCAGGGGCGGCCGAGATGTGCGAAAAGCGCCAGTTTGACGGCCAAGGCTATGTCATCTGCACGCTGGACGCACAGCAAGAGCCCGCCCTGAACCTGTGGCTGAACGGGCCCGACGGCACGCTTTTGGGCGATTTCAACGCCGTGCGCAAAACCCTGCCTGCGGGCAAGGCCCTGGCCTTTGCGATGAATGCGGGGATGTATCACCCCGATTATACCCCCGTCGGCCTTTTCGTCGCCGAAGGAGCCGAGGCCGCGCCGCTGGTGACGGCTGCCAGCCGTGGCAATTTCGGCATGCTGCCCAATGGTGTCTTTTGCTCGGGGGGCGATCGCCCCTTTCAGGTAATCGAAAGCCGCGCCTTTGCCAAAGCCCGCCCGCAATGCCGTCTGGCAACGCAATCGGGACCGATGCTGGTCATTGACGGTGCCTTGCACCCGCGCTTTCTGGCCGATAGCGACAGCCGCTATATCCGCAACGGGGTGGGCGTGTCTCCGGACGGGCAAACGGCATGGTTTGCGATTTCGGATCGCGCTGTGACATTTCACGAATTCGGACGGCTTTTTCGTGATGAGCTGGGCGCGCGCGACGCGCTTTATTTTGATGGCTCGATCAGCAGGCTTTATGCCCCATCGCTGAACCGGGCCGATTTCGGACGCAGAATGGGACCGATCATCGGTCTGACAGGACAAAAAGACTAATGGCACGCAAAAAGGGTCGCGATATTTCGGGCTGGTTGATCATCGACAAGCCCGCCGGCGTCGGGTCGACCGATGTGGTCAGCAAGGTGCGTTGGGCGCTGGATGCCAAAAAAGCAGGCCATGCCGGAACATTGGATCCCGATGCGACCGGCGTTCTGGCCGTGGCTTTGGGCGAGGCCACCAAGACCGTGCCTTACCTGACCGAGGCCTTGAAATGCTACGAATTCACCGTGATCTGGGGGGCCGAGACCACCTCTGATGACGCCTCGGGTGACATCGTGAAAACCTCGGAGAACCGCCCGAGCCGCGATCAGATCAGTGCGGCTTTGCCTGCCTTTATCGGCGATATCATGCAGGTCCCGCCGCGGGTTTCGGCGGTCAAGGTCGATGGCGCGCGCGCCTATGATCTGGCCCGCGAAGGAGAAGAGGTCGATCTGGCCGCCCGCCCGCTTTGGGTCGAAGAGCTGGAGCTGCTTGACGTCCGCGAGGGGCAGGCCGATCTGCGCATGACCTGTGGCAAGGGCGGCTATGTGCGCGCCATTGCGCGTGATCTTGGCCGCGCTTTGGGCTGTCTGGGCCATGTTTTGTGCCTTCGCCGCATCTGGTCTGGCCCGTTTGACGCCGCCGAGGGCATTGCCTTTGACCGCATCGACCGCGCCAATCAAGCCGAGATCGAGGCCATGCTTTTGCCGCTTTCCGCGGCACTTGTGGACCTGCCGCAGCTGCAAGCCACCGAAATCGGTCAGGTTCGCATTCTGAACGGCAATCCCGGACAGGTTCTGGGCCATGCCGAATATGGCAGCGAAGTGTGGGTCAGCCGCGAGGGGCGCCCGCTTTGCATCGGCAATTATATGGGCGGCGAAGTCCAACCCACGCGCGTCTTTAACCTCTAGGCGCGCGCCCGCCGCCGCTTAAAACGGCACTGGCGCGTTAAAGCTTTGGGACACGCCGCCATCTGGGTGCCGAATGCGCAAGCTTTCGGCATGCAGCATCAGCCGGGGAAAGTCCTGCGCGGCCCCTTCGGCATAGAGCGGGTCGCCAAGGATCGGATGGCCAAGCGACAGCATGTGAACACGCAGCTGGTGGCTGCGCCCGGTGATTGGCGACAGGCGCACCCGCGTTTCATCATCCCCGGCCTTGATCACCCGCCAATCGGTCTGTGCCGGGCGGCCGTTTTCGTGATCGACCATCTGGCGGGGGCGGTTTGGCCAGTCCACGATCAACGGCAGATCCACCCGGCCCGTCGCGGGCTGCAAGCGCCCATAGACACGGGCGATATAGGTTTTCTTGGTATATCGCTTCTCGAATTGCAGGCCCAAATGGCGCTGCGCATGGGCGGTCAAAGCGAAAATCATGACACCAGAAGTGTCCTGATCAAGCCGATGGACCAATAAAACCTCGGGATAGATGCCGCGCAGACGGTTGATCAGGCAATCCTGCCGATCCGCATCCTTGCCCGGCACCGAAAGCAGTCCGGCCTGTTTGTCAACGACCAGGATCTCGTGATCGGCATGGATGATCTTGGGCGCATCCATCGGCGGGGCATAGAGATATGGTGCGGTCATTTTGCCACCAGACGGACGGCCAGACCGGCAAACATCACTGCCGCGACCTTGTTGACGATGCTCGACCGCTTGCCGATAACCTCGCCAAAACAGCCCGCGATAACCCCATAGCCAATGGTGACAAGGGTGCCGCTGACGACGAACATCAGCCCCAGCCCAAGGATCTGCTGCCAGATCGGGCCATAGCTGACATTGGTGAATTGCGGCAAGAACGCCACCAAGAACAACACGGGCTTGGGGTTAAGCAGGTTCGAGAGCATGCCGCGCCGAACGATGTTCCACGGGCGCGAGGCGGCACGGGCCGAGGTCGAAATCTCACCCTCGTTCCAGCTTTTCCAAGCCAGATACAGCAGATAGGCCGCGCCAATATATTTGATTGCATTCAATGCATTAGGATGGGCCGCAACCACTGCACCCAGCCCGATCGTGGCCAGGAACAGATGGAACAGCACCCCGATGCCAACCCCGATCCCGGCAAGGGCACCCGCCTTTGGGCCACTTTGAATGCCACAGGCGCTGGCAAAAAGAACATCCGGCCCCGGTACCAGATTAAGGACCAGCGCTCCGGCCATGAAGCCGAGGATATCCAGCAGGGGGATATTGGCGATCGTATCCCAGATCATCATGCGTTCCTTATGGCTTTGCGCTTAGTCCCATCTGTCGCCATTAGCGCGATCCTTGGATCGAGACCAGAGCAGGATCGCCAGCCGTGACATTGGCTGCACCGTCCCGCCACGCGCCCCTCGCCTGCGGCGCGCAGGGGGCAAGGCTGCTTAAAGCGCGCCGAATGTTGCGTTCAGGATCGCCGCCAGCTCTTTGGCATCCTCGGTGGTGAAGGCGTCCGGCAGGTCGCTGTCGATGTCAAAGACGCCAATCAGGCGGCCATTCGCGCCGAAAACCGGCAAGACCAGCTCGGATCGCGTGCTAGAGGCGCAGGCGATATGGCCGGGAAAAGCATCGACATCAGGCACAAGCTGGACCTGACCCGTGCGTGCAGCCGCCCCACAAACCCCGCGTGAAAACGGAATGACAAGACAGCCATGGCCGCCTTGATAGGGGCCAATTTTCAGCAATTCCGGGCCAGTAACCCGGTAAAATCCTGTCCAGTTGAAGCGATCATCGGCATGGTGGATCTCGCAGGCCAATGTGGCCATCAGCGCGACCTCATCGGTCTCGTCATGCGTCAGGCTGCGAATGCGGGCGGCAAGGTCGGTGTAATCAAGGCTCATGGCAATGACATAAGCTGCCACAGGCGGGCCGTCTAGCGGCGCTGTCGTCCCCACACCACGGGCAGCAGCATCACGAAAGCCGCCAGAAACGCCGCTGCAGTGCGGATATCATTCAACAGCACCCAATGGGGCTGATAACTGGCCCAAGCCGCAAAGCCTGCGGGCGAGCTGGCCGACAGATCGCTTAGGCCGCGGTTTGCCGGGACCGCGCCCCAAACCGTGGTTAGAAACGCGCCCACCAAATAAATCGCGCAGGCAGAAAGCGTCCAGAACCAGCCGGCTGGCCGCATGAACAGGCTGATGACCAGCCCCAAAGCCGCAAACGCCGCCGCGACCCAAAAACCCAGTGCGAAATAGACATTGCTGACAGCGCCATTGATCGACTGCATCGCCAACATGCCCGTTTCCTTGGGCATGATGGCCAGCCCCGGCATGACGACGGCACTGAAGGCAAAGAAAAACCCCGCCATAAGCGCAAACCAAAGCGCGCTGAGAAGGAAAAAGAACCGCATATATGATCTGCCCGCTTTCGGATGTGCCGGAACTTTGCCGTGTGGGGCGCCTCAGGACAATCTATGACCTCGGCTTCGGCAAGATCATGCCGGAAACCGCGCAAGGGGCGCGCGTCAGCTGCGGGCCGGATCGGTACTTTCTGCGATGATTTGCGCCAGATCCTGATGCAGCAGGACCAGCCCTTGAGGGCGCCAGCCCAAGGCCGCCAAGCGCGCGCAATCGGCGATGCTAAGGTCGCGAGCATCTGCGCGCATGGGGGGGCGATGCGGGCTGCCCATCAAGGCCGCAACCCCCGCCAGCAGCTCGTGGCGGTCCAGCACCAGATCGCTGACATTATAACTGCCCCCCATCGCCTGATCGCCCAGCACCAGCAAGGCGGCCTGCGCCAGATCCGCGCCGTGGACCTCGGTCGCGACGCGCGGCAAGACCGGCTGCCCGGCCAGAAAATCGCGGATCAGCCCCGCCCATTTTTGCGGCTGTCCCGGGCCAAAGACCCCGGTGGGCCGCAGGCTGGCCGTGCGAAAATCCTGGCTGGCCATGTCAGACAAAGCCGCCTCGGCCTGGGCTTTCACCTCGCCATAAAGGGTGGTTGGTCGCGGGGGCAGGTCATCAGCAAGCAGACTTGCAGAAGAATGACCATCATGCACCGCGCGGCTGGACAGAAACAGCACCCGCCCAACCCCGCTGTCACGTGCCGCCCGGAAAAGCGCCAAAGAGCCATCCAGATTGGCGCGCCTGAAGCCTTCGGGATCGCCCCCTTCGCCACCGCGATAGCGCCCCGCCTCATGCTGAAATGCGGCGTGGATCAATGCATCACAGCCCCTTAGATCGGGCCGCTGTCCAAGTTCAAAATCGGGCCGGTCAAGGCGGATGATCTGGTGGCCCGCCTCCTGCGCCGCAGCCACGATCCAGCGCCCGACAAGGCCACGCCCGCCTGTGATCGCAATCCTCATGTCGGTGCTTTTCCAGCCATTGGCGGCGCAAGCTTGGCCGGATTTGGGACCGGACCATCGCCAGCATGTGCGCGCCACAAATCAATCAGCACCCGCAGCGCAGCTGACTTGGCATGGTCGTGCCACGGCTTTTCGTATTGGAAATGCAGGATGCGAATATCCTGCCAGCGCCATAATTCCGGCAAGTTCAGCCAGACATATTGCAGCATATTGTCAAAAACCGGCAGGCCGTGCCAGTTCGGGAAATAATGCTCCAGAAAGGTTTGATCGGTGCGCCGCCAAAAGGCGCCGGGGCGATCAAGCTGCGCCAGCATATCGCGAAATGTCGCCATCGAGGGGCGCGCCGTGAACACACCCGAGTTCAGCCTGTGAAAATCGGCAAGGCTTTCATAGACATTGGGCGCGGCGCTGAATTCGGGATATTCAAACAGCCGATCAACGTTTTGCAGCACGATCGCATCGGCATCGATAAAGACCACGCGGTCATAATCCAGCTGCCAAAGCCGCAATTTGGCAAAATTATCCAGCGGCGTATGAAAGGGCGGCTTGTCCCCTTTGGTAAAGGCCGCGCGCGCGTGAAGCGCGTCACGGGCATGCGCCGCGTTGAAGGCGTCAGAGGTTGGCAAAAGCGCCACCCTGACCAGCCGTGCCCCCAGATCACGCAAGCCCTGCAAGGCCGATGGGGCAATGTCGGTATACATTACCACCAGATCGGCCAAGGTGCCACTGCGCCGGAGCGAGCGCAGCAATGCCGCGGCCCCGATGGCATATTCACCATTGGTGGCCAGCGTGACGTAAGCGCGATCCGACTGCGCCGGCCCTTGGGGGAAAATCCCCTGGCTCACGATACCGATCGCAGTCGCTTGCCCTCGGGGTCGTGTTCAACCCGGCTGGCCAGATCCTTGGTCCATGCGCTGACTGCGGGAACGCGGCTGCGGTCAATGCGATGGGCGTATTTTCTGGCGACTTCGACCACCTCGCTCATCAATCCCTCGGCAAGGGTGATGGGCTGCAACCCAAGCGCAAGGAACTGCTCGTTCTTGACGATCAGCTCATTCTCATCCGCCTCTTTCCGCGGGTTCGGCAAAAAGGCCAGCGCGGCCCCGGTTTGCTTGGCGACCAGTTCAGCCAGATCCCGGACGCGATGGGTCTCGGTCATCTGGTTGAAGATCTTGACCCTTTCCCCCGCTTGCGGAGGATCTGTTATGGCCAAAGCCAAACAGCGCACGGAATCCTGAATGTGAATGAAGGCGCGCGTTTGTCCGCCCGAGCCGTGCACAGTCAACGGATAACCGATCGCCGCTTGGATCAGAAAGCGATTCAAGACGGTGCCGTAATCGCCATCATAGTCAAAGCGGTTGATCAATTGCTCGTGGCGACGCGTCTGGTCGGTATGGGTGCCCCAGACAATGCCCTGATGCAGATCCGTGATCCGCAGCCCATCGTTTTGCGCGTAATATTGAAACAGGATCTGATCCAGTGATTTGGTCATGTGATAGACCGATCCCGGTCGCGTCGGATACAGGATCTGTTGCGGCTTTTTGCCCAAGGGCGTGTCGATTTCGACATCCAAATAGCCCTCGGGGATTGGGGCGCCCACGCTGGAATAGCCATAGACCCCCATCGTGCCAAGGTGGATCAAATGCGCATCAATCGCGGTTTCTACCAATGCTGCCAACAGGTTATGGGTCGCGTTGACGTTGTTGCTGACCGTATAGACCTTGTGGCGGTCGGTTTTCATCGAATAGGGGGCGGCGCGCTGTTCGGCGAAATGGATCACGACATCGGGGCGATGCTCGCCCAGCCACGCCTTAACGCGCTCATATTCCGTCGCCAGATTAAGCAGATGAAAATGGATGCGCCGCCCGGTTTCCTGATGCCAGATCCGGCAGCGCTCTTGGATGGAATCCATCGGCGTCAGTGATTGAACGCCCAATTCGGTGTCGATCCAGCGCCGTGAAAGATTGTCGATAATGTGGATCTCGTGGCCAAGATCCGACAAATGCAGGGCTGTGGGCCAGCCAACAAATCCATCTCCGCCCAGAACCGCTATTTTCATCGCCTGCTCCTGTTGTCACGCTACGAGAGATGCAGACCATTTGTGACAAATGCATATCGTCATGGCGAGTACCTGTGATGCAGCCTAGGCGATTTTTCTCGCATTCGGCGGATGCTCTGGCAAAAGCACCACAATCCCGCCCAAATCAGGAGAGATTATCTTGTATTCGTTGCAACAAAACACATGCCTGTTTAAGCATCGATTATGATCTCACAGAAAACGAAATATGCCATCAAGGCCCTGATCGAGCTGGCTGATGAAACCGCTGCTGGCGGACATGCCCTGACGATCGAAGAAATCGCGCAGCGCTCGGGGGCTCCTAAGCGTTTTCTCGAGCATATCATGCTAGAGCTGCGCAATGCTGGCTATGTCGGATCTAAGCGCGGCCGCTCGGGTGGATATGTGCTGATCAAAAAGCCCGACGATATTTCCATCGGGGAGTTGCTGCGTCAGGTCGATGGACCCATTGCGCCGCTGCCTTGCCTTTCGCGGCGCTCTTATCAACGCTGCGAGGATTGCCCGGACGAGGCCGCTTGTCGGCTGCGTAAAATGTTCGGGCAGGTTTTCTGGTCTTACTTACTGTTGATTGAATCGCTGACACTGACCGATCTTTTGGCCGAGGGCGGCTTGCCCGAAGCCATAAGCGGCTAATCCGCCGCCCCTTGGGGCGTTCTTCCACTCAAGTCATTCAATGAAATGCTGCTGCGGCTGCCATGTCTGAAAACGTAAACACCGAACTTAACCAAATCCCCCTTGCTGGCGTCATCGGCTGGCCCATTGCCCATTCCCGCTCGCCTCGACTGCACGGGCATTGGCTGCAACGCTATGGAATAAAAGGGCATTATGTGCCTTTGCCTGTCCGCGCCGAGCATCTGGCCGAGGTTCTGCGGACCCTGCCCAAGGCCGGTTTCGTCGGGGTGAACGTCACGCTTCCTCATAAAGAGGCAGTGCTGGCGCTGGCTGATGTCGTCACCGACCGCGCCGCCCTGATCGGGGCCGCCAATACGCTGATCTTTCGCCCTGATGGCAAGATCCATGCCGATAACACCGACGGATACGGCTTTATCGCCAACCTTCGCCAGAACGCGCCCGACTGGCGCCCCGAGGCGGGCACAGCTGCCGTGATCGGGGCCGGGGGGGCTGCGCGCGCCGTGGTTGCCTCGCTGCTGGATGCGGGCGTGCAAGAGCTGCGCATTGCCAACCGCACCCGCCTGCGTGCCGAACAGATCCGCGCCGAATTTGGTGCCCGCGTCGTGGTTTACGACTGGGCCGAAGCCGGCAATATGCTGGAAGGCGTGGGCACGGCGGTCAATGCCACCTCGCTTGGGATGGATGGGAAAGCCGCGTTGCGGGTTCCGCTGGATGCCCTGCCCAGCAGCGCGCTTGCTACCGATCTGGTCTATACGCCGCTTGATACCCCGTTTTTGCTGGAAGCGCGCGAGCGCGGTTGCCGCACGGTTGACGGTCTTGGCATGCTTTTGCACCAGGCCGCCCCCGGTTTCGAGCGGTGGTTCGGCCAAAAGCCCGAAGTCGACGAAGATCTGCGCCGGGCCGTCCTGGGATGAGCTTCAAGCTGGGCCTGACCGGCAGCATCGGCATGGGCAAGTCGACGGCGGCCCAGATGTTTCGCGATCTCGGGCATCCGGTCTGGGATGCCGATCTGGCGGTCCATCAGCTTTACGCCCCGTCTGGCGCGGCGGTTCAGCCAGTCGCTGCGGCTTTTCCCGCGGCTTTGGCGGCAGATGGCAGCATCGATCGCAATGCGCTGAAAGCCGAACTGGCCAGCAATCCCTCAGCGCTTGCGCGGCTTGAGGCGCTTGTGCATCCGCTGGTTTGGGCTGACCGCGCGTCGTTCATTGCCTCTCACCCGACGGCCCCGATCCTGGTGTTTGACATCCCGCTGCTGTTCGAAGGCGGTGCGGATCAGCAAATGGATGGCGTGGCCGTCGTCTCGGCCCCCGCAGATCTGCAACAGGCCCGTGTGCTGACGCGCAGCGGAATGACCCAGGACACGCTGGATTTCATTCTGTCGCGCCAAATGCCTGATGCCCAGAAGCGCGCCCGCGCGGATTGGATCATTCCGTCCCAGACCCTTGAGGGTGCCAGGGCCGCGATCATGGACATCTGTGCTGCAATCATGGAAAGACAGCCCCATGCGTGAAATCGTCCTTGATACCGAGACCACCGGCTTTGACCCCGACACCGGCGATCGCATCGTCGAAATCGGCGCGATCGAGCTGCACAACCACCTGCCGACCGGGCGCACTTTTCACGTCTATATCAATCCCGAACGCATGATGCCGAAAGAGGCCTTTGACGTTCACGGGTTGGGCGACGACTTTTTGAAAGACAAACCGAAATTCGCGGAAATTGCTCAGGATTTCGAGGATTTCATTGGCGATGATGGCCAGCTGGTCATCCACAACGCCAGCTTCGACATGAAGTTCTTGAATGCCGAGCTGAAAAAGCTGGGGCGTCCCGGCCTGCCCAACAGCCGCGCGACCGACACGCTAGAGCTGGCCCGACGCAAATTTCCCGGCGCGCAGAACTCGCTGGATGCTTTGTGCCGACGCTACCGCATCGACAACTCGAACCGCACCCTGCATGGCGCGCTGCTGGACAGCGAGTTGCTGGCCGAGGTCTATCTGGCATTGCTGGGCGGTCGCCAGCCGGGGCTGGTGCTGGAATCCGCGGGCAGCCTGGCCGCTGACGGCTCGTCCTCGCAACATTCAGCCAACGTGCCCCGCGCGCCACGGCCAAACCCCTTGCCCCCACGCCTAAGCCCGGCCGAGGCCGAAGCCCATGCCGCATTTGTTGCCAAACTGGGCGAAAAAGCGGTGTGGCTGCGCTATGGCGGCTCTGGCTCGTGATGCCATCCCCCCTTGCCGGGCGCTTCTTTTCGCGAAAACCTGATCTTGGGTCCGGGCGCCAAGGCCGCGACTTTCCCCTTTGGGTTACAAGGATGGTCTGATGCGCGATCTGTGGTCATTTATCCTTTCGCTCTTTGAACGCATGGACAAGATCCACATGAGCCTGATCGCAGCAGGTGTGGCCTTCTATGCGATGTTTGCGGTTTTTCCCGGCCTGACGGCGATCTTTTCGCTTTGGGGCCTGTGGTATGATCCGCAGCTTATCGAGCAATATACCCATCTGGGCGACGAATTCATTCCCGCAGGCGCGGCCGAGATCTTGCATGCTCAGGTCGAGGCGCTGATTGCCAGCGGTCGCACCCAGCTGGGATGGACCACGGCTATTTCCTTTCTGGTGGCCACCATCGCCGCAAGGGCAGGGGTCGAGGCGCTGGTGCGTGGCCTGAATGCCGCGCATGGCGTGCGCTCTCATTCCACCATCTTTAGCTTTGTGCTGGCCTATCTGCTGACTTTGGCGCTGGTGGGCGTGGTATTGCTGGGCCTGAGCACCATCGTCATTGGCCCGCTGGCGATCAATTTCCTGACCGTCGGACCGTTGCAAAACTGGCTGAACTCGATGGTGCCATTTGCGGCCATGTTCCTGATCGTGCTGATCGCCATCGGCATATTGTACCGCTATGGCCCCAATGTCGCGCATCCGCGCACGCCGATCTTCACCTTCGGTTCGCTGATTGCCGCGCTGTTATGGGCGGCGGCCTCTTACGGGTTTTCTGCCTATCTGGGCAGTTTCAACAGCTATAACCGGATTTACGGCTCGATTGGTGCGGTCGTTGCGCTGTTGATGTGGTTCTATCTGGGCGGCTTTTCCGTGATGCTGGGGGCGCTGATCAATGTCGAGATGTCCCGGCGCAAACGCATTCGCCGCGCCCTTAGTGCGCGCGCTTTGGTAAATGACACATCCCAAGAATAAGCCGCGGACCGCCTGAATTACCCCCTAGTGGCGCGCACCCGGACGTGCCGCCGAGGTCAGCACAACGCTTTTCATCTCGCTATCGGTCACGCGGGCAGGGACCTGATCGACGCGGAATTGCAAGCGCAGGCAATAGGTGGATTCGGTCTGCTCGATCGCGGCTTCGCCATCCAGCTGCATGGCAAAGGCCTCGATCAGCTGGCTGCCCAGCCCGGTTCCGTCACGCTGCATCTGACTATCGGCTGGCGCGGTCGAGTTCTCGACCTCGATGACGGCCCAGCCGGGGCGATCACCCTCGACCAGCGACACCCGCACCCAAGGCGTGCTTTCGCCCTGACAACGACCCGCATATTTGATCGCATTGGTAAAGGCTTCGGTCGCCAGCAAAGAAAGCGGCACGGCCTGATCGGGCAATAAAGTCAGCGGGTCCAGCCGCGTCTCGACGCGCAAACCCTGTCCCGGCTCGACCGAGGCATTCACCATCTGGTTGATGA
The DNA here is from genome assembly GCF_032007265.1 of Paracoccus sp. (in: a-proteobacteria). Classification (GTDB taxonomy): domain Bacteria; phylum Pseudomonadota; class Alphaproteobacteria; order Rhodobacterales; family Rhodobacteraceae; genus Paracoccus. The sequence continues at coordinate 51,466 of NZ_DALZMB010000001.1, read as the reverse complement.
TATCCGAAATCAGCCGGTCAGCTTCGACCGCATCCAGATGTTCGGCCTGATAAAGGTTGCGATAGATCGTAGCCAGTGAGGCGACGCGGTCTTGCACCGAGCGCAACACCCGACGCGCCTGATCATGATCGATCAGACGGCTTTGCATATTGATGATCGAGGCGATCAGCTGAAGGTTATTCTTGACGCGGTGATGCACCTCTTTCAGCAGCACCGTCTTTTCCTGCACGGCATCGGCCAAGGCCACCTCGTCGCGGATCAGGATGCGCGCCATATTGTGAAACGTCTGGCTGACATCGGCGATCTCGGCCGGGGCGTTGCGCAAGACCGGAGGCGGGTTCGAACGATCACCAATCGCAAACCGTCGCATCTGGCCACGCAGCTCGCGCACATGGCGCAAGACCAGCCGATAGACCGCGAAATAGGCCACGACCAGTGAGACCAGCCACAGCAGGATCGGCAAAAGCATCGCCGCAAGTCGCGACAGATCGATGCCCGCAATCCCCGATTGAACGCGGTTCCAGCTGCCCAGGGCATAGACCAACCCCGGCACAACCGGAACCACGCTGAACACGCGGCTTTCGCCGCTGTTGGCACGGTCACGAAATGTCGTCTCGCTGCGCGACAGCAAGGACGGAAGGCTTTTTCCCTGAGGCAGAAGCTGGACGAAATCATCCTCGGAGTCCTTGTCGATCGACAGGATCTGACCAAGGTTGTTAAACGTCAGGATACGCGCACCTTCGGTCCCGTAGCTGGCAATATGGCTAGAGCGCAGCAGGTCGCGTGACATGGCCACCGCAATATAGCCCAGCAGCTCATTGCCGCGAAACAAAGGCTGCGACACCGTGACCACCAGCCCGCCCGTGATCGGATCATGATCCGACGAGGTGATCATCGTGCCAGGATTGGCCGAGAATTCCTGAAATTCCTGGGTCGCCGACAGATCGTAATTGCCACCAATCGAGGAACAGTTGGAATGCCCCTCGCGGTTGGTGAAGCCGGCATAGGCAAAGATCGCGGTGCTATCGATGAAACGGGCCATGATCTCGGAACAAGCGACCGGATTGTCCATCGTCTCCAGAACGGCGGGGCCCAATGCATCGGCGCTGCCCAAAGCGCCCTGAAGCAAGGCCCGCTCACCCGCCGCCGCCGAAGAGGTTCGCCCCAGCAAGGCAATCTCGGCCGAGCGTTCATATTCGCGTGACAGATGCAGCGTCTGGATGACCGAGATCAGGCCGATCGGCAGAATTGCCACCGTCAGCAGGCTGCCCAGACGAAAGCCCAGACCCCGCGTGAAAGCCAGTCGTTCGAACAGACGTTGAAGCACGCGCAGGTCCTAGCGCAACACAGGACCGTTTTGCGCCATAACGGCCAATGTCGTGCGATCTGTCATATCCATTTCCTCACCCTCCTCCAGATGCAGCAATTCTGCCAGACGACGACGTCCGCGATTCGCACGTGATTTTACCGTGCCCACCGCTACTCCGGTCATGGTCGCTGCTTCTTCGTAGGAAAAGCCAGAGGCGCCGACAAGGATAAGTGCTTCACGCTGCTCATCAGGAAGCAGATCAAAGGCCTTCCGGAAATCATTCAGTGCCAGTCGCCCGTCATGGTCAGGGCGTGTCGACAACTGCGCGGCATAAATGCCGTCGGTATCGCTGACTTCGCGGCGCACCTTGCGGCGGGCCGAATAAAACGTGTTGCGTAAAATGGTGAACAGCCAAGCGCGCAGATTGGTCCCGGCCTGAAATTTATCGATATGCGTCCAGGCCTTAACGATCGTATCCTGAACCAGATCGTCCGCCGAAGACCCGTCTCGCGTCAGCGACAAGGCAAAAGCACGCAATGCGGGCAGATGATCAAGCAACTCATCCCGCGGGTCGCCATGTACTGCAGTCATGTTATCCCCCCATCCGGTCCGGATTTTCTTCATCAATCCCGAGCACGCAATTGCTCGAGCAGATCCATGAACCGATCGGGGATTTCCTGTGTCGTGGCCTCTTCGTAGACGCGCTTCAGATTTTCGTCGATTTGCTTTTCCAATTCTGCCCGTTTGCGTTCTTCACGCTTGGTGTTCATATTGTTGTTCCTAGGAATCTTGTGCGCAATGCCTGTAACGGATAACTATGTAATACGGTTCCAAGTTAGGGCCAAAATAATTGAGGACGACATGGCTGCTGACCTTGCACAAGCAATCGGGCGTGAACTGCCGTACCTGCGTCGCTATGCCCGCGCTCTGACCGGAAGTCAGACCGCAGGTGACAATTATGCCGCCGCAACGCTCGAGGCTATTCTGGCTGATCGCGAACTTATGCGCGACGAGGAAACCCGCGTTGGCCTTTTCCGCGCCTTCCACGCCATCTGGCAAAGCACGGGTGAGCCCGTCAGTGTCACTGGCTCGGGCCGAGAAACCAAAGCACAGGACCGTCTAAGCGCCCTGACACCGAACTCTCGTGAGGCGCTGCTTTTGCGCACGATCGAGGGGCTTCGCTATGATCAGGTCGCACGCGTCATGCAAATCGACCAGGCCGAGGCCGAAGATCTGGTACAGATCGCCTTGACCGAAATGGGCCGTTCGATGGCTGGTAAAGTCATGGTGATCGAGGATGAGACCATCATCGCCATGGATCTTAAGGGCATCGTCACGACGATGGGCCATGAGGTGACCGGCATTGCCCGCACCCATACCGCCGCCATCGAACTGGCCAATAAAAAGCGCCCTGACCTGATTTTGGCGGATATCCAGCTGGCTGATGGTTCGTCCGGTATCGACGCCGTCAACGAACTGCTGGGCAGCCTTGGGAATATCCCGGTGATTTTCATCACCGCTTTCCCCGAGCGGCTGCTGACCGGCGACCGCCCCGAGCCCGCCTTCCTGATCTCGAAACCCTATTCGGAAGAGCAGGTGCGTTCTGCGGTCAGCCAGGCAATGTTCTTTGCTTCGACCGAAGGGCTCGAAGTTAATTAACTCGATATAAATCAAGACATTAGGGCGGCGAAACTGCGGTTTCGTCGCCCTTTCCCATTTCAGAGCGGGAATTCCATTGTCGCGGCGGCTGCGCGGGCATAACCTGCCGGAAATGCAGCGCTAAGGGACGAGAATGGACGCGAAAATCGCCGATCTGGCCAAGGAATTGATCACCATTGTCGGCGCGGCCTATGTCCGCCAGGGCGAGGATGTGCGCCTGACCGACCCTGGCGAATATGCCGGAAAAATTCATGCAGATCTGATGGTTTCTCCCGCCGATACCGCCGAGGTCGCAGCCGTTGTGCGCGCCTGCGCGGCAGCAGGGGTGGCGATTGTCACGCATGGCGGGCGCACCGGCCTGGTCTATGGCGGCGCGGCCAGCCCGCTAGAGGTCATCTTGTCCACGGCGCGCCTCAACCGCATCGAGGCCTTTGATCCGGTTGCGGGTACCGCGCTGGTCGGTGCCGGTGTGACCATTGGCATGGTTCAGGATCAGGCCCGTGAATTCGGCATGGGGCCGGGTATCGATCTGCCTTCACGCGGCTCGGCGACCGTGGGCGGCATGATCTCGACCAATGCGGGCGGCCTCGAGGCCCATCGCCACGGCGTCATGCGCCACCGCATCCTTGGCCTTGAGGTGGTGCTGGCAGATGGCCGCATCATGTCGGATCTGTCCCAGGTGCTGAAGGTTTCGGCGGGCTATGATCTTAAGCATCTGTTCATCGGTGCCGAAGGCACCTTGGGCATTGTGACCCGCGCCGTGCTGCGCATGGCGCCCTTGCAGCCGCAAGGCCCGGTCATGATGCTGTCCTTGCCAAGCGGCGAGGCCATGCTGGAAACCATGCGCATCGCCCGCCAAACCGGCCGCCTGCGCGCCAGCGAGGCGATGTGGAAGAACTTCTTCGACTTTGGCGTTCACGACAAGGGCTGGTCCGCCCCCGATTACGACATGGATGCCGCCTTGCACTTCATTCTTGAATTTGAAGGGGGCGAGGGGGCCGATGACGCTGCAGGCAGCGTTTTCGAGGATGTGATCACAAAATATCCCGATGCGACCGGGGTCATGGCGCAAAGCCTGGCCCAAGCGCAAGCCATCTGGACCCTGCGCGAGGATACGCGCGTCATTGACCACCAAAACCCCGGTGCGCCCAGCTTTGACGTCTCGATGCCGATTTCCGAGCTGCCCCATTACGCCGAACAGGTGCGGCTCACCCTCGAGGGGCTTGGCCTGATCCCGCTGATCTTTGGTCATGTCGGCGATGGCAACCTTCACGTGATGATCCAGCGCGCCGCAGCGGATATTCCGCCCGATCTGATGAACCAGATCGAGCAGGTCCTGATGGCGGGTCTGGTTGCGCGCGGCGGCTCTTTCTCGGCCGAGCATGGTGTTGGCCTGAAGCGCCGCCACCTGCTTGAGGCCGAAGCGGACCCCGTCAAACTGGCGCTGATGCGTCAGATCAAGGCCGCGCTCGACCCGAATAATTTGATGAACCCCGGCAAAGTCGTTGATCCGGCCTAAGCCAAGCCCCCACTGAACGCCCCGGATCGGGTGCGGGCAGCCAGAAAGGTCTTATCATGTTGATTTCCGCCGAGCTTACCTATCTCGAAGGGGCATTGCTGCCGAATTTCGTGCTTGAGACCGACGGCAAGCAGGTGACGGCCCTGCGTCCGCTGAAACCCGGCGAAAAGGCCGATCGCCATCTTCGGGTGCTGGCGCCGGGGCTAAGCGATTTGCAGGTCAATGGCGGTGGTGGGGTGCTGCTGAACACCTCGCCCACCCCCGAAGGGCTGCGCCAGATCCGCGCCGCGCATTTGGCACTTGGGACCGCTGCGGTCATGCCGACGCTGATCACCGACACCCCCGAGGTGATGGAGGCAGCGGCAGACGCCGTCATCGCCACCAAAGGAGAACCGGGCCTGCTGGGGCTGCACCTTGAAGGCCCCCATATCGCCCCCGCCCGCAAGGGTACGCATGCGGCCGACCATATCCGCCCGCTGGACGCGCAGACCATGGCCGTTCTGGAGCGGCTACGGGATGCGGATATTCCGGTGATCCTGACCCTGGCCCCCGAGGTCAACGATCCCGAACTGATGCGCAAGGCCGCTGCCATGGGCGTGGTGCTTTCGGCCGGCCACAGCATGGCCACCGCCGCACAGGCCCGTGACGGCATCCAGAATGGCGTCTCGATGTTTACCCATATCTACAACGCCATGCCCCAGATGCAGTCGCGCGATCCGGGTATCATCGCCGCCGCGATCCTGTCGGATTGCTATGTCGGGATGATCGCAGACGGCATCCATGTTGATTGGGATGCCCTGCGCGTGGCGCTGGCCGCCCGGCCGCGCCCCGATCGCAGCTTTCTGGTCTCGGATGCGATGCCGACCGTCGGTGGGCCTGATCATTTCCGCCTGTATGGGCAGGACATTCGGGTTCAGGCCGGGCGATTGATCAACGCCGACGGCAACCTTGCGGGCGCGCATGTCAGCCTGTTGGATTGCGTTGTGCGGCTGCATCAAAATACGGGCCTGCCTTTGGGATATGCTTTGGCTATGGCCACCGACATTCCGCGCCGCGCAATTGGCCTGGCGCCGCAGCGGATTGCGCCCGGGCTGGCCCTGTCCGAGATCCTTGCACTGGATCACGACAACTTTGCGCTGGTCCGGCTTTGATGCCACGGCAAAAGCCCCTGCCGCGCGCGGCTTTTACAGCCTTCAGCGCGCATCAGACCCGCTGGAATGACAACGACCAGTTCGGGCATCTGTATAATGTCGCCTATTTCGAGCTGTTCGATAATGCCATGAACAACTGGCTGATGGCGCGCAATATGCTGGATCAGACCGGCCCCGATCCGATCCCCGTCGTGGCCGAGGCCTCATGCAGCTATCTGCGCGAGGTCAGCTATCCTGACGTGGTCGAGATCGGTATCCGGGTTAACCACATGGGCAGCAGCTCGTTTCGGCTGCAACTGGGGATGTTTCGCGCAGGCGAGGATCTGGCTGCAGCCCAATCGGCCTTCACGCTGGTCTTTGTGGCCCCCGATAGCCACAAACCCCGCCCCGCACCTGCCCACTACCGTGCAGAGCTGGCCCAGCTGGTGATGCCGGACCTGCCTGCCTGAAATCGCGGTCTGCAGATTTCGTTGCGGCGCGTTAAAGCGCAGCAACGCCCGCCTTAGCTGCGCTATATTCCCGCGCCAGACGCGCGACGATATTCGCAGCCGGCTCGACCTGATGCACCGCGCCGATGCCCTGACCACAGCCCCAGATCTGGCTCCAGGCTTTGGGGCGTTTTTCTGAGCGGGTATCGCTATGGGTATCGGTGCCAAAATCCATCTTGGACGGGTCCGCCGACGGCAAATCGGCGGGATCCAGCCCCGCATTGCGGATCGAGGGCGCCAGATAATTGCCGGCAATTCCGGTGAACGAGGCCGAGTTCACAATATCTTCGGCGCCACAATCCACCACCATTTGCTTGTAAGCCTCGGGGGCACGCGATTCCTGCGAGGCGATAAAGGGGCTGCCGATATAGGCCAGATCCGCGCCCATGACCTGCGCCGCCAGGACCGCACGCCCCGTCGCGATCGAGCCAGACAACAGCAAAGGCCCGTCAAACCAGGCCCGGATTTCCTGCACCAGGGCAAAGGGTGATTGCGGCCCCGCATGACCGCCCGCACCTGCGGCCACTGCGATCAGACCATCGGCCCCTTTTTCGATCGCCTTGCGTGCAAAGGTATTGTTGATGATGTCATGCAGCACGATGCCCCCGCAATCATGGGCGGCATGGTTCACCTCTGGCCGCGCACCAAGGCTGGTGATCCAGATCGGAACCTTATGACGATGACAGATCTCTAGGTCACGCTCCAGCCGCGCATTCGAACGATGAACGATCTGGTTGACGGCAAAAGGTGCGGCGGGGTGATCGGGATTAGCCTGATTGTGCCGATCCAGCTCTTCCTGAATCTGGGTCAGCCACAGGTCAAGCTGAACCGGATCGCCATCCTTTTCGCGCGCATTCAGCGCAGGAAAGCTGCCGACGATACCGGCTTTGCATTGGGCAATGACCAGCTCTGGCCCAGATAGGATAAACATCGGCGAGCCAATCACGGGAATGCGCAGCTTTTGCAGGATCGGTGGCAGCATGAAATCTCCTTCCGGGGGATGCGGGCAGCTGAAATGCTGCCCGCCTATGGGTCAAGTTTAGCGCGAGGTTTCAGTAAGTCATCGCATGATCGCGGTGCAGCGCGTCAATTCGCGCCAGCTGATCATCACTCAGACGCAGGTCCAACCCGGCCAAAAGGTGGTCAAGTTGGCCGACATTGGTGGCGCCGATGATCGGAATGACCTTGAACGGGCGCTGCCGGGTAAAGGCGATGGCCATATGGATCAGATCCAGCCCAAATTCATCGGCCAGTGCCTGATAGGCCGCCACAGCCACCATCGAGCGCGCGGTGATGCGCCCCGACAGATTACCCGGACCGTCATGGGCAACATCCACCGCCGCGCGGCTGGCCTTGGGCAGCTGGCCATCGGCGTATTTGCCCGTCAACAGCCCGGCTGCCAAAGGCGAGTAGGCCAAAAGCGTCACATCTTCGTTCACCGAAACCTCGGCCAGATCGGTATCGAACTGGCGATCAAGCAACGAATATTCGTTCTGGATCGTGACCATGCGCGGCGCGACCATCCGGTCTGCCACATCAACCCAGCGCGTCGTGCCCCAAGCGGTTTCATTCGAAAGGCCAATGGCGCGGATCTTGCAGGCCTGAACCGCCGCCATCAAGGCGCCCAGCACGTCCTCCATATGGGCGATCGTGTCGGATTTGACCTGCCCCGAGGGGTCATAGCTCCAGTTTTGGCGGAAAGCATAGCCACCGCGCTGGGGCCAATGCAGCTGGTACAGATCGATCACATCGGTCTGCATGCGGCGAAGGGAATCCTCGATCGCGCTGGTGATGACCGCGCCGTTAAAGCCATCGGGACGCAGCCGCGGCCCCGGCCCCGAGACCTTGGTAGCCAGTTGCAGATCATCGCGCTTGCCACGTTTGGACAGCCAAGTCCCGATAAACTCTTCGCTGCGGCCCGCCGTTTCAGCGCGAACCGGGTTGACGGGATACATCTCGGCACAGTCCAGAAACGTAATGCCAGCCGCGACCGCGCGATCCATCTGGATGCAGGCATCTGCCAGGTCAGTCTGGTTGCCAAAGGTCATCGTCCCCAGGCTGACCTCACTCACCATGAGCCCGCTATTTCCAAGCGCCACCGTCTTCATCGTCGTCCTTTCAGAAAATTTGGCGGAAGAGAGTGGGAGTCGAACCCACCCGAGACAGGCTCGCTGCCCCAACCAGATTTGAAGTCTGGCCAACCCACCGGGGCTGAATCTCTTCCTTCTGCTGAGTTTGCAAGATCTTAACCTTGATCCTCAGGGCAGGTAAACGGCCCTTTCGCATCAGCAATGAAACATTCATCAATTCGGGCAGACGTAAAGCTGACGGGCCAAGGGTTTCATCATCGGGCAGGGCCAATTGCCAGCCTACGGCGGGTCACGCGAAAACAGATCGCTGCGATGTGGGTTTGTGCGGCGCAGGTCTCCCCGTCGCAACGTCAGGCCGTGGCGGTCAAAGAAATCCAGAATTTCAATCGCCACCTTGCGCCCGTTATTCAGCTGATCGCGAAAGGCCGGGGCCGAGATCCAGCCATCGTCGCTTTGCTGGGCCAGACGGCGCAAGATCATCGCCATTTCTTCGGTCGTCGAGCGCAAAAAGAAGTGATCATGCGCGATCTGATCCACCCGACCCTGACGCGCAGCCATGCGAAAAATCCGCCGCAGATCCCCCTCGTCCGCATTCAGATCCCGTGCGAAATCACGCACGCGGGGCGGGCGAAACCTTGCCTCGCCGCCCAGTTCAGGGGCGATGCGTGCCCAAAGCGCCTCATCTTGTGCCGACAGGCGCGGCAGGTGATCGGCCAGCCGCAGGAATGCCCCATCAAGCACGATCTGCCCGGCGCTGGCCTGGGCGCGAATGAAGCTGGTAAAGCAATCCTTAGGTAAACGCGGCGTCAGCTTCAGCCGCATCGCCTCACGAGACAGGCCCTGAAGATCGGGGTTTTCTGCGTGAAACTGCGCCAGCGCCTCGCTCATTTCGATCCCAAGGCGGATCAGCGTGTCAGCGGACATGCCATGACCAGCGATCTCGACCAGCCCAGAAGCCGCAAAAGCCGCCTCGATCTGGGACTGAGACAATGCCCGGTCACGGGCAAAGCTTGCCAGATCAACCAGACCTGCGGGGCTGCCGCAAAAAGCTTGCAGCGCGGCGACCGGATCGGGGATTGCCGCCGCCGCCAAAAACGCCAAACGTTCGGGCCGGGCACGTTTCCGCGCAGGCGCATGCGGATCAAGCACCGTGCCGCCACCGATGGTGCGCCGCGCCGAGACATCGCGCAAAATGAAGCGATCGCCCACGAATGCGGCAACCGGCTGATCCAGAACCAGTTGCATCAACCCGCTTTGGCCCCCCGCCAGCGCCGGGCCAAGCGGAACCAATCGGGCGCCCACCTCGGCGGCACCGATATGCAACCGCGCAGGATGCCAGCCAGCCAAGGGCCGTGGCTCCGCCGCCAGAACGAAAACCGTGGCGTCAAAGCGGTCTGTTGGCGCAAAAAGCAAAGGATCAAGCGCAACCTCGCCACGTGTGATCACATCGCGGGAAACATCTTCGCCAGTCAGGTTCAGCGCGCATCTTTGACCAGCAGAACCGGTGTCGGCTTTATGGTTTTGCGCGTGAATTGCCCTTATACGTGCCTTTATGCCAGAGGGACTTAGGCAAATGTGATCACCAACCGATACCTGGCCCGAAATCACGGGCCCGGTCACGACCACGCCCGCGCCCGACAGCACGAATGCCCGATCAATGACCAAGCGAAACCGCCCCGCGACAGAGCGCGCCGCGCTGGCCGCCTCGGCCTGCATGAGTTTCTGGCGTAACGTCTCGATGCCCGCACCCGTGAGTGATGACACCGGAATAATCGGCGCATCAGCCAGCCCTGTCGGCGCCAAAAGCTGGGCAATTTCCGCTTGCCGCGCCGCGATCTGGGCCGTGCCCACCAAATCGCATTTTGTCAGGGCCACGACACCTTGTCGGATGCCCAAAAGGTCAAGAATTGCCAGATGTTCACGGGTTTGCGGCATGATCCCGTCATTTGCCGCAATCACAAGAAGCGCCAGATCAATCCCGCCCGCGCCCGCAAGCATGGTATGAACAAAGCGCTCGTGGCCGGGAACATCGACAAATCCGGTTATCGCGCCCGAACCCAGATCGGCGTAGGCAAAACCCAGCTCGATCGTGATGCCACGCGCCTTTTCGGCGGCCAATCGATCACCCTCGACACCCGTCAGCGCCTTGATCAGCGCGGTCTTGCCGTGATCGATATGTCCGGCTGTGCCGACAATCATTGCGACAAGGCCTGTAGCAGCGTCGCGTCACTGGGCAGGCAGCGCAGATCAAGGATAAGGGCGCCCTCATGGATACGTCCGATGACGGGAACCGCTAGGGCACGCAACCCTGCGGCGATCCTTTGCGGATCAGGGCCAAGAGCCAGTCCCGCGCTTGGCAGTTTGTCGGTCGGAAGCGAGCCCGATCCCGTCTGGCTGTCGCATGTGATCACATTTACGTTGCACCCCAACAGCTGCGCCACCTGAGGTGCAAGACGCAAGGCTTGCTCGGCTATTTCAGGCTGAGGGCGAGCCAGAAACCGAAGCACCGGCAGCCGCTCGACCAGACGGTCGGGATCACGATAAAGGCGCAGGACGGCCTCGGCCGCGGCAAGCCGGATCTTGTCCAGGCGCAGCGCGCGTTTAAGCGGATTTTGGTTAATGCGCGCGATCAAATCCCGCTTGCCGACGATAAAGCCAGCCTGAGGGCCACCTAGCAATTTATCGCCCGAAAAGGTGACCAAATCAGCGCCCTCGGCCACGGCCTCGGCCACTGTCGGCTCGGGGCGCAGGCCAAAGCGCGACAGATCGATGAGCGAACCCGCGCCAAGATCATTGACCAGCGGCAGGCCTGCATCATGTGCGATCCCGGCAAGGGTCGTGGCATCCACCTCGGCGGTGAAGCCCTCGATGCGATAATTCGAGGGGTGAACCTTGAGCAAAAGGGCGGTTTCCGGGTTAATCGCGCCCTGATAATCGCGGGGATGGGTGCGATTGGTGGTGCCGACCTCATGCAAGCGCACACCGGCCTGCGCCATGATGTCGGGCATACGAAAGGCACCGCCAATCTCGATCAACTCTCCACGTGAAACAACGGCCTCTTGGCCTGCGCCTAGGGTATTCAGCGCGATCAGGACGGCTGCGGCATTGTTGTTCACCGCAGTCGCATCTTCTGCCCCCGTCAATTCGCATAAAATGCCGCGAAGATGGTCATCGCGCTGGCCGCGGCCCCCGGTTTCAAGGTCAAACTCCAAGGCCGCGGGGGCGCGCATGGCCTCGGCGGCGGCGGCGATTGCGCATTCGGGCAAAAGCGCGCGTCCCAGATTGGTGTGTAAAATCGTGCCCGTCAGGTTCAGGATTGGCCGCAAACCGGACCTTGCCTGACGCGCCAGCGCCGCTGTAACAAGGTCAAGAATGGCCGCCTCATCAGGCAGTGACCCGGATTGGCTGGGCTGGCTGCGAATGTCCGCCAGCACCGCGCGGATCGCCTGTGTGACGGGCTGACGCCCATGTTCAGCGATCAGAACGCCAGCCTGAGACAGCAGCCGATCGACCGAGGGCAAAGCACGCAACCGGGTCATTCACACCCCCATCAGAAAGGGGTTGAACCCGCCACGCAGAACGCCTTCGTTTTTCATTTTCAGGTCAAGTCCCAGGCTGGCAACATCATCGGCGACGGCCTCTAGGCTGGCATTCTTGGTCTGATACAGGATTTTCAGCCAATGATCGCAGGCACCGCAGGTTTCAGCCTTGATCTGGGCATCGCCCGTTTCAACCGAGCGATAGCTGATCTGGCCATTGTCGCCGCAATGCAGACAGTGGATGCGAACCTCGTTCCATAGCGTCTGACAGCAGGCACAGGCGGCATAGCGCGCGCCCTCGACGCCCTGATGCTGCATCACCACTGATGCCGATGGCAGTCCGCCACAGACGGGGCACAGGCCCCTGTGCAGCTGTGTCACGCTTTGCGGGTCCAGCGTCGCGGCATGTCTTGCGGCCTGCACCTGCACCGCAGCAGCAACGAAAAGATGAGGGGCGATGCTGTCTGGCGGGATCTTATCGTTAAGAACATTGCTAAACAGCCAATCCCGCTCGTCAGCATTGGCGGCAATGACAGCTTCCAATGCTTGCCGCGCCGGGGCTGGCATCTTCAGGGGGGCAAGCAGCGCCAGAAACGCATCCAGGATCGCCGGCATGCCAGCTTTCAGGTGGTGGCGATCGATCAAGGGCATCTGGCTGGACTGCGCAAGACTGACCCAGTCCGCGGCGGGCGGATCAGCGCTAGGCAAATCAGCCACCAGTCTGGCCTGAGCCCTGCAAATCCCCGCCACAAACTGCAAATAGGGGCCAAGATTGGCACTATGTTGCGCCAGAAATTCCAGCCTTTCGGCCCGAGCGGAAAAAAGCTTCGCGGGCAGGGGCAAAAGCACAACAGGCGCTTTCTCAACGCCGCCAATCATTGCGGGATCGGGCTTTAGATCTGACATTTTTCCTCCCAAGGGCGGCGGCCCGTGGGGGCAGCGGCTATTTCACGGGCCTAGAGCGATCACGCTCGGCGATTTCGCGCAGCCATTTGCGGTGATGACGATAGGCCCAGCCCCCAGTGACCGAACCGCTTGTCATGGCGCTGATGGTGCCACGGGTCCAGATTGCCGCATAGACATGCAGAATGAACAGCAAAATGATGCAAATGGCCGCCAAAGAATGAACCAAAAGCGCAATCCGGCGAACCGGGATCGAGACCAAATCGGGAAAATATTCCTGCCAGATCATCAGGCCGGTTCCGATCAGCACAAGGATCAGCCCGGCCATGCCCCAGAAAATGAACTTTTGACCGGCGTTATACTTGCCCAGCTCTGGCAGCTTTTCCTCATCCCCGCGGATGACATCGCCGATACCCTCGACCCAAGTGACATCCTCGGGTCGCGGAAGGTTCAGGCGCCACAGCTGTAAAAACAGGATCAGGAAGCTGAAAAACAGCACGACCCCGACGATTGGATGCAGCCAGCGCGTGGTTTGCCCACCACCGAAAAGCGTAGTCAGCACGTAAAGCTGGGGCGTAAACAGCGCCAATCCCGAGATCAAAAGGATGATCAGCGACAGCGCCGTAATCCAGTGATTGACCCGGGTAAATCCGCGATAGCGGCTGACGGTCACCGGATCACGCCCCTCGATGTGATCGCCTTGTTGCGAAAATTGGCGCGGGTTGGTCATCACAGCACCTCATTTTTGGGCGCAGCAGCAGGGCCGGACGGGGGATCAAGCTGCGTCACCAGCTCTTCGGCATGAATCTCATCGGCAGCCGAGACCTTATTCGCGCGCCCCAGCAGCCCGTGCAGGATCGTGCCGACAGCAGCCAGTCCGATCGCCGCAAGACCGATGGTCTTCGTCGGTCCCTTCCAGCCGCGCACCACCGCCGAAATCGAAGGGTCGGTCGGCAGATCAGAGTAAATCTGGGGCTTGTCAGCGTGATGGAGCACGTAAAACACATGCGTGCCACCGACACCCGCCGGATCATAGATCCCGGCATTGGCATAGCCGCGCGACTTCAGATCCTCGACCCGCTCATTTGCATGGGTCAGCATGTCCTCTTTGGTGCCAAAGACAATCGCTTGGGTCGGGCAGGCCTTGGCACAGGCCGGTCCCTGACCCACGGCCACGCGATCCGAACACAGCGTGCATTTATAGGATTTGTGGGTCGTTTGGGACACGCGCGGAATGTCGAACGGGCAACCCGAGATGCAATAGCCACAGCCGATGCAGTTTTCGTGAATGAAATCAACGATCCCATTCGAATATTGCACGATTGCCCCGGGCGCGGGACAGGCCTTCAGACATCCCGGATCTTCGCAATGCATGCAGCCATCCTTACGGATCAGCCATTCAAAGTCGCCCGTTTCGGGATTGTCATATTCGGCAAAGCGCATCAGCGTGAACATCTCGGGGCCCAGATCCGAGGGGTTTTGATAGCTGCCGATATTATGCTCGATCGGCGGGGTGGTATCATTCCATTCGGCACAGGCCGACTGGCAGGCCTTGCAGCCAATGCATTTGCTGACATCGATCAGCTTGGCCACTGGGGTCAGCTGACGCTCGGGCGCGGGCAGATCGGGCATGGCCGAGGCGCGCACGACATCGCCCGCACCCAGATTTGTCGGCATCGGCTGCACCGGCGGGTTCGAGATGGCGGTGCGCGGGCTATCAAGGTTTGGATCAATGGTCATGACACCGCCTCATCTGATGAGGGTTCAATATTGACGAGAAACGCCTTGAATTCCGGCGTGTCGATATTGGCGTCCCCGACAAAGGGCGTCAGGCTGTTTGGCCCAAACCCTTTGCGCGCAGCCCCAATAAAGCCCCAATGCAGCGGTATTCCGACGACATGAACGGTTTTTCCGTCACATATCAACGGCTTGATCCGTCCGGTCACAAAGGCAACCGCCCAGACCTGACCACGTTTTGACCAGACCCTGACGCGCCCCCCTTGCTTGATGCCCTTTTCCGCCGCCAGCTCATGGCTGATTTCCACGAAAAACTCGGGCTGAAGGGCCGCGTTGACCTTGTTGTGCTTGGTCCAGAAGTGGAAATGCTCGGTCAGCCGGTAAGAGGTGGCGACGAAAGGAAAATCGGTGTCGCCGACCGTCGCCATCTGCGCCAGATCTTCAGGAAAGACCCGCGCCGCCGGGTTGCCGCGCAAATCACGGTTCAACACATTGGCAATGGGGCTTTCGAAGGGCTCCATATGGGTCGGAAATGGCCCATCTTTCAAACCCTTGCGCGAGAATAGCTTACCCACACCTTCATTGGTCATGATAAAGGGCATTACCTTGCCCGGCGCGGCGGTCACCGCGATATCGGGTACGTCGAACCCCTCCCATTTGGTGCCGGTCCATTCGATCAACTTGCGCTTGGGATCCCATGGCTTGCCTTGCAGATCCGCCGAGGCGCGGTTGTACAAAATGCGCCGGTTGGCGGGCCATGAGAACGACCATTTCGCAAAAAGCCCGACATCGCCGGGATCAGAGTTATCCCTGCGCGCCATCATATTGCCGTCCTGCGTCCAGCTTCCGGCATAGATCCAGCAGCCCGACATCGTCGTACCATCATCGCGCATCACTGCGAAATTCGGCAACTGGTCACCAGCTTTGACCAGAAGTTTGGTGGCATCGGCCGGATCATAAAGATCCGCCAACGCCCGGCCGTTCATCTCTTTGGCAAGCTCTTCGGCCGAGGGCTCATAGGCATCCTTGTAGTCCCATGACAGGTTCAGGATGGGATCGGGGAATGCGCCGCCTTCGGTTTGATAAAGCGCTTTTACCCGCAAAAAGACATTCGCCAGGATCCATGTATCCGCACGCGCCTGACCCGGCGCAGTTGCCCCCGGCCAATGCCATTGCAGCCACCGACCCGAGTTGACTGTGGCGCCCTCATCCTCTGCAAAGCAGGTGGTGGGCAGTTCCAGCACTTCGGTCTGGATCGACGCGGAATCCACATCGTTGTGAATCCCGTGATTTTGCCAGAAAGATGCCGTTTCCGTCTGCAACGGATCCATAACGACCAGCAGTTTCAGCTTGGAGAGCGCCTGGGTCAGTTTGGCGCGGTTGGGAAAGCTTAACAGCGGGTTGAAGCCCTGGCAGAAGTAAAGGTTCACCTTGCCCTTCGACATCATGTCGAAAAAGCGCAGGATGTCGTAATAGGGCACGTCCAGCTTGGGCAGGTAATCATAGGCCCAATCGTTTTCGGCCGTAGCATGATCGCCCCACATCGACTTTTGAAAGCTGACCATGAACTTTTGGTAGTTCTGCCAATAGCTGGTCTGGTCCGGACGGATGGCAGGGTTTAGCTTGGTGGACATGAAGGTGGTGAAATCCACCTCGCTGTCCTTGGGCATGGCCAGATAGCCGGGCAACGAGCTGGAAAGTAGCCCGATATCGGTCAGTCCCTGAATGTTTGAATGCCCGCGCAGCGCATTCACGCCCCCGCCCGGCATGCCGACATTGCCAAGGATCAGCTGCAACATCGCCATCCCGCGAATATTCTGAGAGCCCTTGGAATGCTGGGTCCAGCCAAGCGCGTAAAGCGAGGTCATGACCCGGTCGGGGGCAGAACATTCCCCGATCATTTCGCAGATTTTCAGATAGCGGTCCTTGGGCGTGCCGCAGATCGTCTCGACCATTTCAGGGGTATAGGTCGCGACATGCGCCTTGAGCAGGTTCCAGACACAGCGCGGATCTTGCAGGGTCGGATCGACCTTGGCATAGCCGTCATCCCCGATCTGATAGTCCCATTCCGTCATGTCAAAGGCGCGCTTGTCGGCGTCATAGCCGTTGAACAGCCCCTCGGACCAGCCAAACCCATCGCGCACCAGGAAGGCGGCATTGGTATAGTTTTTGACGTAATCCCACTGCACCTTATCGTTTTCAATGCAGTAGCGGATCACCCCCATCAGGAAGGCGATATCCGAGCCGGGACGGATCGGCGCGTAATAATCCGACACCGCAGCCGTGCGCGTGAACCTGGGGTCCACCACGATCAGCTTGGCGCCGCGCTTGGCCTTGGCCTCGGTCACCCATTTAAAGCCGCAAGGATGCGCTTCGGCAGCATTGCCACCCATGACGATGACAAGGTCGGTATTCTTGATATCAGTCCAGGCGTTGGTCATAGCGCCACGGCCAAACGTCGGAGCCAAACTGGCTACCGTGGGGCCGTGTCAGACGCGTGCCTGGTTATCGAGTGCAAGCACCCCCATCGAACGAACGGTCTTGAAGGTCAGCCAGCCCGTTTCATTGGTTGATCCAGAGGCCGCCAGAAAACCCGCGGTCAGCCAGCGGTTGACCACCTGACCCTGATCGTTTTTCGCGACGAAATTGGCGTCGCGGTCGTCCTTGATCGAGCGGGCGATCTTATCGAAAGCCTGCTCCCAGGTGATATCTTGCCAATCGCTGGCGCCCGCCGGCCGATAGCGCGGCTTGGTGGCGCGTGTCTCGGATTTCACGAAATCCTTAAGCGCCGCACCTTTGGGGCATAGCGTGCCACGGTTGGTGGGGTGATCCGCATCGCCTTCGATATGGATCAGATCCGCAACCTCGCCAGCTTTGACATCGCCCTTGGAATACATGATGACGCCGCAGGCAACCGAGCAATAGGTGCAAATGTTTCGGGTTTCTGTCGTGGTGACCAGCTTGAAATCGCGCACATGCGCCGCCTCTGCTGCCTCAGCCTCTGCGAAGCCCATCGCTCCGAGAGAGGTCGCCGCGACACCCGCACCCGCCAGCTTCAAGAAGCTGCGACGTGAGAGGTCGATGTTCATCAAACCCTCCTGCTGCCTGTCGAATAGATAGGTCTGATTAGACTGCCGGAATTACGACCGACCTGTCAAGCAAAGAGGCTGTTTGGGGTGATGGACTGCAGTTCGGGCGTGAGGATGGGCTTGGACCAAAGCCGTCCGGCCACCCGCACCACCAAAGCCGGTTATGGCCCGCCACCGCTGCTGGGCGGCGGGCCATCAGGATCAGACTTCGACCGAAACGGCGCCGATCGGATGCGAGCAGCAGGCCAGGATATAGCCGTCCTCGATATCCTCGTCCGAGATGCCACCGTTATGGACCATATGAACCTCGCCCGAATTTTTCTTGATCCGGCAGGTACCGCATAGGCCAAAGGTGCAGCCCGAGGGGATGTTCAGCCCATTGGCGCGCGCAACCGCAAGCACGGTGTCTGTCTGATCGCATTTCGCGGTCACGCCAGATGCGGCAAAAATGATCTCGGCGCTGGCCCCTTCCTCGGGGACGACATCGTCAAGGACCGGCACCTCGGCCTGGGTGCGCACGGGCGCGCCAAAGCTTTCCTGATGATAGCGGTCCATGTCATAGCCAAGTGCCGCCAGCATATCGCGCACTGCCTGCATGAATGGTTCCGGGCCGCAGCAATAGACCTCGCGGTCGAGATAATCCGAGGCCATCAGCCCCAGCATGATCTGGTTCAGGCGCCCGCGATAGCCATGCCACGAACGAAACGGATCGGTTTCCTCGACCGTGAAATGCAGCTTGAGCCCCGGCACGCGATCCGCCATGCCCTCGAGCCTTTGGCGGAAAATGATATCGCTGGGAGAGCGCGCCGCATGGACAAAGGCAATATCGGGCATTTCACCCGAGTCCCAAGCCCAGGTCGTCATGGACATGACCGGGGTTATTCCAGAACCTGCTGAAATAAATAGGTATTTTTTATCAGAGCGACATTGGGTCGTGAACACGCCCGCAGGTCCGAATGCCTTGATCTGCATCCCCGGCTTGAGGTGATCCAGCATCCAGCGCCCGCCGGTGCTGCCGGGTTGGGCCTTGACCGTGACCGATATCGACAACGGCCGCGAGGGGCTGGAGGAAATCGTATAGGTCCGCTGCACATTGCCGCCCGGCACCGGCAAATCCAAAGTGATGAACTGGCCGGGCCTGTAGTCAAACCAGGCCCCTGAAGGTGCGCGGAAGGTGAAGGTGGCGGTGTCCGTCGTTTCGGGCACCACCATTGCACATTCCAAAGGCTCGCTGTCCTTCCACGGTTGCTCGCCAAAGGCTTTATTCGGCAGCGTCATTATTCTGCCGCCATCGCCGGACGGGGCGCCAGGCGGTCCTGCATCTTGCGGCAGTACCAATCCACGAAATGAATCACACCCTCTTCCTGATTGGGCGAATAGGGGCCGGCTTCATAGGCTGGCGACAAGATACCCTTTTGGTTTTCTTCGACGACACGGCGGTCCTCGTCGTTGGTGGAGAGCCAGACCTCGGTCAATTTTTGCAGATCGTAATCCACGCCCTCAACCGCGTCTTTATGAACCAACCATTTCGAAGTGACCTCGGTTTCGGTCGGCGAAATCGGCAGAACCCGGAAAACGATGGCATGATCGGGCAGGAAGTGGTTCCAGCTGGATGGGAAATGGTAAAGCATCAGGCTGCCGGCATCATTCCAGGGCATGCGGCCCATACGGCGGCTGACCGCAGCCTTGGTCGACATGGTGAAGCTTTCGGCATTGTTGAGCAGCGGCACACGGGCAAAACGCCACTGCATGTCGTCTTGGTTCACAAAGCGCGCAGGAATGCCTGCATCATCGCAACGCTGCCAATGGGCAAGGATTTCAGGCGAGGCAGCATTCGGCCCCTCCATCACGGTCATCAGCGGGTTGTCTGAATAGCTGCGGCACAGCGAAGGATGGGAGCCGCCGCAGTGATAACACTCGCGGTTATTCTCCATCACCAGTTTCCAGTTCCCATTTTCAACAATGGTCGAGGAAAAGGCGACTTTGGCGTCCTCTAGCCCGGACACTCCGACGTAATCGTCAAGGAAACCGCCAAAACGGTCAAATTCCGGCGGATTTTCAGCAAGGCAGATATAAACCAAGCCGCCGTTGGTGCGCACATGCACCGGTTTGAGGCTGAATTTCGACGGATCGAAGTCAGGGCCCATGTCGCGGGCAAAGACCAGCTTGCCATCCAGATCATAGGTCCACTGGTGATAGGGACACACAAGTTTCGGTGAAGAGCCGTTCTGTTTGGGGCAAAGACGCTGACCGCGGTGACGGCAGACGTTGTGGAACGCCCGGATCACGCCATCCGCGCCACGCACGATGACCACCGGATAGGCACCAACCTGCAGCGTCGCATGGTTGCCGGTCTTGGGGATGTCGCAGGCTGGAATCGCAAAAAGCCATTCCTTGTACCAGATCTCTTCGAGATCGGCCTGATAGACACCGGGATCGCAATAAAGATCGTGGCTAAGCGCATAATTCCGCGGCCGGGCGGAGATCTGGGAAAGGATTTCGGCTGTGTTCAACATGGCTGATGTCCGGGGTCAGAGAAAGCTGCATTTCCGAAAGGATTGCACCGCATTGCGGGCCAGAGAGGGCTAAATACGACATAAAAATGACGATTTCAGACATCATTTCTTGTCGCTAAGACGCGGCGCCAGAAGTTTGCGCCAAAGGGCTGGGACAAGGCTGGGGATAAGTCGTCGAGCAAGAAAAAGACGAATCCGTGGATGAATCGATTCTTTTGCGTCAAGCCCTTTTTCAGCCAAAGAACCAAAGAAGAACGCACTCATTTCATCCACATGTAGATAACCATTCACAAGCTTGCCCACAGCCTGTGGGTAAAGTAAGTTATCCACATGTCTTTCCACAGTTCGATATTTTTGCAACATTTTGCAATTGTTAGATGAATCTCATTTTGAGGCTCGGTCCGTGAGCTCTTATCCAGAGAGAAAAATCACTGTGTAAAGATGCGGGAAAATGATGTTTTCCAGATGCCCACAGGGCCAAATAAAACATCATCTTTATTTCTATCTTTATTTAATGAATGAGAGGGGAAGGAGGATCGGATGATCGACTTGCTGAGTCTTGCTTACCCATGGGTCAAAGCCCTGCACATCATGGCCGTCGTCTCATGGATGGCTGGGTTGTTCTATTTGCCTAGGCTTTACGTCTATCACGCCGAACGAAAAGGATCGGCTGTCGAGCCCACGGCCTCGTTCGAGATCATGGAAGACAAGCTTTTGCGCATGATCATGCGCCCGGCGATGATTGTGACCTGGATCGCAGGGCTTGCTTTGGTGCTAACGCCCGGAATCGTTGATTGGTCATCAATCTGGCCCTGGACCAAAGCAATCAGCGTCATCGCGATGACCGGGTTTCATGGCTGGCTGTCGGGACAGCGAAAAGCGTTGTTGGCAGGGCAGGGGCGCTCTGGGCGAAGCTATCGCCTGGCCAATGAAGTGCCGACATTGCTGATGGTCGTCATCGTGCTATCGGTCGTCGTCAAGTTCTAAGAATTGACTCGCGTGGACCAAAGGCCTATTTGGGCATTAACGCCGTCCGGCGGGGATTCTCCATGCACTGAAATTTTTGCAGGCTCGGGTCGAGTCTTTGCGCATATGGGCTGAACGATGAGCGATGAACGTCTAAACCTTTCCGATCTGAAGGCGAAAAGCCCGGCCGATCTTCTGGCAATGGCCGAAGAGTGGGAGATCGAGAACGCGACGGTCATGCGTAAGGGCGAGATGATGTTCTCGCTGCTGAAAGAACATGCCGAAGAAGGCGTTGAAATCGGTGGCGATGGCGTTCTTGAAGTTGTTCAGGACGGTTTCGGCTTTTTGCGCTCGCCCGAGGCAAACTATCTGCCAGGTCCGGATGATATTTACGTCAGCCCTGACATGATCCGGCAGCATTCGCTGCGCACGGGCGACACCGTCGAAGGTGTCATTCGCGGTCCTGGTGAGAATGAACGTTATTTTGCGCTGACCAAGGTTGAAAAAATCAACTTTGAAAGCCCGGAAAAGGCGCGCCACAAGGTGGCCTTTGACAACCTGACGCCGCTTTATCCCAATGAGCGGCTGAAAATGGAGATCGAGGATCCGACGATCAAGGATCGTTCGGCCCGCATCATCGATCTTGTCGCGCCGATCGGCAAGGGGCAGCGTTCGCTGATCGTGGCTCCGCCGCGGACCGGTAAGACGGTTTTGCTGCAAAATATCGCGCATTCGATCGAACGCAATCACCCTGAATGCTATTTGATCGTGCTGCTGATCGATGAGCGGCCGGAAGAAGTTACAGATATGCAGCGCTCGGTGAAGGGGGAGGTTGTGTCTTCGACCTTTGACGAGCCG
Organism: Paracoccus sp. (in: a-proteobacteria); assembly: GCF_032007265.1. GTDB lineage: Bacteria > Pseudomonadota > Alphaproteobacteria > Rhodobacterales > Rhodobacteraceae > Paracoccus. The sequence goes on along the minus strand of NZ_DALZMB010000001.1, from coordinate 29,642 downwards.
GCCAGCCGTCACGTTGCAGTGTCGGAAATGGTGATCGAAAAGGCCAAGCGCCTGGTCGAGCACAAACGAGATGTTGTGATCTTGCTTGACTCGATCACAAGACTTGGTCGCGCGTTTAACACTGTTGTGCCAAGCTCGGGCAAAGTGTTGACCGGCGGTGTGGATGCAAACGCACTTCAGCGCCCGAAACGCTTCTTTGGTGCTGCGCGTAATATTGAAGAGGGTGGTTCGCTGACAATTATTGCGACCGCCCTGATCGATACGGGCTCGCGCATGGATGAAGTCATCTTTGAGGAATTCAAAGGAACGGGTAACTCGGAGATCGTTCTGGACCGCAAAGTTGCTGACAAACGCGTCTTCCCGGCAATGGATATTCTCAAATCCGGCACTCGGAAAGAAGAACTGTTGGTCGATTCCAAAGATCTTCAGAAGACCTATCTGCTGCGGCGCATTCTGAACCCAATGGGCACGACGGATGCGGTCGAATTCCTGATTTCGAAACTGAAACAGACGAAATCTAACAGCGAATTCTTTGACTCGATGAACGCCTGACGCCGTTAGACGGAGGACGGATTGGATACGATTTTTGCCGAGGCAACACCTCCCGGTCGCGGGGGTGTTTCCGTCGTTCGGATCAGTGGTCCGAACGCGCATGCGGCTGTCGCGTATTTGGCGGGTCCAGTTCCTAAAGCACGACGTGCTTATCTGAGGGCCCTAAGAGACGGGGATGACCTGATCGACCGGGCGTTGATCCTGACATTCGATGCAGGGGAAAGCTTTACCGGAGAGGATGTCGCCGAGCTGCAGCTGCATGGCGCGCCTGTTATCGTCAGTCGCATTGAACAAGCGCTGCTTTCTTTTGGTTTGCGACGAGCTGAGGCAGGCGAATTTACGCGCCGGGCGTTCCTGAATGGCCGCATAGATCTGGCCGAAGCCGAAGGCTTGGCGGATCTTTTGGCCGCAGAAACCGAAGCGCAGCGTAAACTGGCAATGACTGCAGCCGATGGCGCGGTCCGAAAAGTCGCGGATGTGATCAGAAAAAGACTGATCCGGGCTGGTGCGCTTGTTGAAGCCAGTATCGACTTTGCCGACGAGGAAGTTCCCGAAGAAATTCCGCCAGAAGCATTTGTTATTATTGAAGAAATAAGGAAAGAGCTGTCGCATATCCTTTATCAATACCCCGCAACTGAACGTCTGCGGCAGGGGTATGAGGTGGCGATTATTGGACCTCCGAATGCTGGAAAATCGACGCTTTTGAACCAGATTGCCAAGCGAGATATCGCATTGGTTTCGGATATTGCTGGCACGACACGCGACGTTTTGGAGCTGCGGGTCGATTTGCGAGGCCTGGCGGTGACATTTCTGGATACCGCTGGCTTGCGCGAGAGCGATGATCAAATCGAGGCGATGGGCGTCGCGCGAGCAAAAAAGCGCGCCGAGAATGCCGATTTGCGAATTCATCTTTCCCCGGAAGGAGAGGTTCAAGAAGGGTTCGTGCCCGGAGATCTGATCGTTCGATCAAAATCCGATTTGCTCACAAATCAGATAGGAATATCAGGTTTGACGGGGCAGGGTGTCGCCGAACTTTTGGAAAACGTGTATTCTTATCTGCGCAATAAGGCGGCTGATTCTGGAATCGTTAGCCATCGCCGTCAGGCGGATGCGATTTCGCGTGCGATCAAGGCACTGGAATTTTCGGAAGGTGAGTTGGCTGAGCTGATCGCCGAGGGAATTCGACAAGCCGTTAATGAGATTTCTGCTATGGTTGGCAGAATTGGCGCAGAAGATTACCTAGACGAGGTGTTTTCGTCTTTCTGTATCGGGAAGTAGGTTTCACGTGGAACAATTCGATGTGGTCGTAATCGGGGGCGGGCACGCTGGCTTAGAAGCTGCCATGGCCGCAGCGCGCATGGGTGTCAGTGTTGCGCTTGTGACGCTGAAGGCCGATGACCTAGGAACGATGTCATGCAATCCAGCGATTGGCGGGCTTGGAAAAGGGCATCTTGTTCGTGAAATCGACGCGATGGATGGTGTCATGGGACGCCTGGCTGACCAAGCTGGCATCCAATTTCGCCTACTAAATCGCCGCAAGGGGCCCGCGGTGCAGGGGCCGCGCGCCCAAGCTGATCGCAAACTATATCGAGCCGCGGCACAAAATGCTGCTGCCGAACAAACGAGCCTGACCCGAATTTATGGCGAAGTTACAAGCGTCCTGTTCAATGGCGATCAGGTCGCGGGCATCAGGCTGGCTTCTGGCGATGAAATAAGATCGAGCCGCGTTATTCTAACGACGGGTACTTTCCTTAACGGCGTTATCCATATTGGGGATGTAAGCCGACCTGCAGGACGTTGGGGAGACGCCGCCTCGCAACATCTGGCAAAATCTCTTTCGCATCTGAGCCTTCCGCTTGGTCGTCTTAAAACCGGAACGCCCCCTCGGTTGAAGCGTAGTTCTATCGATTGGGATAGCCTAGAAAAACAGCCAGGGGATGAAGAGCCCGTGCTGTTTTCCTATCTCAACTCTAGGGTTACTGCGGAACAAATTAGCTGCGCAATCACCCATACGAACGACATAACCCATCAGATCATTCGCGATAATCTTCATAACTCGGCAATGTATGGCGGGCATATCGAAGGTATAGGCCCGCGCTACTGCCCTTCGATCGAAGATAAAATCGTTAGATTTGCGGATAAAAGCTCTCATCAGGTTTTTCTTGAGCCTGAAGGGGTCGATAGTGATGTCGTTTATCCCAATGGGATTTCTACCTCACTGCCCGAAGATATTCAAATAAGCTATGTCCGGTCGATGCGCGGACTAGAGGATGCTGTCATTCTTCAGCCGGGCTATGCAGTTGAATACGACTATGTAGATCCGCGGGCATTAAGACCGACGCTTGAAGTGAAGGCAAGCCGAGGACTATATCTAGCAGGTCAAATCAACGGGACTACTGGATATGAAGAGGCTGCGGCGCAAGGGCTGATCGCGGGGGTGAATGCTGCCCTGAATGCTCAAGGACGTGATCCCCTGATCATGAGCCGATCGCAAAGCTATATCGGCGTGATGATTGATGACTTGGTCACAAGAGGGGTAAGTGAACCTTATCGGATGTTCACCTCTCGCGCCGAATTCCGCCTTTCGTTGCGGGCGGACAATGCTGATCAACGCCTGACATCGTTGGCTATTGAGCTGGGATGTGCAAGCGAAGCCCGCCGTGAGCATTTCGAGATGAAGCAAGCAAGCTATAAACTCGCGCGGTCCCATGCAGAAAATGTGAAGTTCTCTCCTAATCAACTTGCAGCAGCGGGCATTGCCGTACGTCAAGATGGGGTCAAGCGCAGCCTGTTTTCTCTTTTGGGGCAGAGCGATGTTGATAGCGAAGCGGTCTTGGCTCTGGATGCAGAATTGAGTGTATTCGATTCTAATACCCTTAAGCAGGTCGCAACTGATGCGCTTTACCACAACTATGTAGACCGTCAGGGGCGCGATGCAGTTCAGCTGCGCAAAGAGGAGGCCGTGGCTATTCCCGATGACATGGATTTTTCTAAGATATCTGGTCTTTCCAACGAGTTAAAAGAAAAGTTAACTCGGGTTCGCCCAACCAATTTGGCAGCAGCCTCGGCTATCGAGGGGATTACACCGGCGGCCTTGACTCTGATTCTTGCCCTGGTTCGTACCAAAGGAAGTAAAATCGCGTAATGTCTGTTTCACGTGAAACACAGGATAAGCTCAGCCATTATGCTGAACTTATCCGCAAGTGGAACCCGCGTATTAATCTTGTTGCGGCCAATACGCTGATCGATCTTGAAGACCGGCATATTCAGGATTCACTTCAGTTAGTCTCTTTGGCTAGTGCCCAGACGGGAAGCTGGCTGGACATTGGCAGCGGCGGGGGGCTTCCCGGACTGGTTGTTGCTATTGCCCGACCGGATCTTGCGGTGACACTGATGGAAAGCGATCAACGCAAGGCGACCTTCCTAAGGACGGTTATTCGCGAGACCGGTATCAGCAATGCCCAAGTTCTTGTCGATAGAATTGAAAAAGCCGAACCGCAGAGCGCAGATAATGTGAGCGCCAGGGCGCTTGCTCCGCTGCCGTTGCTTATGTCCTATGTTGATCGCCACATCCATGCAGATGGCAAAGCTTGGCTGATGAAGGGGCGCAACTGGAAAAATGAACTGGAACTGGCCCGTCAAAATTGGGTATTCAATGTTCAGGACCATCCAAGTTCGACCGAGCAGGGTGCCGCAATTTTAGAGATTACAAGGATCCGCCATGTCTGAGGGACGAATTATTGCCGTCGCAAACCAAAAAGGTGGCGTCGGTAAAACGACGACGGCGATAAATCTTGCTGCGGCATTGGCCGAACTTGGGCATAAAGTAATCGTTGTTGATTTGGACCCGCAAGGCAACGCCTCAACCGGGCTCGGAATCCCGCCTGAAAATCGCCAAAGAAGCGCATTTGATTTGCTGGCCGGAGATGAGACTTTGGCCGATTGTCTGTATCCAACAGACGTCAAAAACCTGTCTATCGTCCCATCGACATCCGATCTGGCCTCTGCGGATCTTCAACTTGCTAGCCGCCCCGGCAGGTCACAACTGTTGCGCCGTAAGCTGCAAGCCACGACAGATGCGGAGTTTGTCCTTATCGATTGTCCGCCGGCCCTTGGCTTGCTAACTGTCAACGCCATGGTCGCTGCTGATAGCGTTTTAGTTCCGTTGCAGGCTGAATTTTACGCGCTAGAGGGGCTTTCACAGCTTCTGATGACTGTTCGAGAGGTCCGCCAATCGGCAAACCCTGATCTCAGGATCGAAGGAATTTTGCTGACAATGGCAGATAGCCGCAATAATCTGTCGCAGCAGGTTGAGGCTGATGCCCGCAGCACCTTGTCCGATCTGGTGTATAAGACTGTCATTCCGCGGAATGTTCGCTTGTCCGAAGCGCCATCCCATGCAATGTCGGTACTTAGTTACGATACCCATTCGAAGGGAAGCGGTGCATATCGAAGCCTTGCCCGCGAATTTCTTAGCCGGCAACTCGCAACAGTCTAACAGGGGGAATGGAACGTGGCAGATGCAAGAGCAGACAAGCGAGGCCTTGGTCGTGGACTTTCAGCGCTGATGGCTGACGTCGATTTGATCCCCTCGGATAGGCCTGCGGCGCGTCAAAGCCTGCCGGTTGAACAGCTGACGCCGAACCCTGATCAGCCCAGAAGAAGTTTCGCACCCGAGGCCTTGCAAGAGCTTGCCCAGTCATTGCGGGTACGCGGCATGCTTCAGCCCTTGATCGTTCGCCCGCATCCCCGCGACAAGGGTCTGTTTCAGATTGTCGCCGGTGAGCGTCGGTGGCGCGCAGCCCAGATCGCGCAACTTCACGAAGTTCCGGTTATCATTAGCAATCTTAATGATACCGAAATGCTTGAGGTTGCGATTGTTGAGAACATTCAGCGCTCGGATCTGAATGCGATCGAAGAGGCGGCCTCCTACAAGCAATTGATGGAACGCTTTGGCCATACGCAAGAGCGGCTTGCCGAGGCGTTGAACAAAAGCCGCAGCCATATTGCAAACTTGCTTCGGCTACTAAATTTGCCCGAGCAGGTTCAGGCGTGGCTGAAAGAGGGTAAATTGACGGCCGGTCATGCGCGCGCGCTTATAACCGCACCAAATGCGGTCGAGCTTGCCCGCAAAGTGATCGAGCGTAATCTGTCCGTTCGCGAGACTGAAGAGCTTGTTCGTAAGCAGGCTGAACCGACCCAGGCGAAGCCGCGTAAGCCTCGCGAGCAAGAGAAAGACGCTGACACGCGCGCCCTCGAGGGCGACTTGACCGCGCAGTTGAAGATGAACGTCAGCATTAACCATTCTGGCAGTGATGGCGGTCAGATCGTCGTAACCTACCGCGATCTGGATCAGCTGGATCGGCTGTGCCAATTGCTTGGTGCTGGGGCATAGTCCCAAAGCACATTCATTATTTGAATAGCTCGGCGATGATTTCGCCGAGCTATTTATTTTGTTACGTTGATCGAAGTTTTAAGCTGCATTGAGATCTTTCTTGATCCGGCGCCGAAACAGCGCAGTAAATGGTCGGTTGCCAGCGTTTCGCTGATCAAAGATCTCTACATTTCAGGGTGAACGTGAAGGTAGTATTCTGTCAGTTTCAGGCTGCTTGCAGCCGCCTTGTCTAAGATGATCGTCGCATTGGGATGCAGCTGCAGGGCAGATGCAGGGCAAATTGCGCTCAATGGACCTTCAATCATCGCGGCCACCGCCGCGGCTTTGGATGCGCCTACTGCCAGAAGAATGCACGATCGCGAGTCAAGGATTGTGGCTACGCCCATCGTTATCGCAAAAGAAGGAATGGTCTCATCCGCTTTGAAATAGCGGCTGTTGGCTGCTCTGGTTTCCGCCGTAAGGGTTTTAATGCGCGTTCTGCTGCGCAGGCTAGAGGTCGGCTCATTAAATCCAATGTGCCCATTCTGCCCAATACCAAGTAGCTGCAGATCGATCCCGCCGAGGCGCTGAATTTCGGCCTCATAATGCTCGGCTTCGGTCTCGGGGTTTCTGGCATCACCGCGGGGCAGGTGGGTGCGCCCCAATTGAATATCGACCTGATTGAACAAAGCGTGGTTCATATAGCTGCGATAGGACTGAGGATGGTCAGGCGATAGCCCGATATATTCATCAAGATTAAACGTGGACACCCCGGAAAAGGAAGTCTGGCCTGACCGATAGCGCGCGACCAGCTGTTCATAGACTGGCAGCATCGTGCCCCCTGTCGCGAGGCCAAGGACCGCATTCGGCTTGCGATTAACCATCTCGCAAATCAGGTCGACTGCGCGCCTTTGTGCGGCTGCCTCGGTTTCAACGATCAGTACCTTCATGCCCCACCTCTTTGTCCCGCGGCTCTGCCCAAATCTCTGCGCCGTAAGGGCTGCCTTTATCCTGGGTCGATCGTTGCGCGTGAATTGCCGCAGCGATACGAGAGATCCCTTCGTCGATCAGATCACTAGAAATCGATGAATATGCCAATCGATAATGACGGGAATAGGGCTCGGGTTCGAAAAAGAAATCGGGGCCGGGCTCTATTACCACATCTTGAGCAAGAAGATCTTGGGAAAGTCTTAGGGTATCAACACCTTGGGGCGCGCGCATCCAATAGCTAGACCCACCCGCACCACTGGCAGCGCCAACCACGGTCAGGCCATATTTCTGGATTGCCGCATCCATAACCGCGCGGCGTTCGGCATAGACCTGCCTGACATGATGCATCTGTCGGTCATGGTGACCGAGGGAGAGAAAATAAGCCACAGTTCGCTGAAGATGACCCGGGGGATGGCGTAAAACTAGGCCGCGCAGGGCTCTGGCCTCGGCCAGAAACTCGGGTGGTCCGACCAGGTATCCTAGCCTTAATCCCGGAAATAGGGATTTTGAAAATGACCCGGCATAGATGACGTGGTCACTGTGATCCAGAGATTTCAAAGCAGGAGACGGCGAGTTGGTAAAGGAGACCTCGAATTCGTAATCGTCCTCAACAATGGCAAAGCCTTCGCTTTTGGCGCGTGCCAAAAGGGCGCGCCTCCGTTCAAGGGACATGGTCGTGTTGGTCGGGCATTGATGACTTGCAGTCGTAAAGACGACATCTGCGCCTTTGGGGATTGCATCAGGCGGCAGCCCACGGTCGTCGACATTCACGGGCACGACATGACAGCGAGTTTGTTCGACAATTTCGCGCAAGCCGGGATAACAGGGGTTTTCGATAATCGCGGTGCGGCGCTGGTTCAACAAAACCTGGGCTGCCAACCACAAGGCGTTTTGCGCGCCCATGGTCAGCAAGACGTCTTCGGGGCGTGCCTGAATGCCGCGACGGGGCAGGATTTGGCGCGTGATATAAAGCACCAGCTCGGGGTCATCTGCTTCGTAAAAATCGGCGGTAAGTACGTTGAAGTCGCGCTGACCCAAAGCCTGAAGCGCACATTGCCGCCACGCGGTATGATTGAAGAGCCTTGGATCAGCCTGGCCATAGGTGAAGGGAAAGCGATAGTTCTGCCAATCCGGATTGCGATGTCGTCCACGCGGGTTGCGGAATTTTTGGCCAATCAGGCGCGTCCAGTCTGCGCGCCCAGCCTTTTGATCTGAGGGCTGGATCTCGGGTTGGGCGCTCATATTTTCGGCGATGAAATATCCCGCACGATCCCGCGCAATCAGGTAATCTTGCGCCACAAGATCGGCATAGGCCGTGGCCACGGTCAAGCGGCTGATCCCAAGATGCTGGGCAAGGTTACGACTGGACGGAAGACGCTCTCCTGGCAGAAAGCGGCGATCCAGGATTGCTTCGACAATTTGCTGGCGCAGCTGGTGCTGCAGCGTCATCCCGGCTTTTGGGTCAATGAAAAAAAGCGCGGGTGTAATCGCCATCTCAGCCTCATTGGCAAAGTCGCGGGGAAGGGGCCGAAGCTATCGCTAGCATGACGCTGGCCCGGCAAACAAGTTGCCGGGCCAATGTTTCACGTGTGACAATTTGAAAGGCGTGCGGTTAACCAAAGACGCGGGTCAGCGCGGTATCGATTGCGCCGGTGATGCTGTCGATATCATCGGCCGATGCGATCAGGGCCGGGGACAGGCAAAGCGTGTTGTTCATGCCCGGCAGCGAACGGTTGGTTGCTCCGATGATGACGCCCTCAGCCGCGCATTCAGCAACGACGCGCTGCACGCGCTTCTCATCAACCGGCTCTTTGGTGGCGCGATCCGTCACCAGCTCGGCACCCTGAAACAGGCCAATGCCGCGAACGTCACCGATGATCTTGTGCTTTTCCATCAGCGCCTGAAGGTTGCCGGTCAGCCGCTCGCCCATGCGCCGCGTATTCCCGATCAGATCTTCATCAATGATGATGCGCATATTCTCCAGCGCCGCGGCCGGCCCCGAGGTGCAGCCGCCAAAGGTTGAAATGTCACGGAAATAGCTAAGCGGATCCGTGGGATCGTCCTTGAACATTTCAAAGACTTTCTCGGTGGTTGCCACACAGGAAATCGCGGCATAACCCGATGCAAGGCCCTTGGCCATCGTCACGAAGTCGGGCTTCACGCCGTAATGCTGATAGCCGAACCATTCGCCCGTACGACCCAGACCACAGACGACTTCGTCGATATGCAGCATGATGTCGTATTTCTGGCAAATCTCCTGCACCCGCTCCCAATAGCCCGTTGGCGGAACGATTACGCCGCCACCCGCCGTGATCGGCTCTAGGCACAGCAGGCCGATCTCATCGGCGCCTTCGCGCAAGATGACTTCCTCGATGGCGTCGGCGGCGCGGCGACCGTAGTCCTCGACATCCCATTGCTTGCGATATTCCAGGCAATGCGGAACCTCGACGAAGCCGGCCGGCAGGGGACCATAAAGCGCGGCGCGCTCGGGCTGGCCACATGCGGCAAGGTTGGCCAGCGTGGTGCCATGATAGTCGCGTTCGCGATAGAGGATCTTGGATTTCTTGCCCTTATGATGGCGCGCCGAAATCTGGCGGACCATCTTAAAGACCTTCTCATTCGCCTCAGAGCCCGAGTTGGCGTAATAGACCCGGCTCAGGCCCGGCATCTTGTCCAAGAGCGCTTCGGCAAAAAGCGAACCCGGAATCGAGCCCGCGGATTGCGCAAAATAGTTCATTCGGATCAGCTGATCACGCACGACATTGGCGATGCTTTCGCGGCCGTATCCAACGTTGACCGTCCACACCCCGCCCGAGACCGCGTCGATGAATTCCCGGCCAGCCGCGTCCCAAACACGGATGCCCTTACCCTCGACAATGATGCGTGGATCGCTGGTCTCTAGCGATTTGTGCTGCAGCAGGTGGTGCCAGATATGCGCACGATCGGTTTCGATCACGTGGCTCAGGTCATTGCTCAAAGCTTGAGGTGAGGTTGGAATATTCATGGCGGGCCTTTCCGGGAAAGCAAAGTGGATTGCCCCGATCATGACATGGTTAAGCCCGTTTCAGATAGTGCCAGAACTGACCAATGAATAAGGCCAGTTGAGGGCTGTCCCCAACTGGCCTGCTTGAATCTTGCTGGCCGTGTTCGGCCGTCCGGACTTAGTTTCCGGGATTCGAGCTGACACCCACTTTGGCCGGGCGCAGCAAACGGTCATGCAGCATAAAGCCGTTATCCATGACCTGAATAATGCCACCTGCGATCGTGCCAGGGACGGGGGCCTCGAACATGGCCTCGTGAACCTGCGGGTCGAATTTTTCGCCCAAGGCAGGTTTGATGACCGTAATGCCATGTTTGGCAAAAACGTTTTCCAGCTCGCGCAGGGTCAGTTCGACACCTTCGATCAGCGCGCCGGCTGCGGCACGTTGCTCGTCATTGGCGTGGCTCAGGGCGCGGTTCAGGTTGTCATGAACCGGCAGCAGGTCGCGGGCCAGGCGCGAGCCGCCATATTGTTCGGCATCGCGGCGGTCTTTTTCGGCGCGCTTACGGGCGTTCTCGGCGTCGGCCAGCGCACGCATGAAGCGGTCACGATAATCGTCACGCTCGGCAATGATGGCCTCGACATCCGGCGATGCGGCCATATCCGCAAAGTCGGCCGGATCTTCAGCAAGAAAGTCGCTGTCCACCTCGGGCAATTCGTGCTCGGGCGTATGCCCATTTTTTGTGTCTCTGGTCATCATCTCATCCTTTTCTGCCGGATAATACGCGCCCAACAAGTTGGGCGGTGTAATCGACAATTGGTACGATACGGCCATAGTTCAGCCGTGTCGGACCAATGACGCCGACCGCTCCGACAATCTTTCGGTCAGCGTTCATATAAGGGGAAACCACCAAAGAGGAACCCGAAAGTGAAAACAGTTTGTTTTCGGATCCGATGAAGATGCGCACACCTTCTCCGTCCTCGGTCAGTTCCAGGAAACGGGCTATATCGCGCTTGCGTTCCAGGTCATCAAAAAGCACCCGCACGCGCTCCAGATCGGCCAGTTCGTGATCCAGCAGGTTCGAGCGGCCCCGCACGATCAGCCGTGAATCGCTGCCGCCATTTTCCCATTGGGCAAGGCCAGCCGAGACCATGGCTGCGGCCAGACCGTCCAGCTGATTTCGGCTTTGCATGATCTCGGTCGCGACGGATGCACGCAAATCGCCAAGCGTGCGCCCCTCGCCAATCGCGTTCAGAAAATTCGCGGCCTCTCGCATCGAAGAGGGGGTTTGTCCCAAGGGCGGGGTAAAGATGCGGTTCTCGACCTGACCATTGGCAAAGACCAGAACGACCAAGGCACGGTCGGGGGCCAGGCTGACGAATTCGATATGGCGCAGCGGCGCCTCTTGTTTGGTGGATAGCACCAAAGAGGCGCCATGCGTCAGCGCCGACAGCGCCCCCCCGACGCGGTCCAACATTTCGGCGGGCTCAGAGCTGCCAGTGCCGACTGTCTGCTCGATCGCGGTGCGGTCCGTATCTGTGACAGGGCCCGCTTCCATCAGCGCATCGACAAACAGGCGCAATCCCAGCTGCGTCGGCAGCCGTCCCGCCGAGATATGGGGGCTGTCCAGCAGGCCCAGATGCTCAAGGTCCTGCATGACGTTTCGAATTGTTGCCGCGCTGACCTTTTCAGACAGGCCACGCGTCAACGTGCGCGAACCCACGGGCTCGCCGGTATCAAGATAGGCTTCGACCACTTTGCGAAACACCTCGCGCGAGCGATCATTGAGTTCTGAGAGCAGACTGTTATCGGGCATGGATGTTTCAGGGTTCCGGAGAGTAAAGCCGTTGACGGGTTGCGAATGGGGGCAGCAGACCTGTATTTGGCAGGAAAACCCCCGAAAGGAATGCCAGATGCGCCCGTCAGGAAGAAATTTAAGCGAAATGCGCCCGATTTCAATTGAAACCGGGATTTTGCGTCATGCCGAGGGCTCGTGCCTGATCCGTTGCGGCGGAACCGAGGTGCTTTGCTCGGCCACGATCGAGGATCGTTGCCCGCCATTCCTTAAGGGTTCGGGGCAGGGTTGGGTCACTGCCGAATATGGAATGCTGCCGCGCGCGACCAACAGCCGCAACAAGCGCGAGGCCGCTTTGGGCAAGCAATCGGGTCGCACGCAGGAAATCCAGCGCCTGATCGGGCGGGCCTTGCGTGCAGGCGTCGACCGTCGTGCGCTTGGCGAACGCCAGATCGTGATCGATTGCGATGTCATCCAGGCCGATGGCGGCACGCGCTGTGCCTCGGTGACGGGGGGCTGGGTGGCGCTGCGTCTGGCGATGAACAAACTGATGAAGGCTGGCCTGATCACCAGCGATCCGATGCTGGACCATGTCGCTGCCGTTTCCTGTGGCATATATGCGGGTCAGGCGGTGCTTGATCTGGACTATCCCGAAGATAGCGAGGCAGGCACCGACGGCAATTTCGTCATGACCGGTTCGGGCCGCTTGATCGAAGTTCAGATGTCGGCAGAGGGCGCGGCCTTTTCGCGCGGCGAGATGAACCAGCTGATGGATCTGGCCGAGGCGGGCGTCGCCCAATTGGTCGCGGCACAAAAGGCAGCAGTCGCATGAGAAAACTGACCGAAAAAAAGCTGCTGATCGCAACCCATAACAAGGGCAAGCTGGACGAGATGCGCGCCCTGTTCGCGCCGCACGGCATCGAGGTCACCTCGGCTGGCGAGATGGGTCTGGCCGAACCTGCCGAGACCGAGACGACCTTTATCGGGAATGCCCGCATCAAGGCCCTTGCCGCCATGCAGGCGACCGGCCTGCCTGTGCTGGCCGATGACAGCGGGATCACCATCGACGGGCTGAATGGCGCGCCGGGGGTTTATACGGCTGACTGGGCGGAAACCCCCAACGGTCGTGACTTCGATTTGGCCATGACCCGCGCCTGGCGCGAGCTTGAGGCCGCAAATGCGCCGCAACCGCGCACCGCTCAGTTTCGCGCCACATTGATCCTGATGTGGCCGGACGGGCACGAAGAGATTTTCGAGGGCATCGCCCCCGGCCATCTGGTTTGGCCGACCCGCGGTGCACATGGTCATGGTTATGACCCGATGTTCGTTCCCGATGGGTATGATCAAACCTTCGCGGAAATGACCGCCGAGCAGAAGAACCGCATCAGCCACCGCGCCGATGCCTTCCGCAAACTGGAGGCAGTCCTTGCGTAAGATCTCAGGGGGCTCTGCCTTCGAGGCCAAGCTGGGCTATAGCCGGGCGGTGGTCAAAGGGCCGTGGTGTTTCGTGTCGGGGGTGACTGGCTACGATTACGCCACGATGACCATGCCCACGGCGGCCGCGGATCAAGCGCGCAACTGCTTTGAAACCATCATCGCCGCCCTGACCGAGGGCGGCTTTGCCCTGGGCGATGTCGTGCGCGTTCAATACACCGTGACCGATGCCGCTCTGGTGGATGAAATCGCGCCCATCCTTGCCCATTATCTGGGCGAGATCCGCCCCGCCGCGACCATGGTGATCGCGGGGCTGATCCGGCCCGAGATGAAGGTCGAAATCGAAGTGACCGCGCTGGCGGATTAACCGCCCGCGCCCTGGCCGACCGCAGAAAGAGACACAATAAAGCCCATGTCGCAGATCCAGATCACAGCCGATCCTGCCGCCGATGACTGGCGCGCAGGTGGATTTGCGCTTTATGTGCATTGGCCATTTTGCGCGTCGAAATGCCCTTACTGCGATTTCAACAGCCATGTCTCGGCCAGCATCGATCAGATGCGTTGGGCGCGCGCCTATGAGGTCGAGCTGGCAAATCTGGCGCGCGAAACTTCGGGGCGGGTGCTGAACTCGATCTTTTTCGGGGGCGGCACGCCCTCGCTGATGGCACCCGAAACCGTGGCTGCCGTGATCGATGCGGCCCGCGCCCATTGGCCCTTTGCCAATGACATCGAGATCACCCTTGAAGCCAATCCCACCTCGGTCGAGATGGGGCGGTTTCGCGCCTATGCCCAAGCCGGCGTCAATCGCGTTTCGATGGGGGTGCAGGCGCTGAACGATGCCGATCTGCACAAGCTGGGTCGGATGCATTCCGTGACCGAGGCACAGGCGGCTTTCGACATTGCCCGCAGCGCATTTGATCGCGTCAGCTTTGATCTGATCTATGCGCGTCAGGATCAAACCCGCGCCGATTGGCGTGCCGAGCTGAAACAGGCTTTGGCAATGGCGGTGGACCACCTCTCGCTTTATCAGCTGACGATCGAGCCGGGCACTGCCTTTGGCGCGCGCCATGCCAAAGGCGGGCTGAAGGGTCTGCCAGATGATGATCTGTCAGCAGATATGTATCTGGAAACTCAGGATATTTTGGCACAGGCCGGAATGCCTGCCTATGAGGTTTCCAACCATGCCCGCGCCGGATCAGAAAGTTTGCACAATTTGATCTATTGGCGCCAAGGCGATTGGGCAGCGGTCGGGCCGGGCGCGCATGGCCGCTTGACCCTGGGCCAGACCCGCTTTGCCACCGAGGCCCATCGCGCCCCCGGCGCATGGCTTGCCGCGCTTGAGGGGCAGGGCAGCGGTGAAAGCCTGCGCGATCGGCTGACCGACGAGGATCGCGCGCTGGAATACCTGCTGATGTCGATGCGCCTTTCCGAGGGGATGGATGTGGCGCGCTATGAAAATCTGTCTCAGGCGCGGCTTCCACAGGATAAGATCGTGGATTTGTCGCAATTGGGCCTTATCACCCAGCAGGACGGGCGCATTCGCGCCACGGATCAGGGCCGCCCGGTCCTGAATGGCATTCTACGAGAGCTTGCGGCTTAAGATGCGCCTGATCTGGCTGTTCATAGGCTGGTTTGCCCTGCTGCTGGGCGGCGTGGGGGCGATCTTGCCGGTGGTTCCGACGGTGCCTTTCCTGCTGGTGGCGGTCTGGGCATTCTCGCGTTCGTCGCATCATTTGCGCGACAAGATCTTGCACCATCCAACCTTTGGCCCACCGATCCGCGCATGGCAGGAACGGGGTGTGGTCAAGCGCCCGGCCAAGTTCTGGGCAACGCTGGCAATGGCCTGCGGTGTCGGCTGGTCGGTCTTTTTGGGCGTGCCCGCGATGCTGATCGGTGCGCAGGTCTGTATCTGCCTTGCCATTGCGCTTTTCCTGATCACGCGCCCCGAGATCTAGGGCGTTTCCCGCCAAATCCAAGAAATCGTGCCGAATTTCCGCCCCCGGCGGAACATTCTTGCAGGCGGGGCTGTTATCAATGGGTCAAGTTGGCCCGAGGACGGTTGCCGCTGCATGGCCGCTCCGCCCCCTCTCGCCCCTAGAGGAGAGAATGATGTTTCGCACTCTGGTCTCTGCCCTTGCTCTTTCGCTTTTAGCGGTCTCGCCAAGCTTGGCCGAGACCATTCGCGTTGGCATGTCAGGCGGCTATTTCCCCTTTACCTTCGTGCGCGCTGACAAGCTGCAAGGCTTCGAGGTCGATCTGATGAACGCTGTCGGAGAGCTGACCGGCGACAAGGTTGAATTCGTCACCATGTCGTTTTCAGGCCTGATCGGCGCTCTGGATTCGGGGCGCATCGATACGGTGGCCAATCAGATCACCATTACCCCTGAACGCACCCAAAAGTTCGATTTCACGCAGCCCTATGTCTATGACGGCGCGCAGATCGTGGTGCAAAAGGGCAATCCCAAGGGCATCAAAAGCACCGAAGACCTGTCGGGCAAGACCGTTGCCGTCAATCTTGGCTCGAATTTTGAAGAGCTGCTTAAACGGCTGCCAAACGCCAAAGACATCAACATAAAGACCTACGAGACCAATTTTGAACAAGATGTTGCGGTTGGTCGCGCCGATGCCTTTGTCATGGACCGTGTTTCGACCGCTCAAGTCATCGCCAAAAGCCCGCTTCCTTTGGAACAGGCAGGCGCGCCGTTCGACGAGATCCAGAATGCGCTGCCCTTCCGCAAGGATGAGGCTGGCCGCGCCATGCGCGACCGCGTTGATGCCGCCATCACCACGCTGAAGGAAAATGGCAAGCTTGCCGAAATCTCGCAAAAGTGGCTGGATCAGGACGTGACCAAACCTTTGGATCAGGCTGCCCAGTAGCATGAAGGGCCTTGATACCGCCTATATGCTCGAGATTGCCCCGGTAATCTTGAGCTATGTTCCGCTGACGCTGTTCATGGCGGTGATTGCCATGATCGGCGCGCTGGTGATTGCGGCGGTCATGGCGACGGTGCGGGTGTTGCACTTGCCCGTTCTGGATTGGCTGGTTGCGCTTTATATCAGCTTTTTCCGGGGCACGCCGCTGCTGGTTCAGCTGTTTTTGTTCTATTTCGGCGGTCCACAGCTGATCTCTAGCCTGAAATCCGTGACAGGGATGCAGGCGGCGATCTTTGGGCTGATGCTGCATTTTTCGGCCTATATGGCGGAATCGATCCGTGGCGCGATTTTGGGGGTCGATCGCAGCCAATGGGAGGCCGCGGAATCACTTGGCATGACGCGATCGCGCATGCTGCGGCGCATTATTTTGCCGCAGGCCGCGCGGATCGCGGCGCCAACGCTGCTGAATTACTTTATCGACCTGATCAAATCGACCTCTTTGGCCTTCACGCTTGGCGTCACCGAGATGATGGGGGCTGCCCAGAAAGAGGCGGCGGGCAGCTTCATGTATCTCGAGGCGTTTTTGGTCGTCGCATTGATCTATTGGGCGATCGTCGAGGTTCTTTCCTTCCTTCAGCGCCGGCTAGAAAGGCGCATGCAAAAGGCCTTTGTGCGATGAGTTCGGATCACGCCATTTCGGTAAAGGGCCTTAGCAAAAGCTTTGGCGGGTTGACCGTTTTGAACGGGATCGATCTGGAGTTGCGCCCCGGTGAAAGGGTGGCGGTGATCGGCCCTTCGGGGACGGGAAAGTCGACCCTGCTGCGCTGCCTGAACTTTCTTGACCGGCCCGAGAAAGGGGTGATCCGCATCGGGGATCTGACGGTTGATGCGGCCCATGCCAGTCGCAGTCAGATCCTGGCCCTGCGCCGCCGTACCAGCTTTGTCTTTCAAAACTATGCGCTTTTTGCCAACAAGACGGCGCGCCAGAATATCACCGAAGGCTTGGTCGGTGTGCGCGGCCTGTCTGTGACCGAGGCTAATTCCCGCGCCGATCAGATCTTGGGGCGCATCGGGCTGGCCGATAAGGCCGGCAGCTATCCGGCAGCGCTGTCGGGTGGGCAACAGCAACGCGTTGGCATCGGGCGCGCGATGGCGATGGAATCCGATCTGATGCTGTTTGACGAGCCGACCTCGGCACTGGACCCGGAATGGGTGGGCGAGGTGCTGGCGTTGATCCGTCAGATCGCGGATGGCAGGCAAACCATGCTGATCGTGACCCATGAAATGCAATTCGCGCGCGAAATCGCGGATCGCATTATCTTTATGGAGGGGGGCCGTATTGTCGAACAAGGCCCGCCCAGTCAGGTCTTTGACGCGCCACATGATCCGCGCACCCGCGAATTTCTGCGCCGTGTGGCATAAGGGTGGGGCAGGGTACAACCTTTCTCTGACTTGCGCCTGCTGCCCTGCAAGCGCGATTTTGCACATAGATTTAGTCCTATCGGAGGATGGACCATGGTTGATACTTCTGGCGTGAAAATTCACCCCGCAGTCGATAACGGCATCAAGCCGTCCAAGCCCGGCTTTGCAGGTGGTGAGCTGCACTGCAAATGCGCATCGAATCCGGTGCGTGTGAAGGTTGCCTCGCAGACGGCGCATAACCACGTTTGTGGCTGCACCAAATGCTGGAAGCCGGAAGGCGCGATCTTCTCGCAGGTTGCGGTTGTTGGCCGTGACGCGATCGAAGTCGTCTCGGGTGCCGACAAGCTGGAGATCGTGAACAAAGACGCACCGATCCAGCGTCACAAGTGCAAAGATTGCGGCGTGCACATGTATGGCCGCATCGAGAACAAAGAACACCCGTTCTATGGTCTTGATTTCGTTCACACCGAACTGTCGGACACCGATGGCTGGGCTGCACCTGAATTCGCAGCTTTCGTCAGCTCGATCATTGAATCGGGCGTCGAGCCAAGCCGTATGGATGCCATCCGTGCGCGCCTGAAAGAGCTGGGCCTTGAGCCCTATGACGCGCTTTCCCCGCCGCTGATGGACGCGATCGCGACCCATATCGCGAAGAAATCAGGCGCCCTTCCTGCCTGAGCATAGATCACTTAGACTAGACATAGGGGGGCCAGGAAACTGGCCCCCACCGCTATCAGACCATGACGAACCGGCTGGCTTATTGGCCCGCCAAATCAAGGAGAGCCAAAAATGAGAACACGCGCAGCTGTCGCCCTTGCACCCGGCCAGCCCCTGGAGGTCATGGAGGTCAATCTCGAAGGCCCGAAGAAGGGCGAAGTCCTCATCGAGATCAAGGCGACTGGCCTTTGCCACACCGACGATTTCACCCGTTCGGGCGCCGACCCGGAAGGCATCTTCCCCTGCATCCTCGGCCATGAAGGCGCAGGCGTCGTCATCGAAGTCGGCGAAGGCGTCACCACGCTGAAAGTCGGCGATCACGTTATCCCGCTTTACACCCCCGAGTGCCGCGAGTGCCCGTCCTGCTTGTCGCAGAAAACCAACCTCTGCACCTCGATCCGCTCGACCCAGGGTCAGGGCCTGATGCCGGATGGCACCACGCGCTTCTCGATGCTGGATGGCACCCCGATCTATCACTACATGGGCTGCTCGACCTTCGCGAACCACACCGTCCTGCCGGAAATCGCCGTGGCGAAAGTCCGTGAAGACGCGCCCTTCGAGAAGATCTGCTACATCGGCTGTGGCGTGACCACCGGCATCGGTGCCGTGATCAAGACCGCCAAAGTCGAAATCGGTGCCAAAGCCGTTGTGTTCGGCCTGGGCGGCATCGGTCTGAACGTGCTTCAGGGCCTGAAAATGGCTGGCGCTGACATGATCATCGGCGTTGACCTGAACGACGGCAAAGAAGAAATGGCGCGCCACTTTGGCATGACCCATTTCATCAACCCGACCAAAGTCGACAACGTGGTTCAGGAAATCATCAACCTGACCAAGACCCCCTTCGACCAGATCGGTGGCGCGGACTATTCGTTCGACTGCACCGGCAACGTCAAAGTCATGCGTGATGCGCTTGAATGTACCCACCGTGGTTGGGGCCAGTCGATCGTGATCGGCGTGGCACCGGCAGGTGCGGAAATCAGCACCCGTCCGTTCCAGCTGGTCACCGGCCGCGTCTGGAAAGGTTCGGCCTTTGGTGGCGCACGCGGTCGTACCGATGTGCCGACCTTTGTTGATTGGTACATGGACGGCAAGATCGAGATCGATCCGATGATCACGCACATCCTGACGCTGGATCAGATCAACGAAGGCTTCGATCTGATGCATAAGGGTGAATCGATCCGTGCGGTGGTGGTTTACTGATCCGTAAGCACTGCTTAGGTAAAAGACGGCGGGGACGGGGAACCGCTCCCGCCGTCAACATGAAAGGACCGATCATGGCAAAGCATTTCATTCTGGACGATGACGACGATGATGACGACGACGAGCGTCGTGAAGATGCGCCCAAGGATGAGGGGTTGGGCCTGCCCGAGGGTGACAAGATCGGCAAGCTTTACTTCAAATCGCGCACGGTGATCGTTGCGGGCCAGATCAATGACAAGCTGGCACAGCGCACTGTGGCCCATCTGCTGGCTTTGGCCGAAGACAGCGACAAGCCGATCAATATGCTGATCAGCTCGCCCGGCGGGCATGTCGAATCGGGGGATATGATCCATGATGTGATCAAATTCATCCGTCCGACCGTGCGCACCATCGGCTCGGGTTGGGTCGCATCGGCCGGCGCGCTGATCTTTGTTGCGGCAAAGAAGGAAAATCGCTTCTGCCTGCCCAACACGCGCTTCTTGATCCACCAGCCCTCGGGCGGGATCGGCGGCACCTCGTCGGATATGATGATCCAGGCCGAGCAGGTCCGCATCATGCGCGACCGCCTGAACCATATCTTTGCCGAAGCCACCGGCCAAAGCGTCGAGCGGATCGAAAAAGACACCCATCGCGATTTCTGGCTGAACACCCAAGAGGCGCTGGATTACGGCCTGTTGGGCAAAGTCATTCGTTCGGTGGATGAGCTGAAATGAATATGGACCGCCGGGGCGTGAACATACGCCCCGCCGTGCCTGCCGATGAGGATGCGATTTGGGCAATCCTCGAGCCGGTCTATCGAGCAGGTGAAACCTATTGCATCCCGCGCGACATCTCGCGCGGGGATGCTTTGGCGGATTGGTTTGCCGCCCCCTTTAGCGCATTTGTGGCAGAGGCTGACGGGCAGGTGCTGGGCATCAGCCATGTCGGGCGCAACCGGCCTGGCCCGGCCTCTCATGTCGCCAATGCCAGCTTTGCGACCTCGCCTGCTGCGCGTGGCCGCGGCATCGCCCGCGCTTTGGTCGAACATGCCAAGCAATGGGCCCGCGATCAGGGCTTTCGCGCGATGCAGTTCAATTTCGTTGTCTCCAGCAACGCAGATGCCGTCCATTTGTGGCAGAAAGCCGGTTTCTCTATTGTAGGCCGGCTGCCCGCGGCCTTCGATCACCCCAAACATGGATATGTCGATGCATTCGTCATGTTCCAGGATCTGACCCAAGGAGAGCAGCCATGACGCTGAGCTATGAAACCCTGTCCGAGAACCGCAGCTTTGGCGGCACGCAGGGTGTCTACAAGCACAAATCCCAGGCCACCGGCACGGATATGACCTTTGCCGTCTACCTGCCCCCGGAGGCCGAGTTCGGCAAGGTTCCGGTTCTGTGGTACCTGTCGGGTCTGACCTGCACCCATGAAAATGCGATGACCAAGGCTGGCGCGCAGGAATGGGCAGCGGAATATGGCATTGCCCTGATCTTCCCCGACACCTCGCCGCGCGGCGAGGGTGTGGCCAATGATGAGGCCTATGATCTGGGTCAGGGCGCGGGCTTTTATGTCGATGCCACCGAAAGCCCTTGGAGCCCGCATTTCAAGATGTGGCACTATATCGCGCACGAGCTGCCCGAGCTGGTCTTTAACAACTTCCCGCTGGACCGCGATGCGCAGGGCATTACCGGCCATTCCATGGGCGGCCATGGTGCGCTGACGCTGGCGATGACCTTCCCCGAGACCTACAAATCGGTTTCGGCCTTCGCACCGATTGCCAACCCGTCCCAGTCGGATTGGGGCCGCAAGCAGTTCACGGCCTATCTGGGCGCGGACGAATCGAAATGGCAGGCCCATGATTCCACCGTGCTGATGCGCGAGCGCGGCTATCCGGGTGAAATCCTGATCGATCAGGGCGCCTCGGACCAGTTCCTGGACCTGCTCAAGCCCGAGGCTTTGGCCCATGCGATGATGCAGCGCCGTCAGCCCGGCATGTTCCGCATGCAGCCTGGCTACGACCACAGCTACTATTTCGTTCAGACGTTCATGGCCGACCACCTGGCCTGGCATGCGGAACGTCTGGGATAAACTTTGGTTAATTGCATCCCCTCGGGCAATCCGGGGGGATGTTCACGCCGGTTTTGCCGAAATCACCTAATACTTTCGGCTGGCAAGGGCCTGCGTAACATTGACGGAATCTATCACTACCCCAATCCTCTCAATGAGTTGATGGTCCGGTCTGTCGCCGAGCAGT
This sequence comes from Paracoccus sp. (in: a-proteobacteria), assembly GCF_032007265.1. GTDB lineage: Bacteria > Pseudomonadota > Alphaproteobacteria > Rhodobacterales > Rhodobacteraceae > Paracoccus. The sequence continues at coordinate 8,070 of NZ_DALZMB010000001.1, read as the reverse complement.
CCGACTGAGGGAGGAAGTTATGAAAACACTACTCAAAGGTGCGACGGTCGCTTTGCTGATGACCGGGACTGCAGCTGTCGCAAACGACAGCGTGATGAGCGAAATCGCCAAACCTGGACAATGGGCGATTCAGACTGGCGATTACGCGAATACGCGCTACTCGACGCTGGACCAGATCACCAAGGATAACGTCAAGGACCTGCGCGTTGCATGGACCTTCTCGACCGGGGTGCTGCGCGGCCATGAAGGCTCGCCGCTGGTGATCGACGATATCATGTATATCCACACGCCGTTCCCGAACAACATCATCGCGCTGGACCTGAATGCCGATGGTAAGATCCTGTGGCGCTATGAGCCCCAGCAGGATCCGAACGTGATTGCAGTCATGTGCTGTGACACGGTTTACCGCGGCGTGACCTATGCCGATGGCATGATCCTGACCCACCAGGCCGACACCACGCTGACCGCGCTTGACGCGAAAACCGGCGAAGTGAAGTGGTCGGTCAAGACGGGCGATCCCGCCATTGGCGAGACCAACACCACCACCATGCTGCCGGTCAAAGACAAGGTCATCGTCGGCGTTTCGGGCGGTGAATACGGCGTTCGCGGCCGCGTGACCGCCTATAGCCTGAAAGACGGCAAAGAGCTGTGGAAAGCCTATTCGACGGGCCCGGATGCCGAAATGCTGGTCGATCCGGAAAAAACCACCTCGCTGGGTAAGCCGATCGGTGCTGACAGCTCGCTGAAAAGCTGGGAAGGCGATCAGTGGAAAATCGGCGGCGGCACCACCTGGGGCTGGTTCTCGTATGATCCGGATCTGAACCTGTTCTATTACGGTACGGGCAACCCCTCGACCTGGAACCCGTCGCAGCGTCCGGGCGACAACAAATGGTCGATGACCATCATGGCGCGTGATGCCGACACCGGCATGGCGAAATGGTTCTATCAGATGACGCCCCATGACGAATGGGACTTTGACGGCGTCAACGAGATGATCCTGACCAACCAGCAGATCGACGGCAAGGATCGCAAGCTTCTGACCCACTTCGACCGTAACGGTTTCGGCTATACGCTGGATCGCGAAAACGGCGAGCTGCTGGTCGCCAAGAAGTTCGACCCGGCCGTGAACTGGGCCACCGAAGTCAATATGGACCCGGCTTCGGATCAGTACGGCCGCCCGCAGGTGGTTGCAGAATACTCGACCGCGCAAAACGGCGAAGACGAGAACACGACGGGCATCTGCCCCGCAGCTCTTGGCTCGAAAGACCAACAGCCTGCTGCCTTCTCGCCCAAGACCAACACCTTCTACGTGCCGACCAACCACGTTTGCATGGACTACGAGCCCTTCCGCGTGGCTTATACCGCCGGTCAGCCCTATGTCGGTGCGACGCTCTCGATGTTCCCCGCGCCCAACAGCCATGGCGGCATGGGTAACTTCATCGCTTGGGACAACGTCAAGGGCGAGATCAAGTGGTCGCTGCCCGAGCAGTTCTCGGTTTGGTCGGGCGCTCTTGCCACGGCTGGCGACGTTGTCTTCTACGGCACGCTTGAGGGCTACCTGAAGGCGATCGATGCTGAAACCGGCAAAGAACTTTACAAGTTCAAAACCCCGTCGGGCATCATCGGCAACGTCATGACCTACGAGCACAAGGGCAAGCAATACATCGGCATTCTGTCGGGTGTTGGCGGCTGGGCCGGTATCGGTCTTGCAGCAGGTCTGACCAACCCCAACGAGGGCTTGGGTGCAGTGGGCGGTTATGCCTCGCTGTCGCAGTACACCGAACTTGGCGGTCAGCTGACCGTGTTCGAACTGCCGGGCGCACCGGGCTGATTTTTCCCTTAATACAGGAAAATCGCCTCATCCTTTAGTTCGGGAAAGCGAACTGAAAGCTATGCATCGGCCGTCCCAGGTCTAACCTTGGGACGGTCATTTCATGTGACTAGGGAGGAAAAGAAACAATGAGGACATTCGCGACCGCTAGCGTATTCGCACTCGGTTTGACTTTGGGCACTGCAGCATTCGCGCAGACTGCCGCTCCGGCCGGGGACGATGCCGCAGCCAGCCAGACCGCCGATCAGGAGGTCGCGATTGAAAAAGGCGCGACGACCTTGCCAAATGGTCAAAGCACAGTAGCAGCCAAGTTGGAAAACGGCCGCTGGTACACCGAAGACGACATTCCGACCTATAAGGTCGAAGCCGATGGCACCGTCGATTACGCCACCTTCTCAGGCTATCGTCGCTATTCGGCAGAATGCCACGTCTGCCACGGTCCCGACGGTGAGGGGTCGACCTATGCGCCGGCGCTGAAAAAATCGGTACTGCGCCTGGATTATTACGAATTCCAAGAGATTGCCGCTTCGGGCAAACAAGAGGGATCGCTTGTGATGCCGGCATTCGGCACCAACAAGAACGCCTGGTGCTACATCGACGATATCTACACCTATCTGGTCGCACGTGGGACCGAATCCGTGCCGCGCGGCCGCCCGGCCAAAAAGGCTGAGAAAACCCCCGAGTTCACCGCGCAGGAAGATTCCTGCATGAACGGCTGATGCGGCGGATCCTCGCATCTTTTGTGATGTTCTGTGCCGTGGGGGCTGCCATGCCCGCCGCGGCACAGGTCGCAGATTTGCGCTCTCATACCCACTTTCGCGTCTGTGCCGACCCGGCTGCCGCGCCGATGTCGTCGCAGGATGGAACGGGGTTTGAAAACAAGCTGGCAACGCTTTTCGCAGAAAAGCTGAATATGCCGGTGGCCTATACCTGGTTTCCACAAGGTATGGGTTTTATCACGAAAACACTGAAACCGGGCCTGTGCGATGTCGTGATCGGCTATGCGCAAGGCGATGAAATGGTTCAGAATACGAACCATTACTATACCTCGGTCTATGGCATCGTTACCCGCAAGGACAGCCCTTTGGCCAAGGTGGATCAACTGACCGATCCGGCCCTGCAGGGTCAGCCGATTGGCGTTGTGGCAGGCACGCCTCCGGCGTCGCATCTGGCGCGCGCGGGGCTGGCCAAGGATATGCACGGCTTTGATCTGTTCGTCGATCGGCGGGTGCGTGATCCGATTGGTGATATGCTGGCGCAGGTGAAATCCGGCGAATTGGCTGCGGCTGTCGCCTGGGGGCCTCTGGCCGGTCCCTTGGTCAAGAACGACCCGGATCTGCAGTTCGTGCCGCTGTTGAAAGAGACCTCGAACCCCAAGCTTTTCTTCCGCATCACGATGGGTGTGCGCGCCGGAGAGCAGGAATGGAAGCGCGAGCTGAACAATCTGATCCGTCGAAATCAGGCCGAGATCGACGCGATTTTACACGAGGCTGGCGTGCCCTTGGTCGATGATTACGGCAAGGCGCTTAAGCCATGAACATCCGGGTCGCCACGCAGGTTCTTGCAGCATTGGCGGCCCTGAGCACAACGATTGCTTGTGCCGACGTCCCCCAACCCCAGGGGTTTCGCGGCCCACCCTATGCGGCCGAGGTTCCCGCCGATCTGACCGGCGCTACGGTGATCACCCCGGCCGAGGCCTTGACCCTGCATCAACAGGGCGTCGCCTTTATCGATGTCTATCCCGGACAGAAAAAGCCTGATGGATTGCCTGCGGGCACGATCTGGCATCCGACACCTCACCTGACAATTCCCGGCGCGCTGTGGCTTTACGACACGGGCTATCAATCCCTCAGCCCCGCCGAAGAGGCCAGATTGGCCGAGGGGCTGGCACAGGCCAGCCACGGCAACAAGGACGCGCCAATGGTGATGTTTTGCCGCGCAGATTGCTGGATGAGCTGGAATGCTGGCAAACGCGCGGTGGCGCTTGGCTATCGTGATATTCGCTGGTTTCCCGGCGGAACCGATGAATGGCAGGCATTGGGGCAAAAGTTGGAACCGGTCAGCCCTGACGTCCCGTGAACAAACCAAAGGCGCGCGGCCCATCGGGCAGGGTGATCTCCCATCGGGGCTTCAGGGTCCGGGCATCAAGACAGAGCATCGTATTGCTTTCCCAATGGACCACGACCACGCCGCTGTCATCGGGCAGGGCGGCGATGCCTTCGGGGTAATCCCCGGTTTCCAGCGACGCTAGAATGGCCAGATTTTCGGGGTCAAAGACGGTGACCGTTCCCGCATATTGGTTGGTGACAAAGCCTTTGCCGCCCGCAAAGGCGATACCGTATGGGTGACTACCGGTTTTCAGCACGCCGCTGACATTGCCCGAAACGGGATCGACAACTGTTACCGTGTCTGACTGAACATCTGTGGTCCAGATCCTGGCGTTGAAAATCGCGACCGCATAGGGATGGCGCCCGACCTTGGTTCGGTGGCGAAGCTGCCCGGTCGTCGCATCAAAGATCGAGATCTGATCATCGTCGCGATCGGCGCTGACCACAAAGGCGCCGTCAGGACTTAGCGCAACCCCGGCGGGCGCGGCCCCTGTCTGGGCGGTCCATTCAGGGTTCAGGTCGGGGTCAAGCCGTGTCAGGCGGTGGTTGTACCAGTCGCTGACAAAGATGGCGTGATCGGGTGCGGTAGCAATGCCGAAGGCACCTTCGCCCAATTCGCGCGTGGCAAGCAGACCACCTGCTTCGTTCATCACAGTGAGCTGCCCGCTTTTGGCAGAGATCACATAGGCGCGCTGGCGGGCCGGTTCATAGGCCACGGGGGCAGGTGCCCCCGCAACCGGGGTCTGGGCTAAAATCTTGCCTGCCTCCAGATCGACGACCGTAACCATCTCGGCGTTCTGAGAGGTCACAAAGGCAAGATCCGCGGCCAGGGCGGGCAGGGGCGCCAAGGGCGCCAGCGCGACCAATAGCAAACCAAACCTGCTTGCCCGTCGCGTCATCTTACGGCGCCGCGCCGAATTTTTCGACCAAGGCGTTCAGCCCGGCTTCGTAGATCGCGGTGACACCTGCAATGGCCGCATCATCATTCATATTGGCCGGCGGCTGGCCGTTGGGGTCGCCGCGATAAAAGCCGCCCTTCCACACGATATTGGCCTTGCCCCCCGCATCCTTGACGCACAGAGTTGCGCCGTAATTCGTGACGGGCAGGACCGCAGGATCGACCTTTTCGATGCGATAGGCATAGCAATGTTTCTCGGGCTGCCATTTCGACAAGATCTCGGTGATGGTCGGATCACCCGATTCCGCCTTGAGATGCAGCACGCGCTGGGATTTTTCCGGTTGATCGACCGAGCCATCCCCAATGATTTCGGTGCTGGCGACGGCGGGATGCCAGCTCATATCCTCGAACTTTCCAATTGCGGCCCATACGTCGTCGGGGCTCGCGTTGACGGTCTTTTCAAGCTCTAACTTGAGGCGGACGGGGCCGTGGGCCATGGCTGCAGTAGAGGCAAGGGCGACGGCCCCGGCGACAGCGAAAGCGAAAAAGCGCATTCGGATACTCCTCCCGGATGGTTGGTTGGCTGTTATCGGTATAGGGTTTGAGGCGGGCCTGCGGGGCATAAATACACCGCGCGACAGCTCCTGCTGTCAGATATGGCACCTTGGCCGCCGTCGACGCGTCGCAGATCGATAGAAGAAGGCCGTGCCATATGCATTTTCGCAAGATGCGGCGCGGCAGCGGCGCCGTCTATCATGCTTTTGTCTCATCAAACAAAAGTTTTAGGTAAAAATACACGCAATATCCGTGGTTTATTCAGGGCTATGCGTCAGGCGATTCACCAGCCATGATACCCGTGGGGGAGGAAAAAATGACAGCAAGACTTGCGTTGATATTCGCCGGGCTGCTGGCCGCGGGCCCGGTCTGGGCGCAGCAAGCCAGCTCGGATACGCCTGCAGCCGCGGCGCCTAAAGTGGGGGCCAAGCCCGCCAAAGAGATGACGTTGATCCGCGCCGCAGTGCTGCGCGTTGATAAACCCAGCCTGCCGCCGATTTCGCGCCTTAGCCTTGAGCCCGAAGATCTGGGCTTTGCGGGCGCGCGGCTTGCGATCGAGGATAACGACACGACCGGACGCTTCATGGGTCAGGATTTCGAAGCGATCGAAATCACCGCGACCCCGGAAACGGCTGCGGCCGAACTGGACAAGATCCTGGAGCAGGGCATCCGCTTTGTCGTGGTGCTGGCCGATGATCCGACGACTTTGGCGCTGTCCGATCAGGCAGGCGCGCGGGCGATGATCCTGAATGCGCGCGCGCAGGGCGATAACCTGCGGGGCAAAGATTGCCGCGCCAATACCATTCACGTTGCGCCCAGCCATGCCATGATGGCCGATGCGTTGGCCCAGTTCCTGATGTGGAAAAAATGGCCCAATTGGCTTTTGATCAAGGGTAGCCACCCCGAGGATGAAGATCTGGCCGCCGCCTATCGTCGCTCGGCGACGAAGTTTGGCGCCAAGATTGTCGAAGAACGCGTCTATGAGGATACGGGCGGCTCTCGGCGCACCGATAGCGGCTACGTCCAGATCCAGCAGCAAATGCCCGTCTTTACCCAAAGCGCGCCGAAATACGACATGCTGGTCACGGCTGACGAGGCCGGGATTTTCGCGCTTTATCTGCCCTATCAGACTTGGGATGCACGTCTTGTCGCGGGCTCGGCCGGTTTGGTGCCCAGCAGCTGGCATGCGGCTTCCGAAGCATGGGGCGGGACCCAGTTCCAGAACCGCTTTGAAAAGCTGGCAAACCGCAACATGCGCGATGAGGATTATCAAAGCTGGCTGGCGTTGCGCCTGATCGGCGAGGCGGCGACCCGTGGAAAAACCGGCGATGCCGACGAATTGCAGGCGTTTATGCTTAGCGAGAAATTCGAGGTGGCGGGCTTCAAGGGGCAAAAGCTGACCCTGCGCGACTGGGACCACCAGCTGCGCCAGCCGATCTTGCTGGGCACATCGGATCTGGTGACCAGCGTCAGCCCGCAGGACCAATATCTGCATCAAAGCTCGGCGCTAGATACGCTGGGTATCGACCGGCCCGAAACCGAATGTAAATTCTGAGAGGACCCATGAAAGCTAGTTTAAAGACCTCTGTCGCGCTGCTGATGTGCTTGGCTGCGACGCCGGCCTTGGCGAACCGTATCTTTGTCTCGAATGAAAAGGGCAATGATGTCACGGTGATTGACAGCGAAACCCTTGAGGTGATCGGTCATTACCCCGTCGGCGCCCGCCCGCGTGGCATCACCATCAGCCCCGATGGCAAAGAGCTGTATGTTTGCGTCTCCGATGATGATCTGGTGCGCGTGTTCAACCCCGAGACCATGGAGGAAATGCACAGCCTTCCCTCGGGGCCGGACCCCGAACTGTTCGTGCTGCATCCTTCGGGCAACCCGCTTTACATCGCCAATGAAGACGACAACCTGGTCACGGTTGTTGATACCAAGACCCATCAGGTGCTGGCCGAAATCCCGGTTGGCGTCGAACCCGAGGGAATGGGCGTCAGCCCGGATGGCAAGACGGTCATCAACACCTCGGAAACGACCAATATGGCGCATTTCATCGATTCCCAGACCTTTGAGATTACCGCCAACGTCCTGGTCGACAGCCGCCCCCGCTTTGCCGAGTTCAGCCCGGATGGCAAACATTTGTTTGTTTCGGCCGAAATTGGCGGCTCGGTCAGCGTCATCGATCCGGCGACCCAGGAAATCATCAAGAAGATCACCTTTGAAATTCCCGGCGTGCTGCCCGAGGCGATCCAGCCCGTGGGCGTGCGCGTGACGCAGGACGGCAAAAAAATCTTTGTCGCGCTGGGGCCTGCGAACCGCGTTGCGGTGATTGATGGCGAAAGCCTTGAGGTGACGAATTACCTGCTGGTCGGTCAGCGCGTCTGGCAGATGGCCTTCACGCCCGACAGCAAGTTCCTTTACACCACCAACGGCAATTCCAACGACGTCTCGGTAATCGATGTCGACAAGGAAGTGGTGTTGAAATCGATCCCCGTGGGCCAGCAGCCCTGGGGCATCGTCGTCGCGCCGAACTGATTTCGGCCGAAATAAAAAAAACTCGGAGGAGGACGTAAGATGACCCGATTTTTGACCTATCTGATGATCATGGCTGGCCTTGCGATGCCAGTTGCCGCGCAGGAAGCTGCACCCGCCGCCAAACCCGCCGCCGCCGCGCCCGC